>CAUJJC010000247.1 GCA_963204975.1 Verrucomicrobiota bacterium | reverse complement strand
GATGCTGCGGACCTTTCCCAGACCTACATCAATCTGGGTGCCGTTTACAAGGCCCAAGGCGATTTTCAACGCGCCGAAGAGTGCGTCGATCGCGCCAAGAAACTCCGCGCCAGTGCTAACGGTTATGCACCGGTTGCACGTCGCTCAGCCTCCTTGCTTCTGGATCGCTCGGCTTAGCGGTCACTGATCGCGGCCTTCCACTCCGATGCATTCGCGCGCAACTCGGGCGCATACATCGCCTCGGCCTTGGTAGGTAGCGCGCTGAACTTGCCGGGGATCTCCGCCTTCACGCGGTAGCTCACGTTGTGCGTGCCTTGCGGCAGGCGGTCGGCGAAGAAGGCGACCTTCTCATCGCGGAATTCACGGTAGGCGCTCAGCCCCGTCCATGACCAGCCGCTTTGCACATCGACGGGCTCGAAGCCGGCGGGCTTGGGGTCGGCGATGAGCACATACTCGTAGTCGTTCTTGCTCTCGATAGAGAGTTCCACCTCGACCAGATCACCGCTGACCAAGGCATCGCCGCTGGCGAGTTCGGTGCGCGCATACTTCAGCGTCTGCTGGCCGACGACTTGACCGCGTGAGCCGCTGACTTGCTTGGTCTGCTTCTGCTCGGTGAGCTTGTAGAACTTGCGGCTCACCTTCACCTCCAGTCCGGCGGCAGGGATCATGTCTTCCTTGGAATACACGGTCAGGTAAGCATTGGCATAAAGCGGTGAGCCGCCCTGCTTGCGGAACTCCAGTGTGTGCTTGCCACTCTTCACATCGACGCCTTCGAGCACGAAGGTGCTGTCGAAGGCGAAGAGATTCTCCGCCGTGATCGCTAGCGTCTTCTTCACCTCACCATCAAGCACGACCTCCAGCTTGAGATCGGGTTTCGATTCGCCGCTCGCCTTCACATACGCGGCGAGTGATTCGATCACGGCAGCGGTGTCGCGCGTGCTGCTCCAGTAGTGACCGTGGCGACGGTTGTTGAGCAGGTGCTTGGCGATACGCGAGGCGAGATCGCCCTTCGGCTCCACCTTGCACAGCAGGCGAAGGAAGGCGGCCTGCGTCTCGATCGGATCTTGCCACCAGAACCACCAGCCCTGGCCGGGAAGATCGAGCCACGCGGTCTGGTTCTCGTCGTCCTGCTTCACGAACTGCCGCAAGTTGCGCAGGCACATGTCGCGGCGCTCGGTGTCCTTCACCTGATGGAAGGCGAGGCCGAGAAGCGCGACATTGAGATGAGAGAGATCGGCGCGATGCTCATACAAGGCCGCGCGCATCGCCTGGTCGCCGATACCTCGCTCCGCCAGCACGCTGTGCACGAGCGCATCGGTGTTGTCGGGCTGAGACTTATGATCGCGGTCCTTCTCCGGCAGACGCATTCTACGCAGCTCACCATTCTCGTGCGCCTCCAGCCAGGCGATGCCGCTCTGGATCAGTGCGTCGAGCTTCGCGTCCTTCATGCCCGCCTGCTGCGCCGCGATCAAGCCATGCACCACCTGCGCTGTGATGTGCGCAGAGGACTCGCGACCACCAGGGAACCAACCCCACCCGCCATCGCTGCCCTTCATCGCGGCGAGTCGTGTCAGCCCTGCACGCGCCATGCGCTGCACCTTGGCTTCATCGAAGACGGCGTCCTTGTCCTCGCCCTTGCCGTTCTTGCCCTGCCAGCGTTTGGCGCGGTCTTTGGCATCGCCGATCTCTTGCGCGTTGAGATTGACCCGCTTGTCGCGGATGACTTTCAAGTCGAGGCCCAGGTCCTTGAGCACGCCCAAGGTGATCACGGTGGGCACGAAACGATTCAAGGTCTGCTCCGTGCAGCCATACGGGTAATCAGCGAGGTAAGGCAGCGCATCGATCATCGCCATCGCGAGCGTCGGCGAGTAGCGCACTTCGAGTCGCGAAAGCTCAGGCCGACGCTCTTCCGGCACGGTGAACTCGATCTTACCCGAGCCCTGATCGCCGCGCATCGCGAGGCTCCACGAGTCCGTCTTGAGCGTGCCGTGCTCATACACCGGGAAGCTCATCTGCATCGCATCCGATGCGCCCTCCGCGATGGCCTTCACCATGATCTGCACCTGACCGCTGCCACGCACCTTCGCGCGCCAGTCGAAGCGCTTCTCGCCATGCGCCGGGATGCTGCCCTGAAGCGATGGCATCTTGCCATCATCGAGCGCGACAAGATCACCGCCGCCGCTGGTGACTTCCAGCAAGGCCTTCACGCCCAGCTCGTTGTCGGTCTCGTTGTGGACGTTCGCGCTGATCGTCACCTCATCCTTCTCGACAAAGAAACGCGGAGCCTGAAGTCGCACCATCAGGTCCTTGCGCGTGATGACTTCCACCGACGCCTCGCCCACCTGCGTGTCGCGGCCCATCACCCAGCTTTGCAGCTTCCAGGTCGTGAGATTGTCCGGCATGGCAAAGTCGATGCTCGCCTCGCCTGCGTCGTTGGTCTTCACACTCGTCAGCCACACTGCGCTGTCGGCGAGGTTGGTGCGGATCATGACGGGTTGATTGGGTTCATTGCCATCTGCACCACCGCCGAGACCGCCGCCTGCTGAAAACGTAACGTTAGCCTCGGCTTTCGCGAGGGCTCGATCGGCAGCAGGTGCTGGAGCAGCCACAGGAGCCATTCTCAGCAGACCATCAACGCTATCTGGAATGATGGCGGCATTGCCAAATCTCATGCCGCGACTAACAGGAGATGCAGTTGAGGTAGCAAATGGGAAGTCCACATAGCTCGCTCCACCATCCGCCGTCAGCGAGTTCATCGCCACCTCTCCCATCTTCTGCAAACCAGACTCCAGCGCGTGCAGCGAGTCACGGAAGATCGCGAAGTGCGACCGCTTCCAGCCCCAGAAGAAGCCGCGCACCTCGGGCGTGTTGCTGCCGCCGGAGATGTATTCGAGCGACTTGTCATAGGCCGTGAGCACCACGTTGCCGACGAAGGGCTGTCCATGCTGATCCTTCACGCGCAGCGTTGCCTTCGATGACTCGCGAGGTTGGTAAGTCGGCTTGTCGGTGATGAGTTCCACGCTCGCGATGCGCTTGCTGGGAGGCACGATGATCTGGCGCGTGACCTTGTGCAGCATCGCGTTGCTCACCGTGTAGGCATCAATGAAGATGTTCGGTTGGTCGGCCTCGCTGAGCTTGAATCGATAGCTCGTGCTCTTGCCGTCGAGCGTGAGCCACACGGGCTCCTTGCGTGTGTCGCGCACAAACAACGCCACGGTGCTGCCGGGGCGGTTCGTGTTGATCAGCAACTCGACCTCGTCGCCCGGCTTGTATTCGTCCTGCGCGGTGACGACTTCCAGATCATCGAAGCGGAAGTCCTTGCCATTGAACCCCTCGCCACGCACGAGCACGAAGGTGCTGGCTTCAACCTCATGACCCGCTGTGTCCTTGAGTTTCACGCTGACGCGAAACTGACCAGCTTGTGGCCACTTGAAGGTCGCACGTTCACCAGTATGCGCGTCGTCCGGCTTTAGCTTCACGGGCGCTGAGTGAACGCTCTCTTCCTTCGGCGTGCCATCGGCGGCGTAGGTCACCTTGAAGACGGTCACAGCACCTGTGGCCTCGACTTCTCGACCGTCCAAGGTGCGCGCGAAGAAGCTCGCCGTCGCCTGATCGCCGGTCTGATACCAGCCGCGATCCAGCGACACATAGGCAATGAACGGCTTGCGCGCGGCGAGCACACTGCCCTTGCCAAAGATGGTGCGACGCGAGTTGTCAGTGACCTCCACATCAATGCTGTAGCGATGGTCTTCATCGCCGTGCAGTTCCTTCGCTAGCGCGGTGTCGATCTTCACCTTGATCGTGCCGTCCGCACCGATGGCCTGCTCGCCTTCGGCCACGAGTTCGGGCGGATCGCTGCGCCAGTTATACCACGGCCAGCGCGGCGTGCAGATGCACCATGAGCCCGCGCCCGGATACCAGTCATAGCTCACACTGCGCCAGCCGTAGCCGCTGCCGAACAGCCAGTCCCAGCGGCCCGCCGGGAACCACGTATCGGTGTGCGCCGTGCGCTGCACCTTGTATTTCACGCGACCTTCCTTCACCGCTCCGCCGAAGTAGTAGTCCGCCTTCACGCTGAACTCAAACGCCTCGCCCAGCGCGACCGGCTTGTCGGGAGCTTTCACCTTCACCTCGAACTCCGGCTTCTTGTATTCTTCCACGCGGAAGCTGTGATTACCGAACGGACCCTCCTTGCCATTGAGGCGAATGATCATGCGATAGATGCCGAGCGTCGCATCCTCGGCGAGCGCAAGCGTGTCCTGCACCGCACCCGATTCATCCACGCGATAAGTCTTCTCACTGACCTTCTCGCCGCGCTGGTTCATGATCGTGACCTCGCACTTGTCGCCCGTGAAAGAGTTAGTATTCAGCTTCGGATCATAGCCCACCTTGCGCGCCCAGAGCTGCCACTTCACTTCCTGACCTGGACGATACACCGGACGATCCGTGATGGTGAAGATGCGGGACTGGCGTCGGTCTTCGTCGTTGCGCCCCGGCGCGTAAAACGACTCAAAGCCCGAGTAAGCCAGCCGCCCTGCCGCATCGCGAGCAACGATGAGCCACTGCATGCCATCGTTCGCGCTCAGCTTCACCACACCGTTGTCGTCCGTCGTCTTCGTCGTCTCGGAGAACTTGTATTGCCATGACTCGCGGCTCGTGAGGATGCCTTCGCGTTTGTATTCCACGTCGTAGCCAAAGAAGCTCACCTTCGCCTTTGGCACGGGCGCGCCCGTCGCGGCATCGCAGACGAAGCAGTGCAAGCCATCGCCGAGCGTGGTCTGCACGATGGCCAGCCCTTCGATCCACAGCAGCGCGCGCGTCGTGTGCTCGCCATTGAAGCTGACCTCGACCAAGTAAGCGCCCGCCTCGTTCAGCGGCGTCTCGTTCTCGATGCGCTTGTCCCAGTGCTTCGCCGCTGGCTGCAAGTCCAGGCTCCAGTGCGCGACCGGCACGCTGAGGTATTTCAAGCCACCATCCCTGAGCAAGCGCTGACCGATGCGACCGACCTCAGTCCTCTCCCAGTCGCGCTCTTGCGGACGCGTCTTGAGATACGCCTTCGAGTCTTCCAGCAGCTTGGCAACATCGACTCGCCGCGCGCTGAACTCCGCCTTCGTTGCGTTGCGGAACACCAGTGAGAGCTTCGCCTTGGTGCCCGCAGGCTGCGGTTTGCCTTCTTCGATCCGGCCCCAGTTCCCGACGATTTGCTCGTGCTGATCGCGCAGGGACTTCAGCTCGTCTTTGTCTGTGGTGCGAGCAATCGCTGACTTCAACTCGACCGCTGCCTCGACAAATTGATGACGCGCGAGCAACTCGCTAACGATGGCGTGGGATGCTATAGTTGGCTCCAATCCCTCGCCACCCCCGCGGCCGTCAAAGACGTCCTTCCGGTCCACCTGTGCCACACTCACCTCGCGCAAATTGGCGAGGAAGGCATAGTCGCGCGGCAGCTTGAAACGCTGAGGACCGGTTGCAAGTTTGGCGGTCGTCTCGTCCTCTGTCAGGGTATGCACAGCAGCGATGCTGCTCCGCGTTGCGGACTCGTCGGCCTCAGCTCGGAATACATTCTCCAGCGTGCCCACGCCTAGCCACGACCTCACGCGCTCAGCCCAGCGATACTTGGCCACCGTTGCATTGCCGTCGCTGATGGCGGACCACTCCTGCAAGGCAAAGCGGAACCGCTCACCATCATTCGACGCTGCCTCAAAGCTGGCAGGCAAGGAGAAAACGATCACCCTACCCAGCTCATCAACTGGGTAGCCGCGCCGATCCATTTGTCGCCATGGCCGCTGCTCATCGTAATCCGGCAGCGTGGTCACGTCGGTGAGTTGCAACAGTTGGCTGGCACTGCGGCCCTCACTACTGAGATCGTTGCCCCAGGCGTCAATCAGCGACGCCAGCAATCTCCCGCGGTCCGCCTTCGCTGCATCCGCAGGCATCGCCTTGCGCGCCGCGAGCAGCAGTTGCAGCGCCCGCACCCGGTCGCGTTCTTCAGCGCTGCGATACAGGCCCGAATCACCACCGCGCACGAATTGGTTATTCAACCAGCGTCCCTCGCCATCCAGGCTCGCAAGGCTCTGCGCTGCCTGCTCGAGCACGAGCCATTGCTTCGCATGTTTCGTGACAGTGGATTCGATGATCTGCTCGGCCTCGACTGGCTCACCAAGATTTGCTAATGAATCCACGACTTGCCTCAACGATTCGGCGAGCAGATGACCATCAACATCCTGGCGCTCCAGGATCGCCTCGAAAGCATTGGCAGCCTCCCGGTAGTTGTTGTCCTTCGCTAGCTTCGCGGCTTGATCAAAAGCAGTCTGGGGTTCAATGGCCATGAGCGGAGTGAAGCCGATCAGGCACGCGATGACAAGAGCGGTGGAACGGACGAGCGAGTTCATACGGCGGCAGTTGTATCGGAGGAATGCGCTTCCGACAATGGCTGCGGGTGTGTTTTGACAAACTGTTTACGTAGTGGCTGCGAGGCCCAATGAAGTGGAAAGACGAGGGAGTAGCATCTCGTTCGCAGCACCCTCATCCTATGCGCACCTTCGTTTCCATTGCTCTCGTTTCTATCCTGGCGGCAGCCCATGCCGTTGCGGAACCTCTCCAAAAGATCCCTCACGACTTCGCGAAATGGGAGAAGGCGGTCTCGGCTTTCGAGAAGGCCGATGCCGAGCAGGCACCACCGAAGGGTGCCGTCTTGTTCGTGGGATCATCGACCATCGTTCGATGGAAGTCGCTGGCCCAGGACTTCCCGGAAACCCTGGTGCTGAATCGTGGCTTCGGTGGCAATCAGATTGCTGATTCCACGCACTACGCCGAGCGGATGATCTTTCCTTATGATCCCAGCATGATTGTGCTGCGTGCCGGCGGAAATGACATTCATGTGGGCCGGTCAGCAGTCGAAGTGTTCGGTGACTTCAAAGACTTCGTGGCCAAGATTCGCACGCGGCTGCCCGAGGTGCCGATTGCATTCGTCGCTTTGTCTCCAGCGATCTCTCGCATCACCGAGCGCGAGGAAGGCGACAAGCTCAATGCCCTCGTGGCAGGCTACATCAAGGAATCGAAGAACCTCATCTACATTGATGCGAGCAAGGTCTCGTTAGGCACCGATGGCCAACCCGCGCAGGAGCTGTTCGTGAAGGATCGTCTTCATCTCAGCGAGGCTGGCTACAAGCGCCTCGTCGAGGTGGTGCGCCCTTACATGCCGAAGAACAAAACGAAGTAACTCGCCTTACTTCTCGCCGTCCCACAGGAAGTGCTTGAGACGGATCTTCGAGGCCCGCTCGGCGGCATCCTTGGCACGATCACCGGAGGTCTTGGAGAGTCGTTCCGCCATGCGTGCTGCGGCTTCCCATTGCTGCCCCGCTTCCAGCAAGTCCACAGCGATGAAACCAGCGCGATAGAACCAAAGATACTCGGTGGGATTCTGCGGGCCGGTCAGCACATTGGTGCCGATATTCACTACATCATAGCAGGCTTCCAAAGCTTCATCGGGACGATTGAGATCACGAAGCGTGGCGGCGAGCAAGACTCCGCAGCGACCGGACCAAGCGTTCGGAAGTTGAGGCGATGCGAGGACTGATCGAAGCAGCTTCACCGCATCATCGAATCGAGCGGGCTCTTTCTTGCCCATGTCGATGAGCAGTTCCGCCTTCTCGAGCTGGAGGCTGAGAAACTGCTCTCCCTTGGCCTCAGGAAGTGCCAGCAGCGCATCGTAGATCTTGAGCGCCTTCTCGGGATTGCCCTGCCGACGTGTGGCAACGGCTTGCTGAAGTCGCGCAGCAAAGGTGAGGGGACCATTGCGTTGAATCAGATCATCCCAGGTGCTGATGGCGGCATTCAATCCCTCCGTGGTGGGCACGGCCATGGCAGACATGCCGGCAAAGTAGAGTGCCGCATCGGCATAACTCGATGTGGGCTGTGTGCTGGCGAGCCGCTCAAACTCGGTTCGTGCCAGAGCATACTTTTCCTGTCGATAGAAGGACTCGGCGAGCTTCATGTGAACCTCATCTGAGCGCGACGATTCGGGCCATGCGGCCAGGAAGGCCTGGGCCTCACGAATGACTCCCGTCAGGTCCATCTGCGCCTCGCGCAGCCAGACTCGCACGTAGGCGATGCGCTCCTTGAGGGCTGGTGAGGTCGCGATTTGTGTGGCGAGATCGAGGCTTTCGATCGCTTCTTTGACTCGTGGTGGAACGTCGAGCATTCGGAACTCGGCGAGGGCTACATGCGCCTCGGAAAGTCTCGCATTGGCAGGATGCGAAAGGATGAAATCGTTGAGTTCCTTCTCGGCTTTCGGATCGAGTTTGGATGCCAGTTGCAGCGCCTTGTCGAGAGCGAGGTCGGCATCCGTATCGGTGATGGGAGGCGCGTTCGGTTTGCGATTGGGATCTTCGATGCTGGCTTCGCTGAGCTGGGTGATCAGTGATTGCAACAAGGTCTTCTGCCCGGTCTGGATGGCGCACAGGGCGGCATTGTAAAGAGCACGCCGACGCCGTGCGAGGTCTGCTTCATCGTCCGCAGCAAGAACGAACGACCTCAGTGCATCACGGTAGTCACCACGCATGAAATGGATGAGGCCCACGAGGAAATCGACGACTCCTTTGCCATTATCTTCGCCGAAATCCTGCTGCCAGCGCTCGGCCAGTTGCAGCACGCGCGAATCGTTGCGTGCGATGCCGTGCAACTGCATTGCAAGGCGGATGGCATCGCTGGCGCGAGGATGGTGCGGGTGAAGTTGCAGGAATGCTTCGACCAAACCGGTGGCCTCGACTTCGCGGTTGAAGCGATGCAGTTCGGACGCAAGAAATATGAGCGCATGTCCCTGACGGTCTGGAATAGTGGCGTCACTGGCCCAGGCAGTGGCAGGATTGATGAGGGCGTCGGTGGGTTTGCTGGCGAGGGCGATGCGCTCAAGTTGTGCAAAGGCTTCGCTCCAGAACTCACTGCTGTTCCTGGCTTCGGTCGTGGTGTTGAACGAATTGATAAAAGTGAGGAGTTGTGTGCTGGCTTCGGGTGAGCGCTGACGCCAAAGCACATCCGCAAGCAAGACGACAGCAGCGTCATGAACTACCGGCTTCATGCCTGAGGAATCCGTGTGAAGCAGATCACGCAGCACGGATTCAGACGTTTTTAGCTCGCCCTGCTCCATCAATGCCCGCGCCCGAAGATACTGAATGCTGGCGTCTTTCGGACCCCGTTCCCGAGACAAGCGATTGAGCACCGTCTGCGTGCGAGTGCTGGCTTCCAATTCGTTGAAAAACAAGCGTGCGTGCTTGGCAATGACGGGGTCCGGGTGCTCGCGAAGCGGCGTCAGCATCGTGCGAGCACTGGAGTCGCGCCCATCGCCTACCAATGCGTGGGCTCGGGCGATGGTGGCCCAGGGGCGGAGTGCATCGGTTGATGTGGTGATGGCATCGGCAAGCACATTGGTGGCGGTGCCGAAGTCCTCGGTGAGGATCAAGGCCATGCCTTCCCAGTAGTCTTGGTTCGCGATGGTGTAGGCCTTGAGCACTTCGAGTGCAGCTTCGCCTTGGCCCGATCTCACCAGAGATTCGATCCACAGTGAGGCGAGGGTTTGTTGATCGGCTGGAGACCACTGTCCGTCCTGTAGCAATCGCCCCGCCTTCACGGCGGCCACATGGTAGAGTCCATCCGTCATGGCTTGCTGGGCGGTGCGGAAATCCTTCATGGTTTCCAGCTTCTCCGCAGCCAGTGTGGATGCTGCCACGCAGGCGGTGGCAATCAGAGAGCAGAGGGTTGGGCGAAGGGCGGGCAGGAACACGGGCCGAAACTACGGCGGGACGCGACTGCCGCAACTGCAACGCTCGGCGGCCAGTGATGGTGATGGCTAATGATTTGAGATTGAGCATTGATCGCGGCTCGGGGTTTGTGTCATGCTCCGCGCCGCCTATGTCCGAACCCAACGCCAAACATCCGCCCGGGATCTACACCTTGTTCTTCACCGAGATGTGGGAGCGCATGAGCTACTACGGGATGCGGGCCTTGCTCGTGCTGTTTATGGTTGATGCGGTGCGCGGTGGCATGGGGCTGAAGGATGAAGAAGCTGCCGCGATCTACGGACTCTACACGGCCCTTGTTTATCTCGCGGCCTTGCCGGGCGGATGGGTAGGGGATCGGTTAATCGGAGCGAAGTCCGCCGTGTGGTGGGGCGGCGTGGTGATTGCCATCGGTCATCTGGTTCTGGGCATTGACCGCAAGGACACCTTTTTCCTCGGCTTGCTGATCGTGGGACTGGGGTCCGGCCTGCTGAAGTCGAACATGAGCGCGCTCGTCGGGCAGTTGTATCCTGAAGGCGGAGCGAGGCGTGATGCGGGCTTCACGTTGTTTTACATGGGGATCAACATTGGAGCCCTGATCGGCCAGGTGCTGTGCAGTAATCTCGGCGAGCACATCGCGTGGCGCTGGGGCTTTTCGGCAGCGGCGGCAGGAATGGTGTTGGGCTTGGTGCAGTTCAAACTCTCGCAGCATCGCATCGCTGAGGTGGGAAACTGGCACTCGCATCCTGGACAGAACGTGCGTCGAGAGTGGATGCTCTTCCTCTCGGTGCTGGCCATCTTGGTATTGGGAGTGTTGCTCTGCTGGACGGGGGTTATCGGCTTTGATCCCATCGCCGTCGCTCGTGTGAGTTCGATCTTCATCGTGGCGGTCGCAGTCGCCTTCTTCGCGTGGGCATTCCTGCTGGCAGGACTCACGACGCCCGAGAAGAAGCAGATGCTGGTGATCGTGATCTTGTTCATCGCCGCCGTGCTGTTCTTCGCGGGCTTCGAGCAAGCGGGCTCCTCGTTCAGCTTGTTTGCTGAACGGTTCACCCTTCGGGAGATCGCAGGTGTTAAGCTGGCAGCCGGGATGTTTCAGTCGCTCAATCCGCTGATCGTGATCGTCATGTCTCCTGTGATTGCCGCCTTCTGGATGGCCCTGGCGAAACGAGGCCGGGCACCGCTGCTGGCTACCAAGCTGTCCTGGGGACTGCTGATGCTCGCGGCAGGATTTGTGGTTGCGGCGATCGCTGCGAAGCAGGCGCTGGCAACGGGTCCCGTGCTGCCCACCTGGCTGCTCTCGATCTACTTCCTTCACACCATTGGCGAGCTGTTCCTCAGTCCCGTCGGATTGAGCGCAGTCACGAAGCTCTCACCACCGCGCCTCACCGGCCAGATGATGGGCATCTGGTTCCTCGGCAGCGCTTTGGGCAATCTGCTCGCCGGTCTGCTGGCAGGCGAGGTCTCGGGTGATGCTGCGGCGCAGATGCCGGACCGCTTCATGGATGTGGTCTTCACTGCTGGCATCGCGGGCTGCGTGTTGTGGATCTGCGCACGCTGGATTCAGCGCTTGATGCCGGGAATCAAGTGACGTGTCCAGAGCTGGCAGATGATTTCCAGGAGATTGCCTTTCTCCTTGCGTGGCATGGTGCTCACAGGCGAGAGTTTGCGCACCCATGTCAGCCCCCTCAACGCCCCTGCCTCAAGATGATGTCGCCGCCATTGACCAGCTCCGCAGCGTCTATGCCCAGCTCACGAAGGAACTGAACAAAATCATCGTGGGGCAGAATGACGTGATCGAGCAGCTCTGTATCTGCCTCTTCGCCCGTGGTCATGCCTTGCTGATGGGCGTTCCTGGGTTGGCGAAAACCTTGCTCGTCTCGCGACTGGCGGAAACGATGAGCCTGAGCTTCAGCCGCATTCAATTCACGCCCGACCTGATGCCGATGGACATCACAGGCACGGACATCCTGCAAGAGACGGCGACGGGCAAACGCGAGTTCGAGTTCGTCAAAGGGCCCGTATTTGCCAACATCGTGCTGGCTGACGAAATCAACCGTGCTCCCGCCAAGACGCAGGCCGCCATGCTTGAAGCCATGCAGGAGCACCGCGTGACGGTCGCCGGACGCACCTACACGCTGGAGCAACCCTTCTTCGTGCTCGCCACTCAGAACCCCATTGAGCAAGAGGGAACCTATCCACTACCGGAAGCTCAGCTCGACCGCTTCATGTTCATGATCGGTGTGGACTATCCGAGCCGCGAGGAAGAGATCACGATTGCCAAGACCACGACTGGAGCCACAACGCCGCGTCTCGAACATGTGCTCGATGGTCAGCGCGTCATCGCCTATCAGGATCTCGTCCGTCGCGTGCCGGTGCCGGATCATATTTATGAGTTCATCGTCGATCTCGTGCGTCGCACACGTCCGAATGGGGCCGAAGCTCCTTCATGGCTGAAGCCTCTCGTCGGCTGGGGTGCCGGACCTCGTGCGGTGCAATACCTCGTCCTCGGAGCCAAAGCCCGCGCCGCTCTCCACGGCAGTTACATGGTCCGCCGAGAAGATGTCACCGCCGTCGTCGAAAGCGTGCTGCGCCATCGCGTGATGACCACCTTCACCGCCGAAAGCGATGGTGTGGATTCGAAGCAGGTGGTGAAGCGCTTGGTGACGGAGTTGAGTAACGAGAAGTAGTCAAAGATGCGTATGAGCACGATCCTCGAAATCGAATCCGCTATTGAGAAACTCCCTGAACAGGACCTCCATCAATTGTCAGGCTGGTTCGATGAGTATCTCAATCGCAAATGGGATGCACAAATGGAGCGTGATGCTCAGAGCGGTGCATTGGACTTCCTGGCTGACGAGGCGCGTGCTGCCCGAGTCACAGGAACCCTCCGCCAGTTTCCATGAACTCATTTTGCACGCCGCGTTTTTGGGCTTGCCTCAACGCCCTGCCCACTGATGTCCGTGATCTTGCCGAAAAGAATTATCAACTCTGGAAAACCGATTCCCGACATGCGTCACTGCACTTCAAGCCCCTCGGAAGCGGCTATCACTCAGTCCGAGTGGGACTTCATTACCGGGCGTTGGGATTTGTTGAGGACGACTCCATTTCGTGGGTGTGGATCGGCCACCACTCCGAGTATGACAGACTGATCAAGAAACTCTGAACGCTGTGGCTGCCGAATCCCATTCCCGCACCTTCCTCGACCCCAAGGTTCTCTCGCGCCTGCTGCCACTGCCGCTGCACGCACGTCACGCGATGCTCGGTGGCGTCTCGGGCAAGCATCGCAGTCCGGTGCGAGGATCATCGATCGAGTTCGCTCAGTATCGCAAGTATGTGCCGGGCGACGACACACGACGTCTCGACTGGCGCATGTGGGGGCGCAGTGATCGCTATTACATCAAGGAGTTCGAAGCGGACACCAACCTGCGCCTGTGTTTGATCGCCGATGCCAGTGGGTCGATGAAGTTTGGCAAAGAAGGTGCGACCCGCTTCGATTTCGCTCGGCGCGTGGCAGGCACGCTCGCTTACCTTGCAGCTCAGCAAGGCGATGCCGTGGGGCTGTGGATGATGAACGCGATCAAGAAGTCCGAGTTGCCAGCGAAACGCGGTGCCTCTCATCTTGGCTTGGTGCTTGATGCGCTTGGTGAGTTGCAACCCGAGGGCGAGACTCGAATCGTGGAGTCGCTGCATGAAGCGGCTGAGAAGATCAAACAACGGGCGCTGGTGGTGATCGTGTCCGATCTGCTCGTTCAGCCCGCCGACCTCAAGCCCGCACTGCAACACCTGGCCTTCCGCAAGCATGACGTGGTGGTCTTTCATCTGCTAGACCAGCAGGAACTGGACTTCGACTT
Source organism: Verrucomicrobiota bacterium (assembly GCA_963204975.1). Lineage (GTDB taxonomy): Bacteria > Verrucomicrobiota > Verrucomicrobiia > Verrucomicrobiales > Verrucomicrobiaceae > JAEUHN01. Next base: position 20,447 of record CAUJJC010000247.1, on the reverse strand, counting down.
TGATCGTCCTGCCCGGTTCGTCGATCTCGAAGGCGGCGAAGCAGTGCTGGCTGATCCAACAGACATTGCCCGTCAGTATCGTGATGCCGTGCGGCAGTATTTGCTAGAGATGGACGATCTCGTGCGCACGACGGGAATCGACTACCACCGCGTGAAACTGCACGAAAAGTATGATGATGTGCTCGCCCGGTTCCTTCTGGGCCGCACACCGAAGAGGGGGGGACGATGATGAAATTAGACGGCCACCAAGCAGGCGGAAGGCTTGGCGATACGACGGTTGTCAATCAACGACCCAAACACTAATGTCTAATCATGAGCACCCTGACTGTTCCAATCCCTGACGAAGACCTGGAGTTTCTGCGCGCATTGGCAGAGCGCATAGGCACTTCGCCAGAGGCGTTTATTGCGAAGCAGACCCGGCTCATGCGAGAGCGCTACGAGCGCCCTCTGCATCCTGATGTGATCAAGGCCACTGGAGTCATCAAGGGCGATGTCGATGCTCGAAAGGAATATCTCGATCACATGGAGCGGAAGCACGCATGATCGTTGTGGTGGACATCAATGTGCTGCTGGACGTGTTCCAGAATCGCCAGCCTCATTACAGGGACTCCGCCATCGTTGTTGACTCTGTAATCACGGCGGCTCTCAAGGGTGTTTGCCCAAGCCACGGTATTGCCACGCTCTACTACTTGGTGGAGAAGCATGGCACGAGTGCCGATGCGACAGCGGCGGTGGACATGGTATTGAAACACTTCGATGTCGTTGGCCTCCATAAAGCAGACTGGCAGGCTGTCCGAAGTCTGAACATTGCTGATCTAGAAGACGCGGCAGTGGCAAAGACGGCGCAACTTGCGGGCGCTGCCTTTATCCTGACGCGAAACGTGGGGGACTTCGCGGCATCGCCGGTTCCGGCCATCTCACCATCTGACTTCATTAATCGGTTTTTGCCGCCCCCGTGAGCTTCCTCGCCCCAGCCCTTCTCTTTGCCCTGCCGCTCGCGGCTTTGCCGGTGATCATTCATTTGATCCACCTGCATCGTCGGCGCACGATTCAGTGGGCGGCGATGATGTTCTTGCTGGCGGCTCAGCAGATGAATCGAGGTTACTCGCGATTGAGGCAGATGCTCATTCTGACCTTGCGCGTGCTGGCGGTGCTTGGGCTGATCTTGCTGGTGGCGCGTCCTTTGGCGGGAGGCTGGTTGGGGCTCACGGGAGGATCGCCTGATGCGGTGATCGTCTTGCTGGATCGCAGCGCAAGCATGGAGCAGCAGAACCTTGCAACAGGGGAATCAAAACGGTCCTCTGCCGTGAAGAAGATTGCGCAAGGCATCGAGGACATGTTCGGCTCGCGCACCAAGGTGGTGCTCATCGACAGCGCCACCAACGAGCCTACCTTGATCGAGAATGCCAAGGCGTTGACCGATTTGCCCGCCGCCCAGATGTCCGATACCACGGCAGATTTGCCTGCGATGATGCAAAGCGCTCTGGACTTCATCACCGTGAATCAGATTGGGCGGACCGATGTCTGGATCGCCAGCGACTTGAGACAAGCGGACTGGAATGCCACGAGCGGTCGATGGGAGGCGCTGCGTGCGGCCTTCGCGAAGCTTGAAGCCGTGCGATTCCATCTGATCGCGTATCCTCAACTCGCCGAAGACAATGTCGCTGTGCAGGTGGATCGAGTGGTCCGGCGTGAAACCACGGATCGAGCCGAACTGATGCTCGACTTGCGACTCACTCGACACAGCTCAGTGCCGCTGCCGCTGGAGCTACCGCTTCAGGTGGTGGTCAATGGCACTCGCAGCACCATGAAGGTGAACCTGTTGGCCAACGAACTCGTGCTCCAGGCCCAGGCGGTGCCCATCGACAAGTCGGTGAAGCGTGGCTGGGGACGGATCGAACTGCCTGCGGACACCAATCTTCGCGACAACGTTTTCGACTTCGTCTTCGATCAACCATCCATGCCTTTGAGTGTGATCGTCTCCGATGACCCCGCTGTGATTGATCCCATGCGTGCGGTGCTCGCTTCGCCGATTGAGCCGGGTCGCAAACAGGAAGTGCAGGTGCTTTCACCGCAACGTGCCTCTGAGATCGACTGGGACAAGACTGCGCTCGTGCTCTGGCACGCTTCCTTGCCTGCGTCTGATGACATCCTGGCCAAACAACTCACCAATCATGTGACGGCTGGACGAACGGTGATCTTCTTCCCTCCTCCGAATGGTCAGCGTGATGAGGCAAGCATCCTCGGGATGCGATGGGGCATCTGGAAACAAGTGAACAAGGTGGAGAACGCAGGCTCCATCGAGTGGTGGCGGGCGAGTGATGATCTTCTCGCGAATGCTCGCGGCGGCACCGCTTTGCCCGTGGGTGAACTCGAAGTGCTCAAGCATTGCGAGATCGCTGGTGATGGCAGCCCGCTCGCTCGACTGACTACAGGTGAACTCCTCATGGCTCGGGCAGCTAGTGAACAAAGTGGTGGAGCCTGGTTCTGCGGCACGCTTCCTGGATCGGCGCACAGCAGCCTTGCTCGCGATGGCATTGTCTTCTACGCCATGCTGCAACGGGCCTTGGTTCAGGGGGCGAAAACGTTAGGCTCGGCGCAGTTTCGTGAAGCATCGCCTAACGCGCTGTCGGGTAACGCGACATGGCGTCAGGCCGATGGTTCAGAGGCACCCGTTACAGCATTGGTTGCGGGCGTTGTTGCCTCAGACGACCGGCTGGTAGCGCTCAATCGTCCGCTGCGCGAAGACTCGCCAGCGATGGTCAGCGATGAAGGAGTAAAGGAACTCTTCGCAGGTCTGCAGTTCCGTCGCGTGGATGATGAGGTGGAGAACGAGAACGCCCTGGCCAACGAGATTTGGCGGACCTTCCTCCTGCTCATGGCTCTCGCCTTGATCGGTGAAGCCCTTCTCTGCCTCCCTGGAGCTAAAGATACTCAACGCGCTGAAACCAAGCGGGAGGTGATGGCATGAGTGCTGTCAGGAAACGCTTTGCAACAGGGAGGGCAGATTCTACTTTATGAATCATGAAGCCCCTCGCTCAGCCGCCGATCAAACCTATCTACACCAAGGAGCAGATGGAGCGGATCGTCTCACGGCAGCCTTCGATGTCCTCCGAGGAGTTCTTTCGGAGTGTGGAGGCACACCTTGGACGGTCTCTCAAGCCCGCCAGGAAGAAAGTTTGCTTGAATGGGCAGGTCGTGTGGGAGCATTGCTGAACGCTGAAGACATCTTCCCGTTCACGGTCAAAGGAGGCATGGAACACGACTTGTTGCATCCCTTGCGAGATGGCAGGCTGTGGAAGGCGACCAAGTATAACTACTTTGGCCTCACCCCTGGGCTGGAGTTGGACTTGGTCGCTTCCGGTGCAGACGCTAGGCGATTCCACCTTTGGGAGTCTGGCATCTACCTTTATCTCGAACGACTCACGCTACAGAATGAGTTGTTCGGCCAGATCAACCGGTTGGAAGGATTTGTCATCAGCGACAAAGTGATCACCGCTGTCACTTCGCAACCCAGCTATCGACTGGAGCCAATGACGCAGAGCCAGATTGATGAGTGGTTTGTCGGCCAGCGATTTGTTCCCATCACCACGGCTGCCTATTACAGAGCCGAGGACAACGTGGCAGTGTTCGATGCTCACGACAAAAATGTCGCTTGGAACGGGAGTGCCGTTGTTCCATTCGATGTCATCCCTTGCCGACCAGAGGGTGGCTTCCTGGAGTTCATCGAGAAGACTTTGCAAGCAGGCGAATCGCTGTGTGCAGTGCGGACGACGCGAACAACTGACAGCTTCACTCACGCATGATCACGTCCAGCCAGCTCACCTTTGTCACTACTCCCGGCACGGTCGCGCTGGGTGTGATCATCGTTTTGATCACAGCGGCGCTGGCTTGGCTGGGATGGCAGCGGGCGGTGAAGAAGCGGGCCATGGGCTGGCTCGAACTCTTGCGCGTGCTGATCGCCATCTGCATTGCGATCACGCTCAACCAGCCCGAATGGCGGGAGACTTTCAAACCTGACCAGCGGCCTGCCGTTGCTGTCCTCTATGATGTATCGACGAGCATGGACACGCGTGACGTGATCAATGAGAGCGAGCCATCCAGCGCACCTGCATCACGAACTGAGAGCATTACTCCGCTCACATCGCCTGCGATCTGGCAATCCCTGTCGCAACGAATGGATGTCGTGGTGGAGCCCTTCTCATCCAGCCTGGAATCCGCGAGTGATGGCACGGACATTGACGGTGCTCTGAGCAAGGTGATGGATCAGCATCCTCGGCTACGCAGTGTGGTGCTGATCAGTGATGGCGACTGGAACACGGGCAATGCGCCTGCCCAGGCTGCTACGCAGTTGCGCATGAGAAATGCCCCTGTGTTCGCCGTGCCTGCGGGTGCGGAGACACGGCTGCCGGATGTGTGGGTGGTGAGCTTTGATGCACCGACCTTCGGTGTGGAAGGCAAGCCGCTGCGCATCCCGTTTGTCATCGAGAGTTCGCTGCCTCGCGAGCAACCCGTGACCGTGGAGATGACAGCGAGCACGGGCGAATCCATGACAAAGGACATCGTTCTTCCAGCCATGGGCAAGGCGCAGGACAGCATCGTCTGGCGTCCCGCGAAGACCGGTGACGTGAAGCTCATGCTCAAGGTGCCTGCGATCACCGGCGAACGCTATCCTGAGAACAACTCGATGGAGGCACCTGTCTCGATTCGAAAGGAAGAGCTGCGAGTGTTGATCATCGAGTCCTTCCCACGCTGGGAGTATCGTTACATGCGCAATGCGATGGAGCGTGATCCTGGTGTGGAAGTGGAGTGCCTGCTGTTCCATCCCGGCCTCGACAAGATGGGCGGCGGACGTGGTTATCTGGATGCCTTCCCGAAGACTGAAGCACTGAGCAAATACGATGTGGTCTTCCTCGGTGATGTGGGCATGGAGCCGCAACAACTCAGCCAGGAGCAATGCGAGCAATTGAAGCATCTCGTGCGCGATCAGGCTGCCGGTCTCGTCTTCCTTCCGGGCTTCAATGGACATCAGGGCACCTTCGAGAAGTCTCCGCTCGCCGATCTTTATCCGGTGGTGCTCGATGAAGCCCAACCCAGAGGGTGGGGGAGTGCAGCACCAGGACGGTTCGCCTTGACCGATGCTGGGCAGCGAAGTCTCCTCACCAAGCTCGAAGACAGCGATGAAGCGAGCACGCGCGTGTGGGCCACGCTTCCGGGCTTTCAATGGTATGCACCGGCGCTGCGCGCCAAAGCTGGGACCGAGGTGCTCGCCACGCATAGCAGTGAGGCCACTCGATTCGGACGTGTGCCGATGATCGTCTCCAAGACCTATGGCTCGGGGAAGATTCTCTTCATGGGCAGCGATGGAGCCTGGCGCTGGCGTCGTGGTGTGGAAGACAAGTATCACTATCGCTTCTGGGGGCAGGTGGTTCGCTGGATGGCGTATCAGCGCAACATGTCGTCCGGCAGCAGCCTGCGCCTTTTCTACAGTCCTGATCGTCCTCGCACTGGTGATGTGCTGACCTTGAATGCAAATGCTCTCAGCCCTTCAGGCGAACCTCTGCGTGATGCCGTCGTGATTGCTCAAGTGGCTGCACCAAGCGGCAAGACGCACAGCGTTCGCCTCCTGCCAGGGGGTGAGGAATCATGGGGCCTGTTCTCGGGCAGCTTCACACCGAACGAACCAGGAGAACACAAAGTCCGCCTCACTTGCGCAGAGAGTGGAGCGCCGCTCGATAGCGTCATCTCCATTCAGGGTAGCACTCGTGAAAAGATCGGACAGCCCGCTCGCTATGATGTGTTGCGTGAGATCGCGATGCTCACCCGAGGCAAGGTGATGAACTCCGTGCAACCCGATGATCTGGTGAAAGCCGTGGCCTCATTGCCCGATCCTGAGCTTGATGAACGTCGGTTGTTACTCTGGGCTCATCCTACGTGGGCAGCCTTCGTGCTGGTGCTTCTCGGAGTGTTTTGGGTCGGTCGAAAGATCGCTGGCGCTTTCTGACGTTGTGCCATCTCCATGCTTGACGCTGCGTGTGGCATTCCTCATGCTGCCGATTCTCCCCGCCCTTCATGAATCTTCGCGAACATCTCCGACACATCCTGCCGGAAATCCTTCCCACCCAACCCTCGGAGGCCATCAAAGGCACCGAATTGATCCGCCTTGTGAGATTCCGGCTGGGTGATGAATACAGTGATGCCACGCTGCGCTATCACTTCTCCATCTTGTCGTATGATCCCACCTCACCGATTGCCAAGGTGGATCAAGGGCAGGGCTACTATCTTCGATTGAAGCGTTCATCGGCCGCCGGCTCCAATGGCCATCACGGCAGCTTCTTCGAGCCGATGGACGAGGGGGATCTCGTGCGTGAGCGCTACCTGAAGATGCTCGCGATTTATGAGCGACTCAGTCTTGGACGAGCGCAGTTTCCCTTCGTGCTCAATGGCAAGCATGGGATGCAATTGCGCGTGGATGGCGACTGGGAGACTCCCGATCTGATCTGTGCCGATTGGGATGTCGAGACGGGTGCCGATGAGCAACCGCGCTTCGATGAGATCATGATCTCGCTGCGCCGACATCTCGGCGGACCCGAAGTGGGCATCACAGGCGTCACGATGAAACTCGCGGCATCGCTGGAGACCTTCTCACCCGATTTCTTCCAGGCTCTCAGCGCCACACGCTGGGCCACACAGGGGGAACTCGTCATCGCCGAAGCCATCAATGATGAAGCGCTCGTCGAATCCTTGCGCAGCCTCGGTCATCAGTTCGGTGTCGGCATCAGCACCCTGGGCGTCGATTTGAATGTGCTGGATGGACTGCCTGATGCAGAGAGCATCCTTGGTATGACCGCCTCCGAGTTCGAGGCCGTGCAGACCATGCTCACCATTCATCGCCTCACGGCTGCGGCGCAACGCCCCACGCTCGACTGGTCCACGCTCGCGCAACTGCGCAAGAAGTATCCCAACGTGTCCGAGCTGGTGAAGTGGCTCAGCGATTGCCTTGAGCGCCGAATGCCACTGCGCTGAATGGCTGGTGCTCCCGGCCGGACTCGAACCGACTACCAGCGAGCGATGAGGAAGGTGGCTTCCGTGGCCCAAACCTTGATCTGGCATGCGCCGCTCTTTTTACCCGGTCTTCTATTTCACGATCTGGGGTGAGTAGAGCGCTTTTTAAAACTACTTACAATCAATGTCATGTGAAGCCGAAAGATAGGAAAACCACTTGCCCCAAAAAACAACATCATCCAAGGTGTCAACGCTGAATCACCTGATCGTGACGAAAGCAATCGTTGATGATTAAACACCATCTGCGCGCCTCGCTGGGACCTCTGACCCCAGCGAGGTTTTTTCTTATGCCGCCACTACTCCCAAACTCGCACTTGACAGAAACCGAGAAGCTCGCAAGGACCGCCAACACGGCTATTCGCGTATGGCTCACCATCATCGGTGTCATGGTTGGAATCATGTTTCTTGTTCTTCTCTTATTCGTCGGGGGTTGCGCATTAGTCTTAGGCGGTGCCGCATCCGAGATGGAGAAGATCAATAAAGAGGTGCAAAAAAGTCAGAAAAAAATGTTGCTTCCTCCCAGGTAGCCAAATAAGCTGATTTCGCAGTGTCAGAGCTGCCGAGGGGTCAGAGCCTCGAACAAGTCACGATCAAGGAAACGGTGTAGCCTATCGGCGTCGATCTCGTTGCGCAGTCCAAAACTGCCTTTGCTCGTGTCCACGATGTCACGATCATGCAACGCCAAACACAAACCATGCGTCACGATGCCCTAGGTATCGTTGAGGCCCTTCCCGTCGATGTCGGCGGGCGTTTTGCTTTCCAGGTTTGTTTTGACTTCATCCCGCCCACGGTATCGACCGAACAGGCGCGCCGAAACTTCGAGATGGGCACTTATGCGCGAAATGCACGCGTTCCCCGTCCTTCCCCTGCCCTTGCTGCAACTGTTCTTCAAGCCGCAGACCTGGCTTTCCCTCCTGCCGAGGAAGCCTTTAACAATTCCACGATGCGGCTTAGAGAGGCTCGCTCGTTACTTGGCCTGGCACTCCAAGACACAGAAGGAACGCCAAGCTCCGCAGACGCCGTGACGCGCTGCGGAGCTTTTGAATTTCACGGTTCAACTGCATTCGCCCATGATGGCGGACAGGCCGGAAACCCTCTTGCGGCGTCCCCAGCGCCCGAGGTGCCTTAACCACTGGGGACCTACAAAATACAACTATGGTCCTACACGGCCAAATTGAAAAGGCAGTTCGTAACGAACTCACAGACAAGACAACCGGGAAAGTCGGCCACCTTTGGCAGGTCGTTATCTCGGACAAAACCAAGCCAAGTGCTTACCGTGCTTCAACTTTCTTTGTCACTTACCTGACAGACGAAAAATTCAACGCTCTGTTCTCTACACAGGACCAAGCCGAAGACGCACAAGTTACCGTATTGGCAAGCGATCTCGCTCCAGCTAACGCAATGATTAAGCTCAAGGGCCAAGTGCTCAAGGGCTGGCTTGCTGCGGATGAACTGGCGCGAATTGCTCAAGCCCTTTCTACACAAGAACGGGTTCAAGGTGTCTCCGTCGAGAGGTCCAAACCGAAAGCCTGATTCACCGCTAAAACAGTCGAGCGGGCTAGTAACTATTTGGAATGCGCAGCGGAAGGAAGTTCCAACCGCGAAACCGGCCCCGATAAGGGGATTTCTTAGCGCCTGAACCGTAGCTCTACTATCCCGCAAAACTGCCCTCTAAATGAACGGCATTGCTTATCATGCATCTTTGCACCGCTGGGCGTTCTTCGTCACTCTAACCTTCGCTTCGAAGGATGAGCACGGGAACGCTCTCAACGTGCCTGGATTCATCGAGCGGCGAAAGATGCTGTTCGCATTCCTTCGAGAAGCGTCCAATGGTCGCAAGAAGAACAAAGCCGGGAGCCGCATCGAATCGGTTCCCTTCGCTCTTCTCTTGTGGTTGGCACGCGAAGAACGAGGGGAGTTGAAGGGGCGTTACCACTTCCATATTCTGTTAGACGGTCTGCCAGCCACCCGCACAAACAAAACTGAATGCTTCGCTCTCCGGTCAGTCTGGAGAGATGTGGGCGGAGGTTTTGCCGATGTGCGGTTATATGATACCGGACTCCCTGGGGTGTCGTATGTAATGAAAGGCTTGGAACAGTGGTCCCAGGTGAACGCCAACGCATACGAAATGCGCAAGTTCACCGAAGACGAACAAGACCGCATGCTGATCCTCTCCGACTCTTGCCGCAAGAAGTGGCAGCAAGAGGCGAGCACGAGAGGGGCATCAGGGGGCGCAAGTGACGCCGTTATCACGGGTTTGCGATCGTTGGCCAGTCGAAAGGCTGGGGGCCGTAAGTTGGCTAAGGAAGTAACCGAGGGCGAGCTTTGTTCAGGCTGGGGTCTGAACATGCATCCAGCGGGTATTTCCTTAGTCAAATAAGGCTCCGCCCAAGGGCAAGGAACCGGAGAATCCGAGGAACGAGGATACCGGTTCCGCCCGCAGGGCGGCGACTTGAATGGGGAACCTATGCCTCGATGACGCGATCAAGCCAAGAATGGCAAGACTGGCCCGGCAGATTCCGGCGCACAACAAAACACACACAATGAACAAGACCATTAGTAATAATCGCCTCGCCGCCGCTCTCGTGGTTGGTGCCTCCTCAATCGCAGTCAATGCGCAAGCCGCTCTCGTTGATGATGCGGTGACCGCACTCGCGGCCCTTGCCACCCCTATCGCGTCGGGCGCTGCCGCCCTGTTCGCGATCACCCTCGTGTTCATGGGCCTGCGTTACGCTCGCCGTCTTGCTAGCAAGTAGGACACGCAATCGAGCCCTGTCATGGTTTACCTCCAAATTCAAGACGCGACGACGGCCACCTTGGTAGATGGCAGGAATTTGGCGGGACCATGGCAGGGCTACGTAAACGGGGTTTCAGACGGCCCTATTTTTCTGATGGCCGGAACTGTGACCGTCACAGCTTCGGGAATAACCCTAGAAAGCGAACTTCTACCACTGGAGCACAGCATTTTATGGCCTGCCGTTTTCTTCTTCTTCCTCGCTGGCTTGCAGTTTGCGCGGTCCTTGCGCTAACCTCTTCCGCATCCGCTGATACCTGGCTTCTGCCATATACCTCGTTTGCACTAACGATGCCAGCGGGCCAAACGGGAACGTTTTTTTGGCTCATGTATGGCGGCACGTCGCCTAACAACCAGCCGCGAGCATTCATTAACATGGGCACTCAGAACGTTTATAGTTCACCCGAGGCATACCCACGGAGCGGCTCGATTAACCTTGGTCCTATCACCTCCTCCAATTCGTTCTACATCATTGTTGGCTGGCGCGACTCCAACAACAATTACAACATGACGAACTGGAAGAACGCGGCCAACGTTTCCCAGGACCCAAACGCAACCGGCAACTCTGGAGGATTTACAGAGGGTGGCACGGCAACCGGCGCAAACGGGTTGCCCGTGGATTCTGACGGCAACAACGTTCCCGAGGAAGCACAGAACCGATGGGACAAGGAAGTCACCCTTGAAAACGACACCGATGGCATCAAAACCTTTAGAATCACCACGAAGGACGCAAACGGTAACATAATCAGCACGAAGACGATCACCGTAGGCCCAAACTCAAAGATTCCGTGGAAGATGACCAGCAACGAGTCATTTTCCTACGAGATAGATGAGGCCTCAACCGTCGATGGCGGAGAAACCGCGTGGGATAACGTTGAGTCTGGAAACGCCGTTGGCACGACTCCAACCCAAAATAACGGAACATCCACGCCCACAAGCACAACGAGCGGTGCAAGTTCAACGCCAACGCCAACCGCTAGCACTCCGCAGCCTAACGTCCCCGACGAAGCACGTCCTGGCTCGAGTCCCGATCCAAACGCGGAAGCCAGACACAAGGAACTACGTGGCGAGTTGCAGCGCATCGCTTCGCAAGACAAAGCCGCGATGGACAAGGCGCACGCAGACGCTGTAGCCGATGGACACATTCAATCCCAGAACAAGGATGCGCTCAAATCCATAGCCGACAAGCTCACAGGGACGCAAACATCAACCGGCACGACTACCGGACTCGGTGGCGACGGCATTACGGGCACGATTCCCGATGAAGGCGCATTCTCCTACTCCGCTGGTCAGACAAGAGCCACCGAGACAAAGGCAGGCATCGACTTGATCAAGACGGATCTATTAGCGCTCCAAAATCGCCTTGTTGGCGGAGTTAACGCAAATGCTGCCCTTGCCTGGACTATAGACTTTCCACGCTTCGGGGCACGGGTAATATCCTTAGAGGGATTCTCGGATCGTATCGCACAAATCAGAACCTTCATCCTGTTTTTTGTCGCTTACAAAGCAATCATGGATATAATAAGCGTTCTTAGGGGAACTTTCGCAGACGAGGGCAAGCTATGAATCTGATACCACAATGGTTCACTGACATGTTGCGCAGTTGGTTTGCCGACTTGCAAGGCCCACTAAAGAAGCTCTGGGAGTTCGCTTACCATGGCGGGAACATCGTCCTTTCCGCGATTGCGTTCTGCATGAGCCCGATAGGCTTTATCGTGGGACTCGTCGGGGCCTTTTACACACAGAAAGACGCCTTGTTCGCGGCGGTCCACGCTCAACTTCAATACATGACGGGTCTGATTCCATCTTACTCCCTTGATTACGTTTGGGTGGGTCAAATCAACCGAGTCTTCCCGCTCACTGAGACGCTTCTCTTGATCCAAGGTCTTGTCTCCCTGCGCATTGCAGCCGCAGGTTTCCGCGTAGTCAAATCTTGGATTCCAACCGTAAACTAATCGAGATATGTTTCAGCTTGTAGAAGGCACAATGGGCGGCGGTAAGACGTATTACGTCGTAGAAAAATGCCTGCAAGCAATGAAGGAAGGCGCAATCGTTCACACGAATATTGCTTTCAAGGAGGAAGTATTGGAGGAGATGGGCTTGCTTCATCTGTTGATCAAGCTGCCGCCAGATTACCGCGAATGGGAGAAGGTCCTCAACGCTGGCGCAGAAGGTGCAGAAAACGTTTGGGCGGTCGATGAGTCGTCTGTCCTCTTCCACATGTATGATCAGCTTGCTACGAAGTCGGATCAGTCGAAGCGGGAGTTTTTCGAATTGCTGACGATGGTTCGCAAGGCGGGTCTGGAGACCTATTTCATTGCTCAGCACGCGGGCAACGTCGATGTTGCAATACGTAATCTGGCTGAGTCGCGGGTGATGTGCGTCAATCAAGAGCGCCTTCCGGTTCTCGGCCCGATCATTGCCTTTGTTCTTGGGCGCTTTAAACGCATTCACAAGAATCAAGTCGGCCTTCGCCTTGGTCAGTCTTGGCACCGCTTCAATTTCCAAGTCGGCAACGCTTACGTTACTGAGGATCTCCAAGGCAAGGCGGCCAAGCTCAACAAGAGGGTGCAACGCATTAAGAAGAAAGAAGGTGTGCCCGTTTGGGTTGCGGGCCTCGCTCTCACTGTTACGGCCGTTCTCTGTGTTGGAACATATCTTGCATGGACGGGCCTGCGTAAGGTCACAAACCCACAAGACGATTTGATCGCCAAGAACAAAGCCGAACAATCAAAGACGGACAAACCAACCGAACAAGCCAAGACGGACAAACCAGAAGCCAAGAAGGAAGCAACCGGCTTCACTGCCTCGCTCTTCGCCACTGCGCGGAAAGACACTTACAAATATGGGCCGCTCGAGATCGAGAACCATGTCCGCATCATCTGCAGCGTTTCTCAGTCCAGGAAAGAGGGCTTGATTTTGCGGTGCCTGGGTGGTGAGCGTCTTTCGCTCGGCGCTTCCATAGACGGCGGAACCATCGTTTCCATCATGCGTGATGGTGGCTGGTTCTACTGCGATACAAACCACGGTCAGACGGTTGTCTGCCGCTACTTCTCCGGTCCCGAACGGCTTGCACTTTACCGCGAGGCTGCCAAGCCAGTTCCACAGGTCCCTTTGAATGGCACACCTGGGGCCGGTGGGCCTCCAAAGATTTTCGATGCCGAATCGCGCACCTCAACCCTCGCAGGACCTTAGCACCATGTGGCAAATACTCGTTTCCGCTTTCTTCATGGGTTGGGTTCTCGGCGCTGGCATCTATTCCGCTTTCCGTCTCGCGAACGCCGATAAAACAAACGAATAGGAGAAAAGATTATGATACTGACAGCCGATCAAGCCGAGATGCTCCAGGATATGGGCATCGATTTGGACTCATTAACGGAAGAGGAAGCCGTTGAAATTCTTGCAGAAGCTCAAGCTAACTTTGAGGAGTCTGAGGAGTCATATCACGGGCAGTCTCACGACTGGGAACAGCTTGCCGATGAAGGGGACATGGAGGCTCTAGTAAACGGTCTGTGATGAAATAGGAAGCGCTTTATGCCGAACCCGACTGCATCTAATAACCTCTTTACGCTTTGGTTTGTTTGTCACCCCGATGGTCAAGAACTGGGCCTTATTGCCCCTCACTTCAACACAGAAGCGGAGGCCGTAGCTAAGAGAGATCTCTGGAACGTGGAATTCCCCGGTCATTTTGTCATGTGCATCACCGAACCGCCCTGCACCTAATATGAAATTCCATTTCATCGCTGCCTGGCTGTGGCTGCACGCGCTTCTCGCTCTCGCCTGGCTCATCTTTGGAGATAGGGCCGCTTTCGGGCCTTGATCCCTCAAAGGCTCCGCGCTGAATTAAAAATTTGCCAAAAATACCCGGTGGCCTGCAGCGCCACCGGGTTTGTAGTTTCCGACTTTTACGCTGTTCTCCATAGCGGTTCGTGCACGCCACACCGGGAAAAGTCGGCCTGCAGGATGGCTCCTGCCTTCTCCAGGTTCTCGAATGCTTCGACTTCGGTGAGGTATCCCGGCTTCCGCCCTGCGACGTGCGCCATGATCTCGCCACGGAACCAACCACGGCTTTCACCATCGTCGGACAGCAGGGGTTTTGCTTTCTCGATTAGGCCAGCTTCCAGAGCGCACAAGGCGCGGAAGATTCGGAACTCAAGGGGGGCGTGTGATGTAGTCTTCATAACAGAATAACATTTCTTTCAGCGAAGCTGAGAGACACCGCCAAAGAGGGCCACTCGCGAGCACTGTCATAAGGCCAGCGGCGAGCCCTGGGGCGAGGTTTCTGGGAGGGTCCACTTGTGGAGACCCTGAAACCCGTTGACAGAGCGGAGCGGGTGGCCGTGAGCCCCCTGCAGAGGGCGAGCCTAGCCATTACCTAACGTGCGATGTCGGCTAACAAAACTTCCCCTTCGCGTGCGTCCGCAGTCCCGGCCATAGACGCCTCGCGTAGCGGGTAGGATGCTGGCCGCTGATTCCGTCGCGTTCACCACTTCGAAGTGTTGTCCTCGCAAGTTTCCTTTCGCAATCTGAGTGAACGCGACGGACCGGCAAGCGCGGTGATCGCTAGCCGCTGAAAGACTCTTTGCAAAAATGCCGCCGCTGCCGGAACTTCGGAGCCTGGAACGTCTATTCGTCAGAGTGTGTTCTGTCTGTCATGCCCACTGAACCGCACTCTTGAACGGTCGCAGACCTTCCAGGATTTTACCTATCAACCCCTTTAGCCTGGCTTTCAGGATCTCGTCTCGCCGGTGAACCATCTGCAGTAAATGACCAAACAAGAAACTTTTCTATTCCACGCAAGACAACTTTCGGAGCACGCAAAAGAATTAGTTGACACGCAGAATCTACGCTCCAGGGTTCTCCGCATAAAGGAAATAAGACTGATCCTCAAAATGCTTTTACAGCAAATCGAGGACTTACACACTAGGCAACTTTCCGATGAAATAGCGGCAAGAATGAGAAAGGCTAGGAATATCGCACCACGCGACGAACAGTAAGAATAATACCCCACTCAATCAATGTCATGACAAATTGACGGGTAGTGGTTCAGATGCTTTATGAAAATTCAGACTCATAACGAACCCCCGCTTTGCGAACCTCTGGATTCGGACCACCGGATTCTGGATCAAGATACCAAGGTGTCAACGGCTGCTTAGGCGTGTAGGCCTTCGGGGCCTTGCGTGGCTGCTGCCAGCGGATGTCTGCAAACGCTGCTTCAAAGCTCGCTTCGATCTTTTGGGCGCTGTGCTTCTCAATCATGTCCACCACGTCCTCAACGGTCCATTGCTTGTCCGCGATGCCTGCGGCCTGGGCTGGTGTTGCCTTCAAGCTCTGATGCTTGCGGCAGAAATTGTAGCTCATGAAGCACACAGCGAGGATGAGCGCGTGATTGTCAATCTTCTTGGAGAAGCCGTTTGTCAGGCGCGTAAAGCGCCGGTTCGTCATGCGAACTGTCAGGTTCGAGCGCTCAACGTAGCTGGTGCTCACGCGGCTCATATCGGGATTGCCACGGCGGCGAACTTTGCGTGATCCTACACACACATCATTCCCCTTGTCGTCTTTGCCGTAGATTTTGACCAACTGCGCAAAATCAACGTCACCGAAGGCTTGTCCCACTGCGAAGCGATAAGCCGCGTGTCCATCCGTGGTGATTTGCAGATGGCCCGTAAAACGCCTAGCCAAGTCGCGGCAGAACTCCCAGGCGGTTTCCCATCCGCGAGTTCCAATCCTCCAGCTTGGAATCAGCTTTGTCTCTGCGCAGATGGCCGTCCATGTCCACACGTCGCCGGGATGCTGTCCGATTGCCGTCGCCTTGTTCTTCTCCTTGCAGCCCACAAACGACCAAACTTCATCCAGTTGAAGCTCTGTGCGTGGGGCCGGCAGCGCCGCATGCCCCAGCAGCGGCGTTGGTGGCTGATGAGCCCGTAGCGGTGCTCGTCAATCGCCCATACCCGGACGCTCTGCCCTGCCGGGATGTTCAGCTTCAAGAGCTTGCGCGCGAGGCTGGTCTTGAAGGCTTCGCTTTGCTCCGCGTCTTTGTGGGTGTGAGTCCGGCGCGGGCACTTGAAGACTCCCCCGCTTTTTTTAGCCAGTAGCGCACTCCTTCCACGCTCAGGCGCACGCCGTGCCGCTGCTCAAGCCATTGCCCTGCGTCTTTGGCGCGCTTCCAGCGACCGCGTCGCAGCCCCTGTTTGAGTTCCAGCAGGGCTTTGCCCTGCACTTGGGGTTTGGCACCTCGCCCCTGGTGCCTGCCCAGCAGGGCTTCAATGCCTTCCTCTCGCGCAATGCGCATCCACTCAATGATGCGCGAGCGTGCCCGGCCCACGGCCAGCCCGATCTGCTCAAGGGTGTGCTGACCACCAAGCCCCAGGCGCAGGGCCTGTAGTCGCTGTATCTCCCGCTGCCGGCCTCCCGCCTTGAGCCGTCGCTCAATTTCGGGGCCTAGCTCGGGCCGGTTAAGTCGAAATGTCTTGCCCATCCTATCCTCTCGCACATCCAAGACCCTTTTTCAACTACTCTTGGTATTACACGACCAGCGACGGAGTTCGATACCTCCAGGGACGGAACATCAAGCAAGGACGGATTGAAGCCGACAACCTGATTTACATCACCAACGAATTCCACAATCGGCAGCGCAAATCCCACCTCAAGACGGGTGACATCTTGATGGTTCAATCAGGGCATGTCGGAGAGTGTGCGGTCGTTGGTCCCGATTTCGCTGGGACCAACTGTCACGCGCTAGTCATTCTCACTCCGAAACGAAAGCTAAGTTCGGAGTTCTTTGCTCACTACTCTTATTCGCCAATCGGTGAGCTTGCGATCTTTCAGATTACGACCGGCAAGACTATCAAACACATTCTGGCTAGCGAGCTGAAGACATTGCCGGTGCTTGTCCCCGACTTTGCCGAACAACAGCGCATCGCCACATGCCTGAGCAGCCTCGACGCCCTGATCACCGCCGAAACCCAAAAGCACGAAGCCCTCAAGACCCACAAGAAAGGCCTGATGCAGCAGCTTTTCCCATCCCCGGAGGAGGTGGAGGCATGAGTGCGGTGAATGAGATGATCGTTGGTGCGAATGCGGCGGGGGATCATGCCATCGTGCGGATAGGTCGGGCTTTCAGCCCTCGGAATGTGTCGCGTTCGCGATTCCTGGGGCGTTGCCCCAGGCTGGTATGGCTTTGGGCCTTTGGCCCTCAAATCAGAGAAGCGCCACAAACCGCGACCACACCGCAAATCGCAGACGTGCCTGTCTTCCACACCGCGCTCTCGACGTTCGCACCGTGCTCCCTTCTTCCGCGCCAACGGCGCATCTTTATACCAGCCTGGGGCAACGCCCCAGGATCACCGCCCGAAACCGCATGAGTGCTGAAAGCCCGACCCATCTCACCGCGCCATGCCTCAATCGCTCTCGTATCTCCTGACGCACATCGTCTTTAGCACCAAAGACCGGACTCCCGTGCTTGATGCCAAGGTGCGCCCCGCGCTGCACGCCTATCTCGCGACGGTCGCCCGCAACGTGGAATGCGAATGTTTCCGCGTCGGCGGCGTGGCCGACCATGTGCATCTCGCTGTGCGTCTCTCGCGGACGATCACCATGGCCCAACTCATCGAGGAACTAAAAACCTCGTCCTCTAAATGGCTCAAAACCCAATCACCGGCATTGGCCGCCTTTGCATGGCAACGCGGCTACGGTGCCTTTTCCGTCGGTCCATCTGACCTGAATGCTTTGCTCCATTACAGCGACACCCAGGAGGAGCATCACAAGACGCGCACCTTCCAAGACGAATACCGCGCCTTTCTCAAGAAATACGGCATCGAATACGATGAACGCTATGTCTGGGACTGATTCGCCAACCAATTACTTTCAATGACCGCCCCCAACCAAAAACAACTGGGCAACACCCTCTGGAGCATCGCCGACCAACTGCGCGGGGCCATGGATGCGGACGACTTCCGCGACTACATGCTGTCCTTCCTCTTCCTGCGCTACCTCTCCGACAACTACGAGACGGCGGCGAAGAAGGAGCTGGGGCGGGATTACCCCGATGTGGGCGGAGACGCCCGCAAGGTGCCGCTGGCGCTGTGGTATGCGAACAACGTGGACGACATCCCGGAGTTCGAGAAGCAGATGCGGCGCAAGGTGCATTACGTCATCCAGCCGGGGCACCTCTGGAACAGCATCGCCAACCTGGCCCGCACTCAGAATGCGGAGCTGCTGAACACGCTGCAAGCGGGCTTCAAATACATCGAGACGGAATCCTTCGAGAGCACCTTCCAGGGCCTGTTCTCCGAGATTGATCTGAGTTCTCCCAAGCTGGGCAAGAAGTATGAGGACCGGAACGCCAAGCTCTGCACCATCATCCAGAAGATCGCCGAAGGGCTGGCGGAGTTCTCCACGGACATCGACGCGCTGGGGGATGCATATGAATACCTCATCGGCCAGTTTGCCGCCGGGTCCGGCAAGAAGGCGGGCGAGTTTTACACTCCGCAGCAGATTTCCGACATCCTCTCCGCCATCGTCACACTGGACAGTCAGGAACCGAAGACCGGCACGAAGAAGCGCGGGAGAGCGTGATGGACATGGCCTGCGGCTCCGGCTCCGGCTCCCTGCTCCTCAACGTGCGCAAGAAGGTGAACAAGGCCGGCGGCACCATCGGCAAGATCTTCGGCCAGGAGAAGAACATCACCACCTACAACCTGGCCCGCATGAACATGCTGCTGCACGGGGTGAAGGACACGGAGTTCGACATCTTCCACGGCGACACCCTGCTCAACGAGTGGGACATGATGCGGGAGCAGAACCCGGCCAAGAAGCCGAGCTTCGACGCCATCGTCGCCAATCCGCCCTTCAGCTACCGCTGGGAACCCACCGACGCGCTGGCCGACGACGTGCGATTCAAAAGCCACGGCCTCGCCCCCAAGTCCGCCGCTGACTTCGCCTTCCTCCTCCACGGCTTCCACTTCCTCAAGGACGAGGGCGTGATGGCAATCATCCTGCCGCATGGCGTGCTCTTCCGAGGCGGTGCCGAGGAACGCATCCGCACCAAGCTGCTCAAGGATGGCCACATCGACACCGTCATCGGCCTGCCCGCGAACCTCTTCTACTCCACCGGCATTCCCGTCTGCATCCTCGTGCTCAAGAAGTGCAAGAAGCCGGACGACGTGCTCTTCATCAACGCCGCCGAGCACTTCGTGAAAGGCAAACGCCAGAACCAACTGAGCGAGGAGCACATCGCCAAGATCATCGACACCTACAAGAACCGCACCGAGGAGCCCCGCTACTCCCGCCGCGTGGACATGGCCGAGATCGAGAAGAATGACTTCAACCACAACATCTCCCGCTACATCAGCACGGCCGTGGGCGAAGAGGAGATCGACCTCGAAGCAACGAATGCGGATTTGATGGAGATAGAGGGAGCAATCCAAACGGCAGCGGCCAAGCACAACGAGTTCCTGAAACAGCTGGGGCTGCCATTGTTACCCGGTGCATCGCCCGGCTCTTGATGTTCTCTGCGGATTAACGCTGTGTCGTCCGAAACAGAATGGTTGCCGTTGTGGCCGGGGTGGTCCACGTCTGAAAATGAAGGATCAGGTGAGAACAATGTTCAAAGGATGGGCGAAGCCGGGCCCGGTGCCGCCGTCGGTGCTTGTGGCTGGCGAGGGGGAATCTTGCGCGGCTCTTTGTGGCCATTTTTGGGTCTTGCAGTTGGAGAATGGTCATCGCTTTTCCACGGATGATGCGTTGACGGCGTGGTATGGGACTTCGTGGGCACCGACGGTGAAAACGGGCCTGGATCTGGGGAGTGGCATTGGGACGGTGGGCATGATCTGTGCGTGGCGTTGTCCGGGCGCTCGGTTTGTGACGGTGGAAGCCCAGGCGGAGAGCGTGGCCCTGGCCCGCCGCTCGGCATTGGCGAATGGTTTGGTGGATCGGTATGAGATTCGGCAGGGGGACTTTCGGGAGCTGGGGGTGATTCGGGAGGAGGAGAAATTCGACCTCGTCACGGGGAGTCCGCCGTATTGGCCAGAGACGGATGGCACCGTGAGTGAACATCCCCAGAAACGGGCCTGCCGGTTTGAGGTGCGGGGGAGTGTGGTGGATTATTGCAAAACGGCCGCGAAGCATTTGGCCACGGGAGGACTGTTTGCCTGTGTGTTCCCTCATGCGCCGCATCAATTGCAGCGTGTGCAACAAGGGGCGCGTGAGGCGGGAATGGTCATCGTTCGCAAGCGTCCGGTCGTTTTCAGAGAGGGCGATGAACCCTTGATTGCCGTGTTTGCGATGATGCTCGCGGAAGACTTGCCGGAGTGGTTTCGGGGCCAGACCTGGGAGGAACCCCCGTTGATTGTTCGGACCAAGGCAGGTGCCTATCATCCCGAATACTCTGCGGTCAAACTGGCCATGGGTTTTCAACCGTAGTGGCTGCGGGGAATTCGGTTGTTTCCGCGCTGCCCGAGACAAAATGCTCGACATTGGGCCTTCATCGAAGGTGCCCGCCTTGCTGAACAAGCCAAGTTGGTGGTGCCACCTGATCAATGGACCTCGCTTTCCGCAGAGATTCCGCTTGCCATGCGAAGGCGTTGGA
>CAUJJC010000246.1 GCA_963204975.1 Verrucomicrobiota bacterium | reverse complement strand
ATCACCAAGTGGCGGGCCTTGGATGCCGCCATCGTCGCCCATCTTGTGGCATTGCAGGCAGGCACCTTGATTGCGGAAGACGACCTCACCGAGTTTGGCGTCGCCACCGACGAGGCTGAGCTTCGGAACGGCGTCCATGGCGCTGGCAGCGTAGGCAGCAACGGCCTGTTTGGCCTTGTCATCGGTGGAGCCTTGCAGCGAGAGGAAGAGGTCGAGCCACAGTTCGCGACGCATGTTGTTCGTTTCGCGCTGTGTCCATTTTTCCAAGGCTTCGGAAGGGCTCAGCGAGGCGGTGATTTCAACTCCTGCACGCGCGGCAAGGATGGGCGCGGAGTCGATGGCTTTGCGGGCCGCTTCAGCTATGCCTTCGATCTTCAAGGCATGTCCATGACGCAGAGCTGCTGCTGCCAAGGAGGCGTTTTTGTCAGAAACATGTGCGGACACCAAAGGACGAGCCTGATCAGGCGCAGACTTCACGAGACTGTCGAGCGCCGCCACACGGACTTCGGCTTTGAGCTTGGTTTGGCCGATCAGTTGCGCAAGCGTCTCAGCATCGAGCACAGTGCCAGTTGCATCCGTGAGCTTCAGCGCCAGTGAGGCGAGCGTGGGCGGTGGATTGCTGGCGAGGAAGGCCTTCAAGGCATCTCCAATCTGGCCACCGAGGTCTTTCATTGAACGAGCATCTCCAGGGATCTCGCGATGACCTCCGAGCACGGGATCGGCAGTGATGCGTTTTTCCCACAGGCGAAGCGCGTGCAGCGCAGCTTCGCGGACACTGAGGTCGAGCTTCTCCTGCGTAGCCAACTGCATCAAACGAACCGCATTTTTAGCGGTGCCACGCCGATAGTTGGCAGCCACGACACGACGTTGCACGGTCGGTGGCAGTTCGGCGATATTGGCATAGTCGGCGAGGGCTTCCCCAGCGGCACCGTCCACGGCAACCGTGTCATAGATGGCCCGCACGGCTTCGCGGCGCAGTTGGGCATCGCTGTCGTTTAAGAAGCGGGCGAGTTCAGCGCTGCCTTGGCGGCGCAAGAAGAGCAGGGTCATCAGCCGGACTTCACGATTGGTATCTGTGGCATGAGCGACAGCATCGGCTTCAGTGCCGATGCGATGCAGCGCGGTGAGCAGGCTGTGACGCATGACGGGGTCCACTGCCGTGTTTGATGCGACCTGCGTGTAAAGAGCCGCGATCACTTCAGCATCACCGGGCTTGGCGACACGACTCAAAGCAATGCAAGCAAGCGAGCGCACCTGCGCATCGGCATCCGCTAGCATCTCCAGCAAGCGAGCACGCGTGGCAGCACCAGAAGCATCACCCAGCACACGAGCCGCATTCGCACGCAGCGACGCATCGGTGTCGCGGCTTAACTCGATGAGTGCATCGACGACATCCACCTGCTGTTGGCGCACGAGCTGTCCGAGACCCCAGACCCCATGCAGTCGCGCACTGGTTTTTTGCGTCGTATCCTTGGCAATGGTCAAAAGGGCGGCCTTGCCTTCAGTGCCACGTTTCACCAGTTCAAATTGGGCCATTTGACGAAGACGACGATCGGGCGAGCGCAGCGCTTCGACGAGTTGCTCCAGCTTGTCATCAGCGACACCGCGCTTGAAACGAGCAGCCATTTCAGCAGCCTTGGCCTGCAAGGTTTTGTCTTTGGGTGAAAGCACATGAATTGCTCCGTTGGAATTCACAGACCACCCACCGCCGAAGTCGCAGAGATAAATGCTGCCATCAAAACCCAGCTCGACATCGCTCGCGCCCACGCCTTCCACCAGCGTTTCTTGAGAAGCGAGTGTGAAGCCTGCGCCAGCAGGCTTCACGCCGACTGCATGGACGACGCAGCTCTGCAAAGCGCCGCCGTAGTCACTGAGCAAAAACTTGCCACGCAAGTCAGCAGGCGCGGCCTCACCCGTCACCCAGGTCACACCGGAAGGGCCGCGTGCCAAATGCGCTGCGGGCGGATACACCCACTGCGGCTGCTCATCATTGAAGGTGTCAAACATGCGCTCCGCCACCCACATGGACTTCGCCGGATGAAAGTCTTCCCAGTCGAGAGCATTTACATAATGATGCGCACTCTGATGCCGCATGTCCCAGCCCGACTCGCTGCCTTCGAGAGCATAAACGAGGCGCGCTTTGTCGCCGATGTCACCCGTGTTATCGAAGGTGAAAAGGTTGCCGTTTTCATCAAAGGCAAGTTCCGTGGGATTACGCAGACCGGTGCAGAATACCTCGAAGCCTGAGCCATCAGACTCGCAGCGGAAGATGGCTCCTTCACCACCTTTGGCGAGCACCTTGCCCTCCTTCGTGGTCACATGAAAGCCGCGATCTCCGATGCTGAAATAGAGCCGGCCATCCGGGCCGCGCACGATGCCATGAAGATCATGTCCGATGAAGGAAATGCGCACGCCGAAACCCGTCACGAGGTTTTCATTGGTGTCCGCAATGCCATCATCATTGGTGTCCGTGAGCTTTCGCAGGCTCGGGATGCAGGTGAAATACACCGCGTCATCCTCCGGCAGGACTGAGAAACCAAGTCCATCCAGGGGCTCATAGAAGCTATCGGCAAACACCGTGCGTTCATCCGCAGCACCATTGCCATCTTTGTCCTCCAGTCGGATCAAGCGTTCCGGCGTGTTTGTCCAGAAGCCCTCCGGAAAGCGGCCCGGAATGGAGTTTTGCAACTTCGTGCGATCCTCCAGCGTCGTGGATTTGAAGTCACCTCGGATGAATTCATTCACCCCACGAAGATCAGCCACGCCCTGCCAGAAACGATTCACTTCGGCAACGAACACACGGCCTTTGCGATCAATGCCGAAGCTGCCCGGATTTTGCACAAAGGGAAATCGCACCCAAGTGCGTGCCTCATAGCCTGGATGCCTCACCAAGCCCGAAAACGGCTCTGGCTGATTTTTCATCGGCGGCATTTTCGTCTGCACTGGCTGAAGACGCTGCTGCATCTCCTGAGGAGTCAGCGCGAGAGCGGTGGACGAGACGACGAGGCAGGTAAAGAGAATGCTGGGGAGTCGTGACATAGCGGAGCGATGGCAATCGTTACGAGTGACCAAGGGCTGAGGAAACCGCAAACCTGGGATGCTTTCTCCGGTGTAGTCGCAGTGAGACGAAGTGCCCGAAGACATCAGCTAGCAGCATGGCCAACTGATTGGGGTGTTTTATTTGTTAGGTGAAAACTACGGCAACGAGAATACACCCATCAACTCGGGGTGTTCGACTGGATCAAGCGGAGAGCCCGACTTCATCTTCGTCCGGAGCATCAATGCTCTCAACGTCGCCGGTGAAGACGACCTCTGGCTCGGCTTGCTGATTGAGAGCAGCGGCTTGCTCACTATCGGCATTGAGAGCCGCGAACTCTTCCTGCGGATCATCCTTGGCCTTGCGTTTGCGAGGTTTGCGACCGCCGGTAGGCAGGTCATCCACCACGCCATCCGCTGCCACTTTGCCGATGCCTCGTTGGCGTTCGATGTTGGCGGAGACCTCGTCGGCACCGGTCATGCGGACGCCTACTGGCTTGCTGACGCCAAACTCCTGCATGGTCACTCCGTAGATCACATCGGCGCGGTTCATGGTGCGCTTGTTGTGCGTGACGATGATGAACTGGCTGCTGGTGATGAAGTTCTCCAGCATCTTGAGGAAGCGTGAGATATTCGATTCATCGAGCGGCGCATCCAGCTCATCCAGCACGCAGAAGGGGCTGGGCTTCACCTGATAAATCGAGAACA
>CAUJJC010000245.1 GCA_963204975.1 Verrucomicrobiota bacterium | reverse complement strand
AACGCGGTGGTCGATTGGGACTTCACCGTGAACCGCACGCAGGAGATCATCGACGCGGCGAAGAGCGTGAACAAAGACGTCTTTACCCTTACCCACGGCGGTCCAATCAACACACCGAAGGATGTGGAGTTCATCCTCGGCAAGACGACCGCTGACGGCTTTGTCGGCGCGAGCAGCCTGGAGCGCATGGGGGTGGAAGATTCGCTGACGAGTCTCACGCGTGAGTTCAAGTCTGTGCGGCGCTGACGTTTCACGGTGGGGGTTATCTTCGTCGCAGGCGTAGGCCTTGGCGGACAGCATAGCGGCGCGAATCGTTCGGAGTAATGCGAGGTTTGGCCTCCTCCAGGGGCTGGTAGGCCCATGCCTTCGAGTAATCTCGGTAACGCTGAGAGGCGAGAGGGTGTTAAATTTGGTTTACATCCCTTAACGGTATTGTTATTATTTTAAGAATAAGTCAATCCACTGTGTTTGATTGTTATGAATAACAATACTCCTGGCGTCACCGATTATCCCGAATCCCTGGTTCTGCCTGGAGTCAGGTTGCAGGAAGCATTGAAACATGGGCAAGGAGTCCAGGATGCTTTTGACACTTACTGTCGGCGTGCATTCCGAAAGCCGGAGACGGCAGTGCAGGGAGCGAAGTTTTTGGCGAAGGTATTTGCTGAACGAGGGGATCTTTTGCTTGGGCTGGTCGATGTCCAGCACTTGCGTGCTGAGCTAGCTGCGGGATCGAATGTGCTTTGCTCGTTCGCGGCGGAGCAGTGGGATCGGAATGGCAATTCGGACCGGCTTGCCGCATTGGCGGCTGCTGTGGGCGATGAGTGGATGGATGGCTATCGTGAGCCTGTGGCGCTGGAGTTCATCCTGGCATTGGCGGCTGCGGTGGCGATTATGCATCCAGAGAAAACGAGAATTCTGCTGGACCGCTGTGAGGCTGAATGTGCTGCAAAGCCTGCATTCAAGGAGGCCCTCAACGAAGCGCGCGAGTGGCAGGAAGCGGGCGAATTGATTGCCCATGCATCGCCGGATCAAAAACTTTTCTGGCACCGCCAGTTGGCAAGCCGCGTGGGCGACTGGGTATGGGACACGGCGGAGGCTAAAGAAGCCCTCACGCAATTGCAGCGATCCATGCCGGAGCAGGGGACGACTTCTCGTTTATTAAGAGATCGGGTCCCTGGGTGGGCATGGAATCAGCGACTTGAGCGGGTGCAAGGAGCGCCGGTAGGCAAGGCAGAGGCGGTTCCCGCGCATCGCTTGCCATTGATGTTTGGAGCCCTCAAATGGGCAGCCGCGCTGGTCTTTGGTGTGGTCATGGGGCACCTCGTAAACACCGATAAGGTGAAAGAGACACTGGCCTCGTGGAATGAGAAGTCTGCGGGCGTTGAAGAAGGTCTGGGGCTGGCCAGTTCGGAAGCAACGGAGTCATCCGTTCCTACTTCCGAAGTTACCACGGAACCATCGCCAGAGGCTCGCAGCGTCGATGAACCAACGACGAAGGCCGATGTCGCCAAGGTCGAGAGTCCGGTGGCTTCGGTTGAACCAAACGCCGACGCGTTGCTGTCCGATCCCGCCCAGGCCGAGACTCCGATGAAAGGTGCTAGTGAAGAGCCGGATGTGGTGGCGTCCACCGAATCGAATGTGGTTTCTGCATTGCCAATCGCCGTTCTGAAGGCCGAGCGAACTGGATGGGTGCGCACGCCATTGGGTGAAGAATTGGAGCTAGCCAAGGCCACCACTGGCGACGGATTGGTGACTGACTCGGCGGGACGTGTTTGGTCGGTGCCCACGGAGCTGAGTTCATCGGATACGAAGGAGGCGGCTGAGATAGAGCCTTCGGATGCAGTCGCGGCGATCATGCCCAGTGCGGCTGACACCACCGTGGTCAGCGCAAGCGCAGACGCTCCTGTTGCAAAGCCTGCAGCGACGGCTCCAACGGAGGTGGTTGATGCAGAGGCGAAAACTTCTGCTGAGGCAGCCCCTGCCTCGGACGAGGTGGTCATTCGCAAGCCAATCGTCGCCGATGCAACGCCGTTCAACTTGCATCCCGATTACTTCACGGCGGAATCGAAACGCCCATCAGAGCCACTGCCAATCGCCAAAACAAAGACTCAGAGCATCAGTCGCAAGTCGTCCTCTGGATCGGGTCCTCGTCCGGTGGTTCGGTCCAGTGCTTCGACATCGAAAGTGGTCTCTTCGCGTGATGATTCGAAGTCGTTCGTGACTCGCGCAAACAACATCAGGATGCACTATCGCAACGGTGTCTGGGAAAGCAGCCCAGGTGCTTATCTTGTGGGGGCCAGTTCCAGTCCCCAGGAATGGGCGAGGGACATGACGTTGAGAGAGAGATCGTCTGGCACGATACCGAGCAACTATATGTTCCAAGTGCTCACCAATGGCGCAGTGCAGGCGGTGCCTGACCCGCGGCGGCGGAACTAAATTTTCACCGCGACCATCGTCACAGCGGGGAAAAGGCGATTGCACAAGGCTCGCCGGAAGCCGTGGGGCAGGGGGGCGAGGAGCAGTTCGATGGTGTCCACGAGCGTGTTGAAGAGGATGCCCCGCTGGGTGCGGCCCATGCGGAAAACGTAGCTGGTCTTGAAGCCATGCCTGGCCAGCAGGGCGCGCATCTGGCGGTGAGTCCACTCCTGGAAGTGGAAGCAAACGAGGTCATTGGTGAAGTAGCGCGAGATGTCGTGTGGGCCCGAGTAACGATGGGGCGTATCGAAGACATACACGCCGCCAGGCTTGAGCAGACGATGCACGAGTTCAAAGTGGGGACCCACATCGTCAGGGTGCAGATGCTCCAGGAACTGAAAGCTGAAGGCGATCTCGGCGATGCTGTCGGTCAGAACGATCCGGTAGCCATCATACACGACGGGCTGGTAATGGTACGGGACTGGGGTTTTAGGATCGAGTTGATTGGAAATATCCACCCCGATGACCTTGCGCGCGGTCTTCGCGGCCTCGAATCCCAGCCAGCCATTGCCAGGGGCGAACTCGATGAGCGTGGAATCGCTTTGTAGAAATTCGCGCACCAGCTTCATCTGTGCGGCGACGTTGCGACGGCGAATCTCTTCGGAGTCCAGCCGAGTCCAGCGCGGATGATCGGGCACTCGGGAGAAGAGTTCCCCGTAGAGCGTGCCATAGAGATGCGAGCGCTCCTCACGGGTGGACTGGCGCAGACGGCCTGCGAGTTCTCTTTCCACTTCGAAGTGATTGCGAAGCTGCTCCTGGGTGCGTGCGGGAGGAAGGGAGGAAGGCGAACTCATAATGGTTTCCGGGCGAGGACGAGATACTGGGCTCCGGTGGGCAGCTTGCACACATGGCGCTCCAATGGACGGAGGAAGCTGAGCGAGGCGGGGAAGATGAACAAAAAGTCGGTGCGGACCACCTGGAGGCCGGTGGTTTCGATCATGCGGCGCGACTCTGCGGGCCAGAGCATGATGGCATCGCGGTCAAAAGGAACGAGTGCCATGAGGAGGCGCGTGATGGGATTCCAGGGATTGTTTTCCCAGTAGGCGAACCATCCGCCAGGCTTGAGAGCGGTGGCGATTTGTTGGATGCACTTGGCTCGTTCGGCGGGAGGGATGTGATGGAAAACGCCGTTGCAGTAGGCGAAGTCGAAGCTCCCAGACTGATTCGTCAAGGCATCGGGGTGGCCGAAGCCAGCACGGGCAGAGCCGTGAGCCTGCTGGGCGAGTTCGCAAGACTCCGCAGACGTGTCCACGCCCCAGACCTTTCCAGCTTCCATGATCCCCTGAAGGAAGGGCGTAGCGGCTCCGATGCCACAGCCGTAATCGAGGCAGTTCCAGCCTGGCTGCCAATGCTCGCCCAGCACTTCACGCGTCCATTTCAGGCGAGTCTCGGCGAAATACTCCTTGGCCTCGCCGGTGAAGCGCAACCCTTGATTGATCGCCTGATCGTAGGCGGATGCATACTCGTCAAAGGCGCGGGGGCTGAGCTTGTCAGCGGGTTCGGATGGTGGCGTGGGTGTGCTCACGAACGGCGCTTGAAAACGGTGATCACATCCTTGTAGAGACCGGCTTGATGAGTGGTGCCTTCGTCCTGCCATTCGAGCACGGACTCCACGATCTCAAAGCCACGATCCTGCAAGCTTTTGAGGAAACTCTCGTGAGTCACATTACTGCGCCAGCCGCCAAGTGCTCCGCCAACACTGCCGTGATGAATGACACCGATGGCACCAGGGGCCATCACGCGATGAAACTCTTCAGCGTAAGCCTGCACTTCAGCGAGGTTGATGTGAACGAAGACATCGAAACTCCACAGGGCATCCACACTGCCATCGGCGACACCCTTCAAATCGGAGCCCGATCCAACGATGAAGCTGGCCTTGGGTTCGTGGCTAAACTTCTTGCGGCAGAGGTCCACACAGCTTGCGGAAATATCCACGGCGGTGAAGGCCGCGCTGCGGTCAATGAGGGCACCTGTCCAGCGTCCGCCGCCAGGGCCGATCTCTAGCACCCGGGTGCCAGTGGGGATGTGGCGCTCCAGCACACATTTCATCACGGAGGCCTTCCATTCGTCCGAAGGGGTCCACTCATCGCCGCCACCGCCCCAGTCCCAGGCTTCCCAGATGGCTTTGTTCAGGGCCTTGCTGTTCATGCCGGGAATGCCCGTGCGGCGACGGATGCCATCCATGGATTTGAAGAAACGATCTGCCACAGCGCTGGCGGCATAGTAGCCGCCCAGGCATGCGCACCACAGCGGGCCGTTTTCTTTGAGCACGAGCAAGCCAATTCTCAGTTTGCTGGCCAGACTGAGTCTCTGACGGTTTTCTACGATGTCTTTCATGGGGGAATTGATCCACGGAAGTGACTGATCGAGTTCAGTTCATTTGCGCGGCCCGCCCTTTTGCCCGAAGAATCGCGCCTGGTCAAACCAGACTCACACTCTCCCATGCTATCAACTCCCTCCGAAAGCGCCCCATCCACCTCATTCAATGCCTGGCAGTGGTGGCTGGCCTTCGTGGTGATGACGGGCGCGGCGGTGCTCGCTCAGTGGATGAATGGCGCTTACTCGGCGGACTTCGGGGCCGATCCTGATGAGCCCGCGCACGCGGTGACTTGCCTCATGATGAGGGATTACTTCGCCAGTGGTCTCTGGCAGGGCGCTTCGCCGATGAAGTTCGCCCAGGATTATTACGACCACTTTCCGAAGGTGGCGCTCGGGCACTACCCGCCGGGCTTTTATCTGATCGCGGGGCTGTGGTTGCTGCCCTCAGCAACGAAGACGGCGCTCATGCTCTTGATCGGTCTTTTGACCGGAGGTCTGGGCACTCTGACGGCAGGGCTGGCACTGCGCAGTGGCCTGGATCGGTGGTCGTCAATGCTCGTGGGGCTCTGGCTGGTGGTGCTGCCGGTGACACAAAAACAAGCGATGCTGGTGATGTCGGATGTGCTGCTGGTCATCGGTTGTCTTTCCGCTACATGGTTGTGGGCGAGATTTCTGGAGCGGACGACGGTGCGGAACGCTCTCCTGTTTGGTGGAGTCGCGGCGTTTGCGATCCTGGTCAAAGGATCGGCGATGGCGCTAGCGCTGGTTCCAGTGATCTCGATCATTGTGCTGCGCCGATGGACCTTGCTGAAGCGGCTGGCCTTCTGGATTGCACCATTGCCCGTGGTGCTCACGGCATTGCCATGGACGCTGCTGACTATGGAGATCACCAACGAGGGAATGCTTGATCAGTCGGTGGCGAGCTATTTTCCCCAGGCCTTCAAGTATTACTCCGAGGCTTCGCTTTACACCTTTGGCTGGGTGTTGCTTGCAGTCGCCATGTTAGGTTTGGGGCGATGGATTTATGGCGCGGTGAAGCATCGCAATCCAAGTCCGCTGGCGGTGTCGATGCTCGGCTTTGCCGTGGCGCTGGTCGGTTTGTATCTGGTGTCGCCCACGGGGCTGAGCGCTCGCTACTTGCTGCCACTGGCACCCTTGCTGGTGATCGCAGCAGCCCACGGATGGTGGTTGTGGCGGGCGGATGCACATCCTGACGGCTATCGGCATGTGGCTTTGTTGGTCCTGATCATCCAGTCGCACTTCTTCGTTGAAGGCGGACCATCGAAGGTGGCATCGGGCTTCAGTTCGGTGGCTAGACATTTGCTTGAAAGCGGTCCTCCCGGCAAGGTGCTCGTCGTTTCCGATGCGAGGGGCGAAGGTGGTCTGGTGGCCGAGCTGGCCTTCCTTTCGCCTGATCGACTGAAGCAGCCGTGGACGGTCGTGCGTGGTAGCAAGTTCATGTCCAAGAGCGATTGGATCGGGCGCGGCTATCAGGCGGCCTTCGAGAGCGCAGAAGAGTTTCGTGCTGCGGCGCAACGCGAGAGCATCGCCTGGGTGGTGGAGGACACCGGAGTTCCTGAAGGCTATGTGCAGCGTCATCACCAGCAACTGGCCGAGTGGAGCGCCCCCTGGAGCCCCGCCTATGAAACCCAGGCTGAAAAACAATGGGTGTCCGGCAAGCACGCGCTGAAATTGTTTCACCTGCCAACGATCACCAAGCCATGAGCGAGACGTCCTGGAGAATCCTTTGGGTCAAAGCGGGAGCCCTGCATCCTGCCGATACGGGCGGGAAGATTCGCACGCTGAGCATGCTCCGCGAACTCAACCGCTGGCACCATGTGACCTTTCTCTCGCCCCATCCAGCAGGCGTCGCGCATCATCCCGATGAGATGTCCGATGGCTACGCAAGGGACAAAATCTGGATCGAGCGTCTCGAGCCTGCTCGCATGTCGGCGGCGTTCTTCATGCAGCTTGCCTTGAACCTTTTTTCAGCGCGGCCCTTCGCGCTGTCGAAGCACTTCGTGAAGGAGTTGAGGGAGCGTTTGATCGCGCTCGATGCCTCGGGGGAATTTGATCTCATCGTCTGCGACTTCCTTGCTCCGGCGCTTCATTTCGAAGGCCATTCATGGCGCACGCCGACGGTGCTCTTCCAGCACAACATGGAATCGCAGATATGGAAGCGGATGGCCGCCAACCATCCTCGCTGGTGGGGGCGGCTTTTTTTGCAAAGCCAGTTTCGCCGCATGTATCAGTGCGAGGAGAATCTCAGCAAGCTCTTCGATGGCATCGTCACCGTGTCCGCTGAGGATTCGAGGTTTGCGCGCGAGCAGTATCATCTCAGCAACGTGCTCGGCGATGTCCCGCCGGGCGTGGACACCGAGTTTTTCATGCCCGCAGATCGTTCGCCCGAGTGTCAGCCCGTGCTGGCGTTTTTGGGTTCCATGGACTGGATGCCCAATATTGAGGGTGTGCAGTGGTTTGTTAGGTATGTCTATCCGCTCGTTCGCGCAGCCGTTCCAGAAGTGAGGTTGCGCATCGTCGGGCGCAAGCCTGGGCCAGACATTCGAGCGCTGGCGCAGCGGGATTCCTCCATTGAGGTCACTGGCACCGTGGACGATGTGCGGCCTTGTCTGGCCGATGCGGCGGCTTTGATCGTGCCGCTGCTGTCAGGTGGGGGCACTCGGATCAAGATTCTGGAAGCCATGGCCTTCGGACTGCCGGTGCTCTCCACCACCATCGGAGCCGAGGGGCTGCCCTTTGTTCATGACCGACACCTGCTCCTGGCCGATGCCAGCGCCGACTTTGCCCAGCAGTGCGTGCAGATGCTGCGCGGACGGGAATTGCGAGACCGATTGTCTAAGGCTGCGCGGGGTGAAGTAGTCAATCACTACTCGTGGGCCGCTGCGTCACGGAAGTTCGAAACGCTCTGCCGCACCGTCGAAGAAAAAAGACTGGCCTGACTTGGCTAAGGGAGTTATCATGGAAACTATGAAAGCTCATCTTTTCTCCAAAGGTGCATCCGTGGTGATGGCTGTCGTGTTGTCCTCGGGTAGTGCGGCTTCCGCTGCCTCGAATTCTTTTCCCGATGTCCTGTCGCTCTTCCGCTCCAAGGCCGTCGATCCCACGATCCCAGAGAACTATCGACACTCCTTCAAGACCAGCCGCAATAATGTGGTCATGGTCTTCGACGGCACGCATTGGCACAGCTTGAGCAATCGCGCCGTCAATGGCACACCTCGTGAGCAGCGTTCCTTCTGCGATGCCTTGACTCGTTCAGATCGGTCTCAAGGCGTGATCCCGAGTGGGTTCCAATATGTTCCCGGTGGTGACGGGCGAGTCTATCTGGTGAAGGCCTCCTACTCACCTCCGGCTTACGAACCTGTGGCGAAAAAGTCGGTCGAATCGAAATCCGTCGCCCGGTCCCGGGAAATCTCGCGCAGCAAGCCCCGCACGGTTGCATTGGCAGCGACTTCGAGTGAGGTCGTGCGCCGGGCGATCGTGAATCCGCCGAAGGAGGAGGCTCCTCCATCCGCCCCCTTGTCAGATGGCAGCTATCGCACCGCCATGGGCGATGTGCTCATGACGCCGAATGGCGATCAATGGGAAGGCCGCGCACCTGCCAGCATCCGCGAGGGACTCCGGGCACCTGATTTCTGCGCGAAGGCAGCAGCTTCTGATCGGCTCAAAGGCCGCCTGCCCACAGACTACACTTATGTGCTGCTCGCTGATGATACCCTGCTGGCCGTTCGACGTTCAGCAGAGATTGTTCGGGCTGCGGGTATTAAGTAGCGTGTGCCCAGGAGGCGCTAGAGGTCATGCTTGCGTGCTGAAACGCACACAGTCGAAGTAAGCTTTTGCACGCTTCGGCTGTCCTTGAGAAGGTTAGAGCGCCCTTGCTTGAGTTCATACACCACCTTTTCGGCACACCCTGAGGTCGCTGCTAAGGCTTTGTTTCACAGGCAATCAAATCGGCATGGCAGCTACTGACGGCTATGCGGAATTTCGTTGCCCATAACGCCAAAACCCTGCTCCTGAGCCCAATGCAAGGCCGCAGACTTGAGGGCGAGGTGCCGTGAAGACTCTGTGTGGGATATGCAAAGTAATCCACGAAAGCGAGGGTTCTGACAGATGTCTCTTTGAACAAAGAGGCTTCACCGAAAGAACGTTAGGGCAGACTAAACCCCGGACTTGGCAAATGATTAACTCCCGCTAGACTCCCGCCCCTTCCATCCCTGTATCTCTTTTCCATGAACCCAATTGCCACATTCCTTTCCGGCACTGTTATCCTGATACTCATGCTGTTTTACGTCGGAACGACGATACAGGCCACGAAACGTTTGATAGGCTCTCTGCTGGTAATGGCGGCTACGCTGTTCTCCCTGGCAGCCTTCCAATTGGAAGGCATGAAACTGGGTATCGACCTCCAGGGGGGGAGCGAATTCGTCGTGCAACTCCAGAAGGGAGCCGACAGCGAAGGCAACGTCAAAGAAGTGACCCCCGACAGCGTCCAGCAGGCCATCGGCATTCTGGAAAAGCGGCTCAATGCGGATGCCAACAAGGACTTGCTGCTTCAGCCCCAGGGCACTGACAAGATCCTCATCCAGATGCCTGGCGTCACCGAGGCGGAGATCGCCGGAGTGCGGCAGAAGATCGAGCAGGTGGCCAAGCTGGAGTTCCGCATGGTTCATCCCAACAGCACCAGCGAACTGTCTCGAACGGAGAATGGCGGTGTGGTCGTCGGTTACGTGAAGATGCCGGTCAAAGACCCCAAGGACGAAGGTGGTGAGCAGTTCATGCTCGTGAAGAACCGGGCTGACGTGGACGGCACGCATGTTACGCAGGCCTTCGCCACTTATGATGCCAAGGGTTGGATCATCCTCTGTAAGTTTGATGGTGAAGGTGGAAAGCAGTTCGGTGAACTCACCGGAGCCAATATCGGACAACGCCTGGCCGTTGTCGTGGATGGCGTAGTCGTCTCTGCCCCTCGCATCAATGACGCCATCTTTGGCAACTGCGAGATCAGCGGCAGCTTCACGGAAGAGTCCGCCCGCTCACTGTCCACAGCCCTGGAGAATCCTCTGGAGAACCCGATGAACATTCTCTCGGAGAGCACCGTGTCCTCCGCTTATGGCGCCTCCTCCATCCAGCAGGGCAAGTGGATCGGCATCGCGGGTCTGCTGATCACGACTTGCTTCATGCTCTTCATCTATCGTGCGGCGGGTATCGTGGCGATTGTCGGCTTGGTGATCAACTTGGTGATCCTCTTTGGTGCCATGGCGCTGTTCCAGTTCACGATGACCATGCCTGGCATCGCCGGTATCGTCCTCACCATCGGTATGGCAGTGGATGCCAATGTGCTCATCTATGAGCGTCTGCGTGAAGAAATGGCAGCAGGGCGCAGCTTCGCATCCGCTCTGAATGCCGCGTATGACAAGGCGTTCAGCGCCATTGCGGATTCGAATATCACCACGCTCATCTCGGCGGTCATCCTATACATGATCTCCGGTGGTCTCGTGAAGGGCTTCGCAGTCACACTCGTCATCGGTTTGATCTCCTCAATGATTGGAGCACTGGTTGTGACGCGTGTCTTGTTCATGTGGGTGGTGGACAAGGGCTGGCTCACCACGGTGAAGAGCCGTCAATTGATCCCGAACACTGTCTGGGACATTCTCTCCAAGGCACCCACCTTCATCATCGCCTCGTTGGTAGTGACCGTGATCTCTTTCGCTACACTGTTTATCAAAGGCAAGGCGAGCCTGGGCATCGACTTCCGTGGTGGTGCGCTGGTGCATATGGAACTTCAGGAAGGCAAGTCCATTTCCGAAGCTGATATTCTCGCCGCCACTCAGGATCAGAAGCTGCCAGATGGCAAAGGCATCGGGTCTGTGTATGTGCAGGAGAAGACCAGCCAGTTTGGTCAGGTCTGGGGCATTCGTTGCGAGTTTGATGCCGGTCCCGTGGTGGAAAAAGCCATCCTCACCAAGTGGAGCAAGGACATGGTCAAGGGGACTCGGGTGGAACGCGTTGGCTCCGTCATCGGTAGCGAAATGGCGAAGACTTCACTTATCGCCCTGTCAGTCGCATTGGTGGCCATCTTTGTGTATTTGATGTTCCGCTTCGAATATGCCTTCGCACTCGGAGCTATCGTTGCGTTGTTCCATGACGTGCTCATGGTGCCTGGACTGTGCGTTCTATTTGGTCAGGAACTGAGCGTGATCCATGTGGGTGCCTTGCTGACCATTGCCGGTTACTCGATCAATGACACCATCGTCGTATTCGACCGAATTCGTGAAGTCATTCAATCGGGCCGCAAGGAGTCGATGAGATCCCTGATGAATGAGGCTATCTGCAAGACCTTGAGCCGCACTTTGCTGACGGGTCCTACAGCGCTGGCACCGATGGTGGCACTCTTGTTCATGGGCAATCCTGCGATGGTTGAGTTTGCACTTCCGATCGTGATCGGGGTGGTTCTGGGCACTTATTCATCCATCTTCATCGCTTCACCGCTTGTGCTCTGGTATGCTGAGCGCAGCGGCACCTCCATCGAGGAGCAGGTGTTGGAGGCTCACGAGAGAAAGCAGAAGATGGAGGCCGCTCTCCGTCAGGCCGAGGCGCAGGCCAAGCCCTAGTTGGCGGCTCTCACTATTCTTCTCACAAATTCGAGTCGCCCGGCTGTCGTCAGCCGGGCGATTTTTTGTGAGGGGTTGAGATGCGCCTGGGTGACGATTCAAAATCCGACGTTGCGAAGGTGCAAAATCACCGCTCCACTCCCCGCCTTTCATTATGATCAAGCTCACCGGAATTGCAGATGAAGCAGGCGCGTCACTCGACGTGCAAATCAAGGCCCACAAAGAACTGGGCTGGGACAGCATTGAATGTCGCGGCGTCGAAATTGATGGCGTGAAGGGCAATCTCCATGAGATCCCAGAGCCTGTCTTCGACAAGGTGTGTGCCCGGCTTGACGAGGAAGGGATGAAGATTTGTGGCTTTGGATCATTGATTGGCAACTGGGCCAAGAAGATCACAGATGACTTCGGCATCACGGAAGCCGAGATCAACCGCGCGATCCCCAGGATGCAGCGCCTTGGGGCAAAGATGATCCGCGTGATGAGTTACTCCGTGTGCAAAAGTGACGGCGGGGCGGACCTGGAGGAGCAGTTCGCCGAAGAGCGCATCAGGCGCATGAGAGAGATCAACCAACGCTTCGCAGATGCTGGCATCACGGTGCTGCATGAGAACTGCATGAACTGGGGCGGGATGAGCCCTTCGTATGCGAAGCGGATGGCCGAGGCCGTGCCCGGCATGAAGTGGGTGTTCGATACGGGCAATCCGGTGTTCATTGATGACCGCGATCATCCGGGTCAGAAGCAGGACGCGTGGGAAATGTATCAAGCGGTGAAGCCCTTCATGGCACACGTCCACGTCAAAGACGGACGTTGGGTGAAGGAAAAAAACGATGCCGAATACACCTACCCCGGCGAAGGCGATGGCCAGACGCTGCGCATCATGGAGGATCTTGTGAAGACGGGCTACTCCGGTTACATCAGCATCGAGCCGCATGTGGCCGTCGTCTTCCACGGAGCCGGAGCTGCCGATGAGCTTTCGCCCGAGCAGAAAGCGCGCGAGCAATATACGAGCTACATCAAGTATGGCACGATGCTAAGGGACATGCTGGTTTCGCTAAACGCGCCATTGGGTTGACCAATGCGGTCTTCTGGGCGCGTTACAGTGCCATTCCTGCCTGATGATTAAGGCCGATTCTCCAACTTCATTTCCAGAAACTCGCTGGTCCGTCATCCTCGATGCTCGCGCCAAAGGTGACGAGGTGAGGGCCAGTCGTGCGCTTCAGGAAGTGTGTGCCAGCTATTGGAGGCCGCTTTACGCCTACGCTCGCATGTTGGGCAATCCGCCCCAGGACTCCGAGGACTTGACACAATCCTTCTTTGAAAGGTTTTTAGAGTATGACTTGATCTCCAATGTCTGTGCTGAGCGGGGCCGAATGCGCACCTACTTGCTGTCCTGCTTTGTGAACCACGTTCGCAATATCCATCGTGTAAAACTGGCGCAGAGGCGTGGTGGAGGGATTACCCCTTTGCCCATGACTGGCATCCTGGAAGTGGAGCGCGAGATCGATGTATCTGCTTCGCTGGCTCTCAGTCCTGATCAGATCTATGACCGGCAGTGTGCCTTGGCACTTGTGGATGATGTGCTGCGGGAGATCGAGTCAGAGCAGACCAAGGCTGGGCGAGGAGACATTTTCCAGGCCTTGAAGCCATTGCTGGACCCTAATAGGACCCAGATGTGCAGTCTGGAAGAGATCGCCATGGAGCTGGGGATATCGAATGGAGCATTGAGGAGCGCGGTGATGCGGCTGCGTCGTCGGTTCCGTGAAATCGCTCGCAGTTTGGTCAGCCAGACGCTGCACTCCCCGAGTGACCAGGAGATCGACGAGGAACTTATGTGGCTGAGACAATCACTGGAGTGAGACGACCGTGGTGCGTTCGTGAGCCCATGAAGAATGCTTCAAGGGAAGTGCGATCAGCACTTGCGTTTGTGGCATGACTTTTAAAGGTGCGCTGACGATCACTGCGCATGGAATCGGACAACGTCATTGTCTTCGGCAGTCACGCCTCCCTCGAAGCTTATCGTGCGGAGTCCTGGCTTGCTGCTCTGCGCGCAGGCGGTGTGACTGTGATCCAGCACGAGGGCGATGATGCCCGTGCGGCCAGGGCTGTGCGTGACAGCCCCGTGCTGATCGCCTTTGTCTCCAGCGTTGCTACCGAGGATGGTCAGGTCGCCCGCGACATCGGCAACTCTCAGCTCGCAGGCCACGCAGTCGTC
Organism: Verrucomicrobiota bacterium; assembly: GCA_963204975.1. Taxonomy (GTDB): domain Bacteria; phylum Verrucomicrobiota; class Verrucomicrobiia; order Verrucomicrobiales; family Verrucomicrobiaceae; genus JAEUHN01. The sequence goes on along the minus strand of CAUJJC010000245.1, from coordinate 3,324 downwards.
ATCCTTCTGCTCGATGACACTGATGTGTCTGAATGTGAGGACAAGTGCGACATCATCGACGTTTCAGCGCTTGGTCGGCGGGCTGCCTGGAGCAAGCTGCTGACCATTCTCCGCTCGCATGATGTGGTCTGGGCCGACCCTGACGTGAGATCATTCTGGAGCCGATCAAAGACCAATGTGCATCGCCGCACCTTGCGCGCACGCAAGCGAGTGATCGCAGGCGTGGGCCTTCTCGCTCTCGCAGTGGCAGCCTATCTGGTCTTTGGCTCATCAGCCTTGCCTACGAAGGCATTGCCATCGGCAGAGCCGCCAGTGGTCAAAGTCGAGCGTGCGGAGCCCATCGCTGATCCGATGCCGCCGCGTGCAGTGCCGATCACCGATCCGCCCACGTCTGTGGTGGCCAATCCCGAGCAGGTGCGTGATGCGCTGGCCATCCAGCACGTCACGGCGTGCATTGCCGCAGGTGAGCGAGTGAAGCCCATGTCTGACGAGCAGATCGCGCGCATTGCCCGCACCTTCTTCGCCAACCCTGCGAAAATCCAGGACACCGGGCTGCGCGATTATGCGGGAGTGGAGGCAAATCTGATCGTCAAGCAGTCGATCTGGCCGGAATGGCACGAGCAGATAACAAGTATCGCCATCAAGGTGCGTCTGGATGCCGATACTGTCGTGGTGGAAGTGTTCTCCAATAGTCAGGGCGTGAATGCCACCACCGGTGGTGCGGATAGCTCTCGCTTGCGCACGGAATACACCGTGAAGTTCTTCCCTGGGGACAAGCCGCTGATCATTGGTGTGTTTGGCGAGCAACTCCGTCAGGAGTGAGTCGGGGCTTGACTCCTCATCCTGGAGCGGCACGTAACTCCACCCCCATGAAAGTCATCCGTCATTCCGATCCCGACTACGCGTCCGCACTCCGCAGTCTCAATCGCAGGGCCGAGGCCAGCGATCAGGTGCGTGAAGTCGTGGCTGATGTGCTCAAGCAGGTCCGTTCACGCGGTGACGAAGCTTTGCTGGAGTTCACGCAGAAGTTTGATGGAGCCCATCTCACCATGCCGACCCTGCGTGTGACCGAGGCGGAGATCGCTGCGGCTGTTGCCGCCACGGATGCGCGCACACAGGACGCTCTGCGTGCATCGCATCGCAACGTGCAAGCCTTCGCGGTCGCCAGCCTGCGCAAGCCATGGTCGATGACCAATGCGCAAGGTGCTGAGATTGGCGAAATCTATCATCCCTTCGAGCGTGTAGGTTGCTACGTGCCTGGAGGCACTGCTCCTCTTGTTTCCACGGCGATCATGACGGTCACCTTCGCTGCGGCAGCGGGTTGTCCTGAGATCGTGGTTTGCACCCCTTGTGGACGTGACGGCACCGTCAATCCGGGTCTGCTAACCGCACTCAAGATCGCGGGTGCGACGGAGATTTACAAGGTCGGTGGTGCTCAGGCCATCGCTGCCATGGCCTACGGCACCATGACCATCAAACCGGTGCTCAAGATCGTGGGACCGGGCAACAGCTATGTGGTCGAGGCCAAGCGCCAGGCCTTTGGCGTCGTGAGCATCGACCTCCTGCCTGGACCGAGTGAAGTGGTCATCCTGGCGGACAAGACGGCCAATCCTGCCTTCATCGCGGCCGACTTCCTTGCCCAGGCCGAGCACGGCAAGGACAGTGGTGCCGGGTTCATCACCGATGACGAATCGATCCTCGAAGCCGTGCTCCAGCAGATCACGGAGCAAGCCGCCAAGCTCGGGCGTCAGGCCATGGTGCAGAGCGTGCTCGACAAGGGTGGCTTCGGCATCCTCGTGCGCGACATGCAGGAAGGCGTCAAACTCGTGAACGACTATGCTCCCGAGCATCTCGTGCTTATCGCTTCCAATCAGGAGCAACTCATTCCGCAGGTCCGCACCGCAGGTGCCATCTTCGTCGGAAACTACTCGCCCGTCGCGATCGGTGACTTCCTCGCCGGACCTAGCCATACGCTGCCAACGGGAGGTGCTGGCAAGTCCTTCCCCGGCTTGATGGCGGATATGTTCCAGCGCCGCACCAGTATCGTCCACCTCACTCCCGAAAGCTGCGCCAAGAGTGAGCCCATCGTCCGCGCCTTCGCCGATGTCGAAGGCCTGGATGCGCACGGCGAATCAGTGGCGATCCGCCTGCGCTGATGGTGGGCAGCTAGGCGGCTTCGCTTTTGATCGGAGCCTTCTTGCTCTGCGACCAGCCATAGATGAGGAAGGCCACGCCCGTGAGCACGAAGAAGACGCTGTAGAACTGTCCGCGTGACAGCCCGCTGATCATCGACGCCTGCGAATCTGGCTCGCGGTAGTTCTCGAGGACAATGCGCACCACGGCGTAGATGAGGAAGAACAGACCTGTGAGCACGCCGTGTGGCAACTTCTTGAACAGAAGTCGCATGGCAAAAAGAATCGCGAACAAGAACAGGCCTTCACCTGCCGCTTCGTAGAGCTGACTGGGATGGCGTGGGTTCAGGATGGCGGTGAACTTGCTGATGTCGCCAAAACTCTGTTGGTAGGCCGCGAGGATGTCGGGGCTGTGCTGGGGGAAGTTCTGGAGCGGTAGATCGGTGGGCACGGCGGGCACAAAGTCCGGGTGATGGATCTCAGTGGGGAACTTCACCGCCCAGCTCACGTTCGTGATGCGGCCGAAGAGTTCGCCATTGATGAAGTTGGCAATGCGCACCAGCAGGATGCCCAGGGGAGCGCCGCACACCAAGGTGTCACCAATGCCTGTCCACGAGAGCTTGTGCTTGCGTGCATACCAGAGCAGGTAAAGCGCCACGCCAGCGATGCCGCCGTGGCTGGCCATGCCGCCGTCCCACACGCGGATGATCGTCCAGGGAGCCCGCATCAGTTCATCGAAGTTGTAGAGAAGCATGAAGCCCAATCGTCCGCCGAGCACGACTCCGAACATGGCCGTGCCGGTGATGAAATCGGCCAGCTTGTCCTCAGCGATCTCGGACAGGCCCTTGCGGGCAAGATGGCGCATTACCAAGAAGGCCGAGTAAAAGCCAAGCACGTAACACAAGCCATACCAATGCACGCCGATCTTGTCGGTGAAGCGAATCAGGTCGGGTGAGAGATCGTGGACGTAATAGGCGAGCATGGCCGCGCATGGTAGTGCGATGAGGCCGCTCGTAAACTGCTTCGCTAGCGAACCGCTAACTCACTCCCAGTAGAAGGTGGCCGTCGCCGTGGTGTCCTGATCAGCGACTACGCGCAGCCAGTAAGCTCCGAAGGCATCTGGGAATTTGTGCTCCAGCTTCTCGCCGGGTTTCACTTCGAGGGCGGTCACTTCGCGCCAGTCGCCATTGCA
>CAUJJC010000244.1 GCA_963204975.1 Verrucomicrobiota bacterium | reverse complement strand
TTACATGGGCTCGCACAAAGATGTCTCGATCCAGGTCACGGGCGGCGGCACCGGCACCGGCGTCGCAGCTCTGCAAAACAATACCACCGATCTGTGCAATGCCTCGCGTCCGCTCAAGTCCGCCGAAGTGCTTGAATGCGTGAAGGCCTTCAAGGCAAAGCCAACGGAACACAAGGTGGCTCTCGATGGTCTGGCCGTCTATGTCAGCGATGCGAATCCTTTGAAGGAACTGACGATGGCTCAGGTGGGCGACATCTTCACGGGCAAGATTACGAACTGGAAAGACGTGGGCGGCAAGGACGCGCCGATCACCCTCTACAGCCGCGAGAACAGCAGTGGCACCTATGAGTTCTTCAAGGAGCATGTGCTCGCGAAGAAAGACTTCGCTGCGAGCGCACAGACCATGCCTGGCACAGCAGCCGTGCTCCAAGCCGTGGCCAAGGACGCCAGTGGCATCGGCTACGGCGGTGCAGCCTACGGTGCTGGAGCGAAGCACCTCTTGATCAAGAAGGACGATGCCTCCCCAGGCGTGGAGCCCAACGAAAAGACCGTGCAGAGCGGCGATTATCCGATTTCGCGCGCCTTGTTCATCTATGTGAATCCGAAGATCGAGACTGGTGCCCTCGCCGATTACCTCAAGTGGATCGTCAGTGAAGAAGGCCAGAAGGTGGTCAAGGACGTGGGCTACTTCCCGCTTTCGAAGTAATCACGCCCCTCGAATCATAAATCCCTCAACCGGCAGGTGCTCTCAGTGCCTGCCGGTTTCTTTTTGCCCAAAGGTTGAGACCATCACTCGCGTGCCCGCGAGTCCATTGAGATGGTGACGGGGCCATCGTTGATCAGGGCGACCTTCATGTCGGCGGCGAACACGCCACGCCGCACCGGCTTGCCGAGTTCGGTCTCCAGCGCGGTGAGGAACTGCTCGTAAAGCGGGATCGCGATCTCGGGCCGTGCCGCGCGCAGGAAGCTGGGGCGGTTGCCCTTCTTGGTCGTGGCATGAAGCGTGAACTGACTGACCACGAGGATGTCGCCGCCGATGTCCTTCACGCTGAGGTTCATCTTGTCCTCCGCATCGGCGAAGATGCGCATGGGAACGATCTTGCCCGCGAGCCATTCGGCATCGCTCACGCCATCATCGCCCTCAATGCCGACGAGCACGAGCAGGCCCTGGCCGATGGCGGAGACGACCGTGCCGTCGATGGTGACGCTGGCTTCCTTGGTTCGTTGAATGATGACGCGCATCCTCATCAAGTAGAGCGCGACGATGCACAGTCAAAAAAAGAGAGGTCCCCTGGCGAGGACCTCTCTGAGATTCGAATGACTGACGAATACTGCTCTTAGAGGGCGAGCGAGTCGAGCTTCGCAGCAAGCGCGCTCTTCGACTGCACGCCCACAATGGTTTCCACGGGTTTTCCGTTGTTGAAGAACACCAGCATCGGGATGCTGCGAACGCTGAACTGAGCCGCGAGATTCTGGCACTCATCCACATTGACCTTGCCGATCTTCACCTTACCAGCGCGCTCAGTGGCGAGTTCTTCGAGGATGGGGGGCAACATGCGGCAGGGGCCGCACCACTCCGCCCAGAAGTCCACAATGACGGGCACTGTGGAGGATTCGATCTCGGACTGGAAGTTGGCTTCGGTGAAGGTGATGAGGTTTTCGGACATGGGATGGAATGCTGTGGGTAAAGGGTTACGTCGCGCTGGACGGAAAGGCTACTCGGCCTTGATCACGCCGTTCATCATGATGGAGTGACCAGGGAAGGCGCAGACGAAGGGGTAATCGCCAGGGGAAGGAAGCGAGAACTCGATGGTCTCCTTCTGGCCGGGCTGCACGAGCTTGGTGTGAGCGAGCACGATGGGGTCTTCGGGCACGTAGCCCTTGGCCATGCCCTGGGGGTCAGTGGCGATCTTCATCGCGGCAGCCATCAGCGCTTCCTTGCCACCGGCTTTCCCGATGACCACGTTGTGCGGCAGGGGCACGGCGGCATTGTTGTCAAAGGTGAGCTTGATCGCCTTGCCGGCTTTCACTTTGAATTCCTTCGTGTTGAAGGCCATCGGGTTCACCGCGTCGGGCTTGAGCGTGAGTTCTTCCGCAGGGCCGGAGGCGACTGCGGGTGCCGCCGCCGCAGCGGGAGCAGCGGCTGCCGGGGCAGGTTCTGCGGGTGCGGGAGGAGCGGGGTTGCGAATCTTCGATGCAGCGCTGATGCCGCCGAGGACAAAAGCACCACCCCAGAACAGGGCGAAACCGCCGATGGCGATGGCAAGGATGATGTTCAGGATGGACCAGACGGACGAACCGCCCTGGGTATCGGTATGAGTTGCGTGAGACATGGCAGTTTTAGGAGCGCGAACCAAGCACAGGAGTCCTGCTGCGCAAGGGGCGGAGTGCGGACATCCCACCTGGCTGGAATCACTGTCTCCAGCGCCTTGATCCTTCAGGACTCGACCGGGGCCTGCACTTTGACAAAGCGGAACCGAGTATCGAACTGCCCGCGTGAATGACGTCGGCAGCATTGCAGGCAGGCGGACGGGCGCTTGAAGGGGCGCACGCGCCGCACCACGACGAGGCAGGAGGGGCACTGGTAAGCGTGGGGCCGCTGACGCTGCGAACGAGGCAGGGGCAGGCGATGCTGGGCTGGCTCGCCAGGGATGCCGAGATCCACGCAGGCCTGGCGCCACTCGTTGCCATGGGGCTCAATCCGACGCCGACCCGCGCGATGGTAGGCCACGAGGTGCGCGAGTTCATGCTTGAGTGTGCGATCCACCTGGCCTTCAAACGCTCGGAGCCGTGGATTGAGTTCGATGCGCCAACTGGGATAACGCGCGTAGCCAGCGGTGCTGCGCAGGCGGGGATTCCAGTGGACTTGGACGAGGTCGGTAGCGCTCGCCATGCCGAGGTTGAGCAACATCTGGCGGCACTGCCCCAGCAGCTCTTCGTCAGGGCCGCAGGGATAGGCTTCGCCCTCTTCATCGAAATCATCTTCGGCCTCCGCTTCGGCCGTGGGCGGTGGCTGGGACTCCTCTTCTTCCTGCGCGAGAGCTTCCTCGACAGGGGGCAAGGGCAGCGGCTTCTGCGGCCCCGCTCCGACGAAGTCGAAGCAAAGCTGGGCAAACTCGCTGGCTAACGTGGCAAGTCGCATGGCTCTAGTGAGAACGACGCTTGGTGCTGATGCGATGCTCCTGATCGCCAAGCGCATACACCATGTCGGGCGCGACGCTTTCCATCAGGAACACATTCGCCCCGATGGTGCTGCGGGAGCCGATGATGGTATCGCCACCCACGATGGTAGCACCCGCATAGATGGTGACGTGGTCTTCGATCGTGGGGTGACGCTTCTTGCCCTTGAGCGCCTGGCCCGCAGCCAGCGAGCGAGCGACGAGGCCAACACCTTGATAGAGCTTCACATGCTGGCCGATCTCACAGGTCTCGCCAATGACCACGCCAGTGCCGTGATCGATGAAGAAGTGCGTGCCGATCTTCGCCCCCGGATGGATGTCGATGCCAGTGCGGCTATGCGCCCACTCCGTCATCATGCGCGGCAGCAGTGGCACCTCGGCCTGATAAAGCCGGTGCGCGATACGCTGCACGGCGATGGCTTCCAGCCCTGGGTAAGCCAGGATGATTTCCTCAAAACTCTGCGCTGCTGGATCGCCATCGAACGCGGCCTGCACATCGGTCTTGAGCAAGGTGCGCACCTCAGGCAGCTGGCGCAGGAAGTGGCACACGAGTTCGTTGGCCTCCGCTGCGTTGTCGTGCGCGCCATTGCCAGTCCTCAGGCGCAGGCTGCGCCGAACCTCCACGCACAGGCGCTGGCGCACGCTGGCGACGATCTCGTTCGTCATCATCTGCAGCTCGTCAAAGGTCAGCGCCTCGTCGGAGAAGAAGCCGGGGAAGATGATGTGCAGCAGGTCTTCACAGAGCAAGGCGACGGCTTTCTTGGAGGGCAGGTTGCCTGCATCGACATGGTTGATGCCGCCGATCTCGCGATACGACGAGATGAGGGCGCGAACGATGTCTTCCTGATGGCAATCCATGGGCGGGATGATGCCGGGAATGGAGACGGGTGCAAACGATGCGTTCGCCGTGTGAACAAGTCGTGGCCGACTACTTCGAATCGTCGTCGTCCTCTTCCTCTTCGATCATGACGGACTCGCCTTCGTCTTCCTCTTCTTCTTCGTCATCCAGATCTTCGTCGTCCTCCTCGACTTCTTCATCGTCATCGGAGTCGTCGTCTGCAACTTCCTCCGAGGAGTCGGTGGCTTTTTCGAGGTCGTCTTCGTCAGTCTCGTCTTCGTCGTCATCATCCTCTTCGTCGAGATCTTCGTCTTCCTCGTCAGTGTCTTCGGCGGCTTGTTCGTCAGCTTTGTCGGACTCTTCGGAGTCTGCATCGTCTTCTAGCTCCTCGTCTGCGTCGTCCTCTTCGAATTTATCTTCGTCGTCGAAGTCTTCATCTTCATCGTCTTCGATGGCTTCCTCGGACTCGGGCGTTTCATGGGTCTCGTCCGTCTCATCTGCCCTATCGGTCTCATCAGTCTCTGGGGACGATGCGTTAGCGTCGGGGGTGGGTGCTTCGGCGGCGGTGGGCTCGCTGGTGGTCGTCTCCTGAGTCGTGGTGGCTGCCGTCGTTGCAGCGGCTTCATCCTTCGCGGGCTCGTCCTTCTTCTTCGCGTCAGCTTTGCGCCGGATGACCTTGCCATCGGGTCCGATTTCCACCTTGGCCACCTTGGCGGCTTCGGCAGCGGGCCCGCCAAAGCCGAGGAGCGTGGCCACTTCCTCTTGCACGCCGGCGACTTCATCCAGCCGCAGCTCGGGATCGCGCACGATGTAAATCTCGCCGGTCTTCTTGTTTTCGTAGATCAGCATGATGCCCTCTTCGGTCTCCTTGCGATCCTTGGGGGCGAGCACGCGCTTGCGCTCCAGCATCGCGGCGAGGATGTAGCGGGCGTTTTCCGTGTAGGGATTGCCTTCCTCAATCAGGCGCTGGAGCATGGTGAGGGCATCCTCGCGCGGAGCGATCTCGGGCTTGCCGTCGGGCGTGGACTTCTCATAGACGGACTTCCAGAAGGAGAAGGGCTTGCGGTCGGCGATCTCCTGTTCCCAGGCATCCAGGCTGACGTCGCGCCGGGTATATTCACCGGCTTTGGGATCAAAATAGATGGCGGTATAGTGCTTCTCGCCGTCCTCGAACGGGCGTTCGGTTACGGCACAATGATGGGAGCGGGAGCGGATGTTCCACTGCTGTAGCATGGGGTCACAGAAGAGCCTCCGTGCCGGGCCTTCAACCCCGAATGCGCGATGAGGACGCCTCTTCGGGATTCCTCGTGAAGAACTCGCCTGGGTGCGCCGACTTCCAGGTGCGCCGACCGCGCAGCAGCCGCCATATCGAGCGCCAGCGGAACCGCGAGAGGCCGGGGATGGAAGCCCAGGCCAGCGGCTTGCCCCCGGTGCGTTGCCACAGAATGACAAGGCCTGCCGTGACCAGGATCAGGTGAGGCACGATGAGAGCAACAGGTGCGGGCACTCGGCCAGAGCGTGCCACATTGACCACGGTGCTGTTGAGAAACATCAGGCCCAGGTAGAGGGCAATGCCGATCCCCACACAACGCAGCAGCCCCTGCCGGGAATGCAGCGGCGGCAGCAGCGAGACGACGAAGACGAGCGCCAGCGCCTGCCAGGGGAAGATCAGCCGGTGCCAGATCTGCGTGTTGTAATGCAACCGCACGCGCTGATCCCCCAGGGTGCCGGGTGATGACAGTGCCGCGACGAGGTCGGGCACGCCCATCACCTCGGGGGATTGCGTGCCGCCGATCACATCCCAGATCGTTTCGGTCCAGTGCGGCACATTGAACTGAAGTCTCTTAGACTCCGGGATGTTGTAGATATCCACCGGCACGGCCAGACCATCTTCGTAACGCGAGTGGATGCCGCGTGAGAGCGTCCACAGGCCATCGCGCCAGCGCCAGGCGGAGGTGGAGGACCAGGCTTCCACCAGCGAACCATGTTCATCGAACTGACGCACCTCAATGCCCTTGAGCTTGTCGTGCCGGAGATCGTGCGGCACCGACGAGACAAACCACAGCCGCCGTGTGGTGGGCAGGTAGCGCATGACGGCCGTGGCAGCTGCCGACTTTTTCCGAGTGTCCGCTGCACCTCGCATGAGGCTTTCGCGCTCGCCTTCACCACGCTGCGCCCAGTCGTAGTTCAGCCCCGCACTCGCCAGACATACCATGCCCGCCAGCATCCAGAATGGACGGAGCACTCGAGCGGTGGATACGCCCGCCGATTGCAGCGCCACCATCTCATTGGACTTCACCAGACGCACCATCGCATGGAGCAAGGCCAGCAGCAGCGCCGGTGCAGCAGACTCGACGAAGATGGAGGGCAGGAGATTGAAGTAGAACGACAGAATGCGTCCCGTGCTCACCTTGCTGTCCTGAAAATCGCGCAGGCTGTCCAGCAGGTCCGCCAGCACCCACAGCGAGCAGAAGGCCACCATGCAGAACGCCAATGGTGCAGCCATGCTCCGCAGCAGGTAGCGCTCCCACGTCGGGCAGCGCTCATACAAGATGAGCACCAGTGCCGGAGTGAGCGCCGCCACCATGATGAGCACAATCTTCAAGGCGTAGGCCCAGCCGGAGAAGGGCTTCCCAATCATCGCTCCGTGCATCAATTGCCACTGATCGTAGATGTCCCCGAGCACCAGCCAGAGCGCCAGAAAACAACACGCAATCGTGGTGGGAATGATCAACCGCCGCATCCGTCGCGCTCGAATCACCGCCACGTTCAGCACGAACCCGCCCATCAGCGCGATCAGCTTCAGGTAAGGCGCGATGTAGTCATAAAACATCGTCCAGAACGCCGGCTGCTGCCATTCGCGCGGCACCTCGGCACCGGAGGAGGGCAGCCACGGCATCTGATGTTCATGAATGCCCAGCGCCTGGCATACCAGCACCACTACCACTCCGAGCACAATCGCCCAGGCCTCCAGGTGCGGGGCTCTGCGCAACCAGCGCACACCTTTGCCCAGGGCCACATCCAATGTTTGCTGCCATTGCCACCAGCGATGCATTCACATAAAACAAGTCCGCCCGATGCTTCGGGAGATGCGGCAGCGAAGCAAGGGGAAAGCAACACGTCCTCAAAGAGCGTGCCGCCACGGATCGTGACGCTCTTTTCTACTTCTCGACCGTCTCACCAACCCCCGCGAGCTTTCGCGCATAGGCCAGCGTGTCGATCTCCTCGGGCGTCTTGTCACGGCGGATGGCTTTGATGCGAGGGAAACGCATCGCGAGTCCGCTGTCGTGGCGTTTACTCGCCTGGATGGAATCAAACGCGATCTCCAGCACCGTATTCGGCACCACCGTGCGCACGCGACCTTTCTCGCTGATCGTGTTTCGCGTGAAGTGCTCGGTGAGTTCCTCGATCTCCGCATCCGTGAGCCCGCTGTAGGCTTTGCCAATCACTCGCAGCGCGCCCACTTCATCGCGGACGGCAAAGGTGTAGTCGCTGAGCACATGACTGCGCTTCCCGTGGCCTTGCTCGGCTTTCACCACCACGACATCGAGCGTCGCGAAGGCCTTCTTCAGCTTCAGCCACGACTTGCCACGACGCCCGGGCGAGTAGGTGCTCGTCGCGTCTTTCGCGATGAGTCCTTCATTGCTCCGACGACGCGCCGCCATGAACGCGGCTTCGATTTCGTCCACGGACGAAACGCGATGCACGTCGATCAAACTCAGTCCTGAAGGCATGACGATCTGCTCCAGTTGTTCGCGGCGTTGGTGCAGGGGTTGGTCGAGCAACGATTCGTCATTTCGCCACAACAGATCGAAGACGACGTAACGCACACTCACATCGCTGGGCAGGAAGAGATCGGCTTGATCACGACGACCCAGCCGCTTCTGCAAGTCGAAGAACGACAGCTTCTTGTCCTCCGCATACGCGATGATCTCGCCATCGAGAATCACCTCGTCAGCCATCGCTGCCGCTGCCTTCAAAACTTCCGGGAACTGCACGCCGATGGGCTTCAAATCACGAGTGAAAATCTCCACGCGATCCGCTGTGCGATGCATCTGCGCGCGAATGCCATCGAACTTGTCTTCCAGCCAGACGACCGAGTTTTCGGCATTCACCAATCGCTCCCAAATGTCCGCCGCAGTTTCCTCCGGTGAGGCGAGCATCACCTTGATCGGCACGAAGGCTCTCGGCATTGCCTCGTGCAGCCGCGCTTGCTTGGCGAGCACCGCCGCGCGGCCAATGTCGCCACAGAGCATCGCTGCCTCGCGCACGGCTTCCGCGCTTTGTTGGAATGCTTCGGCAATCGCTTCTTCAATGAGGCCTTCCTTCGATCCCATTCGCAAGTCGCTCGTCATCAGACGCACCAGCCATGAGCCATCGCTCGCCCGGAGCTGGCGCAGACGCTCCCGCAGCATCGTCACGCGCGGCATCTGACCGGACGCATCACGCAGCGTCTCGAACAACGTCGCGATGTCCGCCAGCGAACACGGCGCGGGCTCCAAGGCGGCGCGTTGCAGCACCAGGAAAGCCGTGCGCCCCGCGTCGGCTTGCGAGCGGGAGATGGCGCGATACTCCGCATCGTTGATGCCGCTCAAGGTTTGCATCGTGCGACGAAGCAATGACCAGCCGACGTTCAGCGGCGCATCCGTGGAGTCGCCAACCATGCCTGCGCAGTAGCGGGCCGCGAGAGCTAGATCCGCCTCGTCCAGCGCTCGCAGATACTCCGCGAGCAAGGCGACCTTTTTCAATCGCGATGACTCCAACGCCGTCGCCGCACACACCTGCGACCAACGGCTGAAACTGTTCGGAGCAAAGGCTTCCGCGTCCTCTGAATCCGAGGCCTGAGTCGTCGCACGCGGCGTCTCCAGCGATGCACGAAACAGCTCCATTTGATCCGCCTTCTCCAGCGACCATGCATCGTAACCCCTCGCCCTCAGATCAGCGGCAAACTCCTGCGTGTAACCATGAACGAGATGCACGCGACGCGGCTTCACCGTTTCCACCGTCTCGATCAACTCTGGATAGTCCGCGTGATCGCTGAGCGGGAAAATCTCATCGACTTGATACCGAAACTTCGCTCCCGGCTGAAGAGCCCAGCCCGTCAGCATCGCCGTGCGGCAGCCCTTGAGTTTCTTGATCGCCAGCGAGCGACCATTGCTCGGTGGAAAGATCAGCACATGACCCTTCGCCTCACTGGCTTCGAAGCGCCTGTAGGCTGGCAGTCGTCCCAGCAAAGGAGCGACCGCTTCAGTCATGTCCCACACCGACGAATGCAGCATCACCGGAAAGCCCGCATCCGCGAGCGCGCAGATGATTTCCTGCGCCTTGCCCAGCGAGTAACCGAGCAGCACCGGAATGCCGCCATCCTCGATCGTCTCCTGCACAAACTTCAACACACTGGCCACCGTTTCGCTCAGGGGCGGAAACACGAACGAAGGCAGACCAAACGTGGTCTCCATGATCAGCGAGTCCGCTTGCAGCAGCTCGCACCGCTCCGAACTCAAGCCCTGGCGCAGCTTGTAATCGCCCGTGTAAAGCAGCGTCGCGCCGTCGCTCTTCCGAGTCAGATGCAGCATCGCCGATCCCACGATGTGCCCCGCCGGCAACAGTCGCATTTCATAGCCTTCCCACTCGAAGACCTCACGCATCGGCAGCACCTGAAACGTCGCACTCTCCTTCACCGAGTAGCGCTCACGCATCAGATGCTGCGTGAGTTCCGAGCAAAACGTCAAACTGTGCCGCGCCACATGATCGCTGTGCGCATGAGAGATGAAGGCCCGCTTCACCCCGAAGTGCGGGTCCAGCCACAGATCCGCCTCCGGCAGGTAAATGCCCTGGCGGTAAGCGACGGTGATGAGAGGCGGAGACGTGGGCACAGGACTAGCTCTCGAAACGAGCATCCCCTGCCCCTCGACGCAACCCATCAAGGACAGCGCGGTGTGAGGTCACAGTCGCTTCACGCGATAAAGTCGTCCGCCCGGCTTGTTCGGCACGCCCACCGGTTTCGTCTTCGTCTCGGGCTGCCCGCGATCCACCCAGAACATCCGCGTGGTCCCTGTGCTCAGACGATGCACGGCGCTGAACCACGTCTTGCCCGCATCATTCGAATACTCCACGACATAGCTCGCCTTGGGCACCGAGTTCCACTCCAGGAACGGCCCTTGCGGCGTGGGGCGTGCGCTGCGCAATGGCACCACGGTGCCCGTCACAACCAGCGAATCCGGCTCCGGCGCCAGCAGTGCCTCGGCACTGATCACCGGATGAATCGAGGCCGCCGTGCGCCGCTTCGGATCGAAATACACGAGGTCAAAGCTGAGGGTCTCGTTGGCCGCGATGGGGTTGGAGTAAATCACGTCATACGTCCCCGGCGCTGTGCCCAGGCTGCTGCTGTAGATCTGCACACCGGAGACGACTTTGGAGAGCACGAGCTTCAGCCCTTCCAACTTCACGCCCGTGGTGTTGGTGAAGGTGATCTTCTGCAACATCAGCCCCGTCTGCCGGTCGAGGCGCAAGGGAGCATAGGTGAAGCTGGAGCCGATGCTGCTAGGTTTTGTCGCCGTGAGGTTGAAGGTGCTCGTGCCTCGGAGGTCGAGCGTGAAGACGGGTGTATCGGGATCGTTGCTCGTGATCTTCAGTTGGGCCGTGAGCAGGCCTGGGCGAGTGGGCGCGAACCGCAGGGTAAGCGGACTGGAAGCACCCACGGCGAGGCTGGTGGGCAGGGGCGCGATCAGGCTGAACTGGTCTGCACCTGGGCCTGCCAGGGTGATGCTGGAGAGCGTGAGGGGGAGATTGCCGGAGTTGGCGAGGATGACGGTGTGGGGTCGTAACCGCCCCAGTGGCACAGCACCGAAGTCATTGGCGGGTTCCAGAAGAGCCACGGTGTGTGCACCTCCAGCTGCGATGGCGACCACGCCGCTCAAGCCTGTGGGCACGCTGCCCTGGTCGTAGGAGTAGGAGAACCAATCAACTACGCTCCCATCCTGCTTGAGCGCCACCGTGTGACTGTGACCGGCTCTGATAGCGACCACGCCGCTCAAACTTGCGGGCACAGTGCTTGGGCCCAGGATAGAGTTGTGGCCCCAGGTAATGACG
>CAUJJC010000243.1 GCA_963204975.1 Verrucomicrobiota bacterium | reverse complement strand
ATGAGGCGGTAGGTGAAGGCGCAGGCTGTGAAGGTCTTGCCCGAGCCGGTGGCCATCTGGATGAGCGAGCGCGGGTAATCCGAAGCGAGCGACTGCTCCAGGCCGGTGATGCCTTCCACCTGGCAGTCTCTCATGCCGAGGGTGTTCAGCGGATGCGTGAAGGCCATCTCGGCGAGCAAGGCGCGGAGGGTTTTCGGCGATTCCATCCACTTCGCCAGGGTCTCGGGCCGGTGGAAGTTGAAGACACGTCGTGGCCGTGGATGAGGATCGCGCTCATCGCGGAAGAAGGTCTCCACGCCGGTGGATTCGTAGCGGAAGGGCAGCGAATCGGAGCCGAGGCCTGCCGCGAGGAAGTCGGGCAGGTTCGCCGCATAATGCGCCGACTGATCGGCAACGGTGGAGAGCGTGGTGCCTTCTTTTTTGGCCTCGACGACACCGACGGGCTTTCGATTCACCAAGAGCAGGTAGTCGCAGCGGCCCGACTTCAGCGGCACCTCACGAAGGGCGATGGCAGTGGACGCGGAGGGATCGAAGGCCTTGTAGTCCTGAACGGCCCATCCTGCCGCCGCCAGCATGGCGTCGATGGTCTGGCGGGCTTGCTGTTCCGGGAGGGCGGGCATTGGGAGGTGGTTTGCTTATGAAAGCGGCGGGACTTTAGCGCGGCAAGCTTTTAAAGACGGCCTCAGGTCGTGTGGAAGGTTCGAATACGAAACCCAGTGCCCCTACGCTGGTGAACGGATAATCAGGGACTGCGTCAAGGCACTTCCTTGAAGAAAAGTTTTTCACATCGCAGCGCCATTGCTTGCGATCATGAATCGTGTCGCTACTCCCAGCGCTCGCTTTTCAATTTCCCCCAACCAACCCTCACATGGAACTCAAGATCAACGTTGCCCACGTCGAGCGCATCGCGCGCGAACTCGGAGTCAAAGCCATTCACGTCGGAGCCGTCGCCCATCTCTTCAGCGAAGGTTCGACCGTCCCTTTCATCGCCCGCTACCGCAAAGAGCAGACCGGCGAGATGGACGAAGTGAAGATCACTGCCGTGCGTGATCGCATGGAGCAGATGCAGGCCGTCGATGATCGTCGTGCCAGCATCATCAAGTCGCTGGAAGAACGCAATCTCATGACGGATGCGCTCAAGGACAAGATCGCCAAGGCCGACTCGCTCACGGTGCTGGAGGACTTGTTTGCGCCGTATCGTCCGAAGCGCCGCACCCGCGCCACCATCGCCAAGGACAAGGGCTTGGAGCCGCTTGCCGACTGGATCGAAGCGAACCAAGGCGAACGCGCCGCGAACCCGCAGGCTGAAGCCGAGAAGTATGTGAAGCCAGATGCGGAGACTGATGATCTGAAGGTGAAGGACGTTAGCGAGGCACTCGCTGGAGCACGCGACATCATCGCTGAGCGCATCAGCGACAACGCCGAGGTGCGTGCCGCGTTGCGCAAACTCTTCCAAGAGCAGGGCACCGTTTCGAGCAAGGTGCTGATGGGCAAGGAAGAGGACGCTGAGGCAGCGAAGTTCCGCGATTACTTCGACTGGAATGAACCACTAAAGACGATCCCCTCGCACCGCATGCTGGCCATTCGTCGCGGTGAAACCGAAGGCTTCCTCATGCTGCGTATCACGCCGCCAGAAGTGGCGGGCACATCTTTGGTGGAAGGCATGGCCACACGCGCGACGACGCCGTGCGGTGAGCAGATTCGCCTCGCCGGCACGGATAGCTACAAGCGCCTGCTCGCTCCCAGCATGGAGACCGAGATGCGCCTTGAGTCGAAGAAGAAAGCCGACGCCGATGCGGTGAAGGTCTTCGCCGACAACCTGCGCGAACTGCTGCTCGCCGCGCCGCTCGGACAGAAGCGCGTGCTCGGCATTGACCCTGGCTTCCGCACGGGTTGCAAGGTGGTGGCGCTCGACGCGCAAGGGAAGCTGCTCTTCAACGATGTGATCTACCTCATCGGCAGCGGCAACACGCTGATGCACGCGAAAGAACTGCTCACCAATGTGGTGAAGCACTACCAGATCGAAGCCATTGCCATCGGCAACGGCACCGCGAGCCGCGAGACCGAGGCCTTCGTGAACAAGATCGGTCTGCCCAAAGCGATCCCCGTTATCATGGTCAGCGAAGCGGGCGCTTCGGTGTATTCCGCCAGCGAAGTCGCGCGCGAAGAGTTCCCCGATCACGACGTTACGGTGCGTGGTTCGGTTTCCATCGCGCGTCGTCTCATGGACCCGCTGGCCGAGTTGGTGAAGGTCGATCCCAAGGCGATCGGCGTGGGCCAGTATCAGCACGACGTCGATCAGAACAAGCTCAAGGCCTCGCTGGATGACACCGTGCTCAGTTGCGTGAACGGCGTGGGCGTGGAACTCAACACCGCGAGCAAGCAACTCCTCAGCTATGTGTCCGGCCTCAACAGCACGCACGCCGCGAACATCGTGGCGTATCGCAATGAGAATGGTGCCTTCAAGTCACGCCGTGATCTGCTGAAGGTGCCACGTCTGGGTGACAAGGCCTTTGAGCAAGCTGCGGGCTTCCTGCGCATCCGTGATGCAGAGCATCCGCTGGATCGTAGCGCTGTGCATCCTGAGCGCTACTCGCTGGTGGAAAAGATGGCTGCGGACCTTGGCTGCACCTTGAGCGATCTGCTGAGCAAGCCCGAGTTGCGCGCGAAGGTGGACTTGAAGAAGTATGTCAGCGCCGACGTGGGTCTGCCCACACTTCAGGACATCATGAATGAACTCAACAAGCCGGGCCGCGACCCGCGCAAGCAGTTCGAGGTGTTCCATTTCCAAGAAGGCGTGGAGAAGGTCGAAGACCTCAAGGTTGGCATGAAACTCCCCGGCATCGTGACCAACGTGGCGGCATTTGGTGCGTTCGTGGACATCGGTGTGCATCAAGACGGCCTCGTGCACGTCAGCCAGCTCAGCGATAACTTCGTCAAGGACGCGAGTGAGGTCGTGAAGGTGCAGCAGAAGGTGATGGTCACCGTGACGGAAGTCGATCTCGCCCGCAAACGCATCGCCCTCTCGATGAAGTCCAAGCCCGACTTTGAAAAGAAGAAGCCCAGCGGCCCTCCTGGACAAGGTGGAGGCGGCGGTCAGCGTAGCTTCGGTGGTGGCGGGGGTGGACGCCCTGCTCCCGGTGGAGGCATGGGCAATCCTTTCGGTGGCAACGACTGGTTCACCCAGGCGGCTGCCAAAGGCAAGAAGTAGGACCCATGCACTGGCGGCACCGTTTTGAACAAAACGGTGCCGAGGGCGCTGAGTCGTTCCGCCAAATCCCCCGCTTTATCGGCTTAGCTCAAGCATGCGGAGAATCGGCTTCTCCGCCCGCTGCCGGATGTCTTCCGGCAGTTCCACGCGGGGCTGCAAATGATGGAGGCAGTCGTGCAGTTTCTGAAGGGTGTTGAGCTTCATGTAGCGGCAGTCGGCGCAGGCACAGTGCCCCGTAGGACCAGCGATGAATGTCTTGCCAGGGACCTCTCGTTCCAGGCGGTGCAACATGCCACTCTCGGTCACGATGATGAAGGCGCTGGCGGGAGAGGACTTGCAGTAGCCCACCATTTTCTCCGTGCTGCACACTTCGTCGGCGAGCATTCGAACGGCGTAAGTGCATTCGGGATGCGCGACGACTTTAGCGTCAGGATGATCGACTTTGATCTTCTCGATGCTCTCGCGGGTGAACTCCACATGCACATAGCAGGAGCCCTTCCAGAGATCCATTTTCCGGCCCGTTTGCTCCATGACCCATGAACCGAGATTCTGGTCAGGAACGAACAGGATCGGGCGATCCGGTGGAGCCGCCTGAACGATCTTCACTGCGTTGCCACTGGTGCAGATGCAATCCGCGAGAGCCTTCACATGACCGGAGCAGTTGATGTAAGCGATGACGTAGTAGTTCTTTGCTGCGTTGGCCTTGAGGAATGCCTCAAGCTGAGGCCCAGGACAAGCTTGCTCGAGTGAGCAGCCTGCATTGGCATCTGGCAAGACGACCACCTTTCCTGGATTCACAATCTTCGCAGTCTCAGCCATGAAGTGGACACCGCAGAAGACGATCACGTCAGCGTCGGTTTCCTTCGCCTTGTAAGCAAGGCCGAGAGAGTCGCCCACGAAGTCGGCAATCTCCTGAATGTCCCGTGTCTGATAGTTATGGGCGAGGATGACGGCGTTGCGTTCCTTCTTGAGTCGAAGGATGTCGGCGATGAGGCTGGGGGCGGCGGATTCGGCCATGGTATGGCGATGCTTATCCCGCCCCCTTGCAGGACGCAAGCGATCTACTTCGCCGTGCGAACGATGTTCATGGAGCCGTTGAGTTCTCCGCCGGGCTCAATCGAAACGGACCGAGCGGTGACATCGCCGTTCACAGCACCACCATTGCCAATGATAACAGGTCCTTTGGAATAGACGTGCCCTGTGATCACTCCGTGGATCTCGATGTCGTCAGCGTGAACTGGATTCATGAAAGTGATCTCACTCCCCTTCTCCACCAGGAACTTCTTGCACTTCACTTCGCCAATGATCGTGCCCGTCGTCTTGAAGGTCGCATCGCCAGAGCAAAAAATGTTGGCCTCGACCAATCCAAAACAGCGAAGATCACGCGCATAGAGATGGGAAGCAGTGAGGTGACCGCGTTTGCGAATCATCACGTCACCGCGAGTCTTGATGGCCTGGGACGATGGCAGGTTGAGTTCTACGTCTTCAAGAGAGATGTAGGCACCGCAGGATGGGCAGTTGGCAGACCTCGAGGAGCGCCCCACCTTGAACTTGTTTGAGCAGTCAAAGCACTCGGCTTCCTTGAAGTATTGCTGACGGAAGGCACCTTGCTCACGCATCTTCTGCAAGGTGCCGGTGGGTGTGTTCTGTGCAGATTGCTGCATCAGTTCCGCGATGGCAATTGGCACATGGCTGGCCACTCGCGCCACTGTTTCAGCAGCAAGATGCCCGGTCACATGTTCGCCATCAGTCCCAGAATCCACCTCGGGCTGAGCTTCAGACTCGGAAACCACCTGAACTGGCTCGTGGACCACTTCACTGACCACAGGGCGAGGAGCCGGTGCAAGCGGGACGGACGCGGCCTGGAGCATCATGCCCAATCCCAACTCGCCAGTCTCCGAAATATCAGGATCGAAGGCTGGCAGCCCAGGAAGAGGAGCCGCAGCAACAGGGGTTAAGGGTATCAAAGGCACCGTCGAAGGACGAGCCAAAGGCGCGGTTGCAGCAGGAGCTGAAACCGGGGCATTCGGCGGATTCATCGGCACAGGCTGCCTCGTGGGCACGAGCACATCTGGGCGACCTCCTGCCTTCGACACAGCCGAGGCGATCACCTTCTTCTTCTCCAGCCTCAGATGCACTCCACAGGACTTACAGAACGTGGAAACAACGAGGCGGGGGGGAAAAAGAGCCGCCCCACAAGAGGGGCACACCACTTCGATTTGATTCTTCGGTGGCGAGGGAGAGTTACCGCTATTGGAACCGAATAATCCCCGAAACACGGGTCAAAACCTTGGTTAAACTTTAGGGGAGGATCCGGCAGGCTTCTTGCCCACGGAGGACTTACCGTCGAACGTGGCACCTTCTTCGATGGCCAGAGTTCCGGCAGCGATGTCGCCCAGGAGGACTGCATTGCTCTTCAACTCGCAGCGCTCGGCGACGGTGATATTACCTTCGACCTTGCCAAAAATGATCACGGAGCGGGTTTTCACTTCGCCTTTGATCAGGGCGTTCTCGCCGATGGTAAGGCTACCGTCGGAAACGACTTCGCCTTCGATCTTGCCGTCGATGATGAGGTCGTGTGAAAATTTGATGGAGCCTTTGATTTCAACATCATTGGCGAGGACGTTTTTGCTGGAGGACATCATGGGAGCAGGGGTGGATGCGTATGAACGAGAAGGTTGAGAAACGGGAGGTGCCGAGACGATCGGGGCTCGTTCCGGCGCTGGTGCGGGCGCTGGTTCGGGGCGACGTTCTTCACGATCCTGAGAAGAGCCGATAGTTTGACCGATGATTTGCTTGAGCATTGCTCTAAAATGTAACTCTCCAGCCCGTTGAGTGTCAACGCTTCTGTGAACAATTTAATGCCAGTCCAGTGGAGCCGGATGGCCATCGGCAGAAAGCCCGAGATGTTCAAAGGCCCAATTCATCGGACAGCTCTTCGGCTGGATAAGTCCAGATTTCGCTCAAGGTGGGGTGGTAATGCGGGATCACCATGAACTGTTTCACCGTGCAGTGGAACTGCATCGCGACGACCACCTCATGAATGATCTCGGTGGCATGAGGCCCAACAACGGATGCACCAAGGATTTCGCCCGTGTCGCGATGGGCAATGAGTTTCACGAATCCATCCGTCTCGCCCATGACCATGGACTTCCCGTGATCATCAAAGGGATAGCTAGCGGTCGCATAAGGAACACCATCGCGCCGCAACTGCGCCTCTATGGCTCCGACCATTGCAGCTTGTGGCTCGCAGAACACTCCAAACAAAGACAGCCTGTAATCCATGGCTGCCTGCGGCAGTTCCCCTCGAAGCAAAGCCGCTGCGTTATGCGCTGCGGTCTCTCCCTGCTGAATGGCGATATGCACGATGTCGAGCGGACTGCACACATCACCTGCGGCAAAGAGATGCGACTGATTGGTCTGCATCGCCTTGTTAATGACGGCCTTGCGGCCTTGCGTTTCGACTCCAGCCGTCTCCAAACCTAGACCATCGACGGCAGGTGAGCGCCCTGTGGCCACAAGGATTTCGTCAGCACTCAGTCTAACTGACGAGCCTCCATGTTTGAAGGTGATCTGCTTTTTGCCATCAACGACTTCCACCTGCTGCACCGAAGTGCCACAATAGACATCGATCCCGCGCTCGCGGAATGCCTTGGCCACCGCAGCACCACACTCAGCGTCCATCGTGCCCAGCAAGCCATCACTGCGCTGAATCAAAGTCACCTTTCGGCCAATGCCATCCAGGTAATGAGCCATCTCGAGTGCGATGGCACCACCGCCGAGAACGATAAAAGAAGAAGGAAGCTCTTCGGCATCAAGGATGTCATCACTGGTCCAGAAACCCGTCTCGCGCAGGCCGGGCATGGGTGGCACATTGACCACCGAACCCGTCGCAATGCACGCGGCACGAAACCGGACCACTTGCTCACTGCCATCACGCAATGAAACGAGCAACGAGCGTGAATCGGTGAACGTTGCCTTGCCTCGCAAAAGCGTGAAGCGACCATCATTGAGCTGCCCCTGACGATAGCCTGCGAAGTCGGCAATGAGCCTCCGCTTGCGATCACGAATGGCCACGATGTCCGCAGGTCTTTGTTCGGCTCGCAAGCCAAACTCTGCAGCGCGGCGAATGGTCAGATTGCGGTTGGCCGACTCGATCAACGTCTTGCTCGGCATGCATCCGCGCAAGATGCACAAGCCACCCAGAGTGTCAGCCCCATCAATCACCACAGTCTTCAGACCATGGCCGACGGCAGTGCGAGCCGTCGCATAACCTGCACTGCCACCACCGATGACAGCGAAATCAAACCCAAGCGAGTCGTCACTCATGCTCCTGCTGCTTTGCGTGCCTCCGTGACCATCGCCATCCACAACTCCCGCTGCTCGATCAGCCCTTTCACGCGGGCCTCATCGCCCTTCGGGGGCTTGTGGCCTTCGAGACAGGTCCAGCCATCGTAGTCGGCATCCACGAGCAGCTTAGCGAGCGTCGCATACGGATACTTCACCTTGGCGGCAGCATCGTTGAGTTCACGCATGTGGAGCGTGCGCCCGAGGTAATCTTTCACCTTGGCGAAATTGGCTTCGATGCCATCACCATCAAGGTCCTTGTCATTGCTGTTCCAGCACACCTTCACATTGTCCGCCTTGGCCACTTCCATCACCGTTCGGATGTCTCCGAGGTCAGCAACGCCACCATGCACTTCAAGGCGAATCTCCTGACCGAAACCGATGGCGTAGTCGCCGAGTTCAGCCAGAGACTTGCCGATCTGCTCGAAAGTCTTTTCCTTGGCCACTTCCTTGGGCAAGTTATTCGGCTTCACCTTCACACCACTGCCACCCACATCGTGAGAGAGTTTGATGTA
>CAUJJC010000242.1 GCA_963204975.1 Verrucomicrobiota bacterium | reverse complement strand
GTGGTCCAGAGGGCGCGCTTCTTGAGGTCCTTCACGAGGTAAGGATTGAGCACGATGAACTGGCCGCCGAGATTGCTCTTGGTGAAGCAGTTGGTGAACATGGGCTCGATGCACGGGCTGGAGCCCATGATGTTGGAGATGGTGGCGGTGGGGGCGATGGCGAGGACGTTGGAGTTTCTCATGCCGTTCTTCGCAATCTTGGCGCGCAGGCCGGACCAGTCCATCTTGCCGCCGCGAGGAACATCGACGGCTGCGCCGCGTTCTTTTTCGAGGAGGTCGAGGGTATCCTGGGGCATGAGGCCGCGATCCCACTTGCTGCCTTTGTAGGTCTGGTAGGTGCCACGTTCGGCAGCGAGGTCGCTGGAGGCTTCATAAGCGTAGTAGGCGACAGCTTCCATGAACTCGTCGTTGAACTCGACGGCTTCCTTGGACGCGAAGGGAATACCTTTGCGATACAAGGCGTAGGCGAGGCCCATGACACCCATGCCGATGGGACGGTGACGCATGTTGGCGGTGCGGGCGGCCTCGGTGGGGTAAAAGTTGATGTCGATGACGTTGTCCAGCACGCGCACGGCGGTGCGGATGGTCTCGCGGAGCTTGACGTGGTCGATGCGGCCTGCGTCGTCGAGGTGGTTGTCGATCAAGACGGAGCCAAGGTTGCACACGGCGGTCTCATCGGCGGAGGTATTGAGCGTGATCTCGGTGCAGAGATTCGAACTGTGAATGACGCCGACGTGATCCTGTGGGCTGCGGACGTTGCAGGGGTCCTTGAAGGTCATCCAAGGATGGCCGGTCTCGAAGATGGACTTGAGCATCTTCTTCCAGAGTTCGACGGCTTCCATGCGACGACCCCAGATCTTGCCTTGCTCGGCCATCAGTTCGTATTCGGCATAGCGCTTCTCGAACGCTGAGCCGTAGAGTTCGTGCAGGTCGGGCACTTCATTGGTGCGGAAGAGTGTCCAGTGCTGACGCGACTCGAAGCGTTTCATGAACAAGTCAGGAATCCAGTTCGCGGTGTTGAGGTCATGCGTGCGGCGGCGCTCGTCACCGGTGGTGATGCGCAGCTCGAGGAAGTCCTCAATGTCATTGTGCCAGATCTCCATGTAAGCGCAGCCGGAGCCGCGACGCTTGCCGCCTTGATTCACAGCGACGAGCTGGTCGTTGTGGAGCTTGAGAAACGGAATGACGCCCTGGGACTCACCATTGGTGCCTTTGATATACGATCCGGTGCCGCGCACCGAGGTCCACGAGCCGCCAAGACCGCCGGCCCACTTGGATAGGTAAGCATTGTCGGCGATACCGCGCTGCATGATGGACTCGATGCTGTCATCCACCTTGTAGAGGTAGCAGGAGGAAAGCTGGGTGTGCAAGGTGCCACTGTTGAACAAGGTAGGCGTGGAGGAGCAGAACCGGCGGCCTTTGTAGAGGCGGTAGAGGGCGATGATGTGCTCGGTGGTTCCGGGCAGGTTCGCACGATGCTCGCGCATGAAGAGGCCCATCGAGACACGCATCCAGAAAAGCTGAGGAGCCTCAAGACGACGCGACGGGGACGTCTGCTTGTCCACGATGAGGTAGCGGTCGTAAAGCGACTGGATGCCGAGGAAGTCGAAGTCGAGATCGGCAGCGGGATCGAGGGCGTCGGAGAGCTTGTCGAGGTCGTAGTTGAGCAGATCGGGATGAATGCGCTCGAGTTCCACACCGCGCTGGAGGTTGCGCTTGAACGCACGACGATGGAACACGGGAAGCGCGTCGATGCCGTCGCGAACGATGTCCCAGCCGAGCACTTCCTCATAGATGTAGCTGAGGAGGATGCGCGCGGAGAACTTGGCGAAGTCGGCGTCCTTCTCCATCAAGGTCTTCGCATTGAGGATGACGGTGGTCTTGAGGTCCTCGACGCTGATCTCGGAGAAGATGGAGCGGCGTAGTTCCATCTCGATATCGTTGCGGCTGATGCAGAGATCGAGGCCGAGCGCCGCGAAGTCGATGCGGCGCTTCAGATCCTGACCGTCCCAGAGGAATGTCTCGGTGGAGCTGACCTTCACCAGCACGAGTGCCTGTTGCAGGGCATCGTCGGTAGCGAGCGCCTGCGCGGCGCGGGCTTCTTCTTCCTCGCGAATCTTCCCACGAAGACCACGATACTGAATGTAAGCGCGGGCGACCTTGAAGTGGCCCTGACGCATCAGTTCTTCCTCAACCAGGTTTTGCAGGTCCTCAATGGTGATGAACTGACGCTCTTCGGCGGCGACCTGACGGGTGACGGACTCAGCAATCTGCACGGCCGGCGAGGAGTCGGTCTCGAGATTGAGGAAGGCCTTGCGCACGGCGATCTCGATCTTGTTGTGGTTCCACGGCACGACCTGACCATTGCGACGGATGACCTTGGTGGAGACGATGATCGGCTGCGGCAGCGTCGTTTCGCCGGGGGCAATCTCCTTCTCCATGCGCTGACGACGAACCACCACGCTCTTCGCCACGTCATGCTTGTTCGCCTTGATCAGTGCGCTCTCGATAATCGAGTAGATTTCGTGGGCTGGCAGCGTGCGAGGCGTTCCTTCAGGCGTCTTGGCACGCTGTTGCAGTTCCTTGGCCACGGCGATCGCGGTGGCCTGCACCATCTTCTGATTCTCATCGGAGAAGATGTTTTCCTTCTGCTCGCGAGCGAGAAAGAGATCCGTCAAGGCACTGCCCACAGTGTTGGCGATCTCGCCCAGGTCGAAGTCACGCTCATGTGTGCCCACGCGCACCTTGATGTGCGAATCGGTGTCATGCTTGGGGATGTCGCCAAGGAGAGAACTCCATTCAAACTGGAGCTTCTGATCCTTGGGTGTGGTGGCGAGGCGCTTGAGGTGCTCCTCTTCGAGAACGAGGTGGGTGGCGATCATGGGTCGTGCGGTGGCGGGTTGCTGGTCAGGCGAAGTGGTGAGAGTATGGCGGGTGCTGAAAGCGAATCAGCGAGTGGGTGAGCGGGGGCGAAAGGGCGGCGGGTTTCGGGTGACGATCTTGTCGAAACTTTGGATGTCTAAGTGACTGGTGAAGACGGCTAAGGCTTGAGTTTTGACCGGACAAAAAGAGCCGGGGGCAAGGCTCTAATGAGGGAGGGGTGAAGAGCAAGAAAAGGTTATTCAGAACTCCTTCACATCGCTGTTCACAAATCGTCATCCGAACCCAAAAGCAGCGAACTGGCTTTTTGATATTCGGTGACGCGGCCCTCGAAGAAATTGGTCTCGCGCTTGATGTCCTGCTGCTCGGCAAGCCAAGGCAACGGGTTCTTCACGCCTGGATTCAGCAGCGGCAATCCGCAGCCGTCGAGACGCTTGTCAGCGACGAAATCAATGTATTGCTCGAACTCCTCGGAGCTGAGGCCGACGGTCGCGACGGGCAGACAGTCGCGGATGAACTCCTTCTCCAGCGCCACGGCCTCGCGCATCGTATCCACCAGTTCCTGACGGAACTCGGGTGTCCAGATGTCGGGGTTCTCTTCAATGAGGTCCATGAAGAGGTTGCGGAAGACTTCGATATGGTTCGACTCGTCTCGCAGCGTGTATTGGAACATCTGGCCAATGCCGACAAACTTCTGCTGGCGGGCGAGACTGAGAATCATGCCGAACAAGCCGTAGAACTGAGTGCCTTCCATGCACTGCCCGAAGACGAAGCAGTTCTTCGCCAGCAAGCGCTGGTTCTCCACCGTGGTGAGGTCCAGGTCACGACGCAAGGAGTGCGACGTGCGGGTCACGAACTCGTTCTTCTTCACGATGCTGGGGATCTGCTCGAACAACGCCTCGCACTCGTGCGGGTTGATGCCGAGGGATGAAATCATGTAGAGCAGGCTGTCTGCGTGGATATTTTCCTCATGAGCATGGCGGCCCAGGACGAGTTTCAGCTCGGGAGCGGTCACCAACTCACGCACGACGTGTTGGATGTTGTCGCCCACGATGCCTTCGGCTGCAGAAAAGTAGCCAATGCCCATCATGATGATCCAGCGCTCGTTCTGAGTGATGTCGTTCGACCTCCACTGCTCGATGTCCTTCTGCATCTGGATGTCTTCGGGCTCCCAGTGGTTGGCCTTCATGGTCCGGTAGAGGTCATAGGCCCACTGGTATTTCAGGGGCAGCAGGTTGAACGCCATGCTCTTGTAGCCATTGATGACGCGCTTGGCCTGGTAGGCCGCTTCTGCCTTGTCCTGGTCGAGAACGAATTCGCGGTTGCCGATTTTGAAGACTTTATCCATGGAGGTGAATCTGGGAGAGATGCTAAATGAGTGCCAAGCAGGCCGTGTTTGATTATGGTTATTATTGTATCTGTTAAGCAGCCGCTGATCTTTGCTTCATGTGGACCAAATCCAACATGTTGGGTGTCAGCTCGCTCATCATGCACAATATCTTGTGTCCGGCCAAGAAGTTTTTGATCATGCGAACGTTCGCATCGGCGAAACTCCGCCCTGACGATACCCTTCGCCTCAATTTACTTTATGCGCGTGAAAATACCAATTCAGTGGCAGGCATGAAATTGCAATTATTCATGGCTCCGCGTTGACTGACTGATCGCCTCTCCAAACCCTGTAGAATGGAGTTTCCAGCGTCATTGGTGGAATGCCAAAGGAGTCGATTCACCCCGCGTGTAATTCGTAGTTTTCCGCCTAGTTATTCACAGGGTTTTTCACAACAAGTCTAGCGATGTGAACAACGCCGACCTACCCGATGAATCCCTTTACCAAGATCGAACGTGCCATAACTACTGCGATCTCACGTCCACTAAAGGCGATGATCGCTGCTCCGGCACCGATGAAGACCACCTCGGCCATTTTGGCGAGCCAAAGAGTCCCCCGCCCTACCCCGATCTCAGCCAGTGTGGCAAATTCCCTCTGCCGCAGCCGGAACGACAAAGCAAATACCAGCGCCACCACCAGCCCGGCAGCCAATGCGACCAGGGCCAGCGCGCCGACCACGAGTTTCTCGATCTGAAATAGCGCGCCAAGCAGGACTTCCAGCACATCGACCGGGCGCAGGATCTGGAGTTCCTTGGACTTCTGATAGCGCCCCACCAGGATCGCTTCGGCCTTCCGATCTGAGGGAATCACAATGGCCGCATGAACCGGGAACTCTCCCTCATCGCCATGAAAGTGAAAGCCGTCCTCGTTCTTGTCTGTGACTTCACTGAACATCCTGACTGCCGCGCTTCCTACCACACCGCCATCGGCACTGGGTAATACATTGGCAGACTGCTCAGGCTTGGCGAGGTCATCATGACCATGCGCGATGCCCTGGACGAGCCATGAGGTCTTGAGATCGACGAAAACGGCATCATCATCGGGAGTGCCCGATGGAGCCAGCACTCCGACAATTCGCATCTTCAGTGGGTAAACCCCCGCCAGGTCAAAGACCTGTTCTGGTGACGAGAAGATCGCCCCTCCAGGCTGTAGTCCCTTCTTCCTCGCCACCCCGGCCCCGAGGACACAATCCCCCAAGCGAGTGAGCATTCGACCCTGCGCGATGGTCAAGCCACGGAACTCAAAATACTCCAGTTCCGTGCCGATGATCGGGGCACCCTGAGCATTGAATCTGACATGCAAGGGAATCACTTCGGCCAAGCCTGAATCACTCACCTCATCACACAAGCGGAGGGGAATGGACTTGTCTCCACCACTCCTAAAATGCAGCGCTGTGAGCATGAGATCGGTCGCACTTCCAGGCTGCCCCACCACGAGCGGTGTCGCGACAGCACGGGCACGGAGCTGCTCCTGAGCGGCGGAAACGAGCACCCGGACCATCATGGGCAGCGCCGCCACTATGCCGAGCGCTCCTGCCAGCAGGAATGATTGGGCTCGATGCCTTGAAACGTAGCGCCACGCCAAGTCGATAGCTCCCAATGGGTTCATGACACGATATCCTCCAATGAAACCACTCGATCAAACAACGGCAGCAACTCGGGGTCGTGCGTCACCATCACCAGTCCGGCCTGCCTTGAGCGGCATTCTTCCAGCATCAAACGAACGGCCTGAGACTTGCGCGTCGCATCAAGGGAGGCCGTCGGTTCATCCGCCAGAACAAGGACTGGCCGGTGAACCAGCGCTCTGGCTATGGCCACCCGCTGCCGCTCACCCTGGGAGAGTTCACTCGCGAGCTTGTTCCAATATCGGCTCACCTCCAGTTGATCCGCCAAGGTCCGGGCATGGCCCTCTTCGCCAGCCCTCGCCCCTGCACCCAGCCGCAGCGGGAGGAGCAAGTTCTCTCGGACCGTGAGGTAGTCCATCAAGGCAAAATCCTGGAACACGACTCCGACTTTCCGCAAACGCCAGGCCCGGCGCTCGGGATCAGATAGTGCCGTCACCGTCACCCCGACGCATTCAATCGTGCCGCCGGAAGGCTGATGGATACCGCAGATCAGCTTGAGCAAGGTCGTCTTGCCCGCCCCGCTTGGTCCCACAAGGGCGACCGCCTCACCATTGGCCACGTCCCACTGCGGAACCGCCAGCCCGGATTCCCCGTTGGGATAGGAAAAGTCGAGGTCGCGAATCGTAAGCATGGTCGATGAATCTTGAAACGCCCATCTTGGCGACGGACTGCTATTGCTCAAGGCCGATCCCGGCACTTCGTGCCACAAAAGAAAAGACCCCGTGTCTCACATTCGACACGGGGTCTTAACAGCCCAACAATGAAATTTAGCTCTCAGCAGTCCCATCCACCGGTCACTTTCGTGCCGACCAGCGAGCGGGCTTGCGTTGCTGACAACAAGGATATTCTACAGCGCCCGATCAGAGATGCAAATCATTTTTGTTATTTTTGTTAAAATTGCGATTATTGCCTTAATTTACATCAGGTAGAGCAGCCTGATGGTCCGTCTGCCTCACTTTTTACTCCACCATCTTGCACCCACGCTTTATCCCGGCTCGACTCCCCAATTCAAAATTCCGCTATGAACCGCCTCTGCATTCACACCATTACCACGAAGCCTTGGACCACTGAACAATGCATTGAGCGCTACTCGAAAGCAGGCGTCGGCGGCATCACTTTCTGGCGTTACAACCTCGACGGGAGGTCCCCATCCACCGTGGGCCAGCAGGCGCGTGATGCGGGATTGCAAATCGTCAGCCTGTGCCGCGGTGGCTTTTTCCCTGGCAAGACCGCAGCCGAACGCCAGACGTCCATCGACGACAACAAGCTCTGCATCGACCAGGCACAGGCACTTGGCGCACCCCTCATTGTGCTGGTTTGCGGGGCCGTGCCCGGCCAACCGCTCTCCGAATCACGCAAGCAGATCACCGAAGGCATCGCTGCCGTCCAGGCTCACGCCGAAGCCGCTGGCGTGCGCCTTGCCATCGAACCGCTGCACCCCATGTATGCCGATGACCGCAGCGCGGTGAATACCATGCGCCAAGCCCATGAGATCTGCGATGCCCTCGGCTCGCCCGCTAGCGTGGGTATCGCCGCTGATGTGTATCACATCTGGTGGGACCCCGAACTCAAGGCCATGATCGACCTCGCGGGTGAAAAAGGTCGCCTTCACGCCTACCACATCTGCGACTGGAAGACACCGACCACCGACCTCCTCAATGATCGCGGACTCATGGGCGAAGGCTGCATCAACATCCCAGAGATCACCCAGTGGGTGGACGGCACTGGATTTGCCGGACTACGCGAAGTCGAGATCTTCTCCCACAAGTATTGGGCCATGGATCAAGACGAGTGGCTGGCGTCCATCATCAACGCTTACAAGCGTCTTTAGATCTTGGGAGCAGCTAGATGCATGAGCCGACGGCGACGCATCGTCAATGCCACTAGACTCGCAATGCCGATAGACAACGCAGAGCCCGGCTCTGGCACGGCGGTCAGGGTAGCTCCATCTAGCACGATGGCACTCGATGTTAGAGCATCCGTGCTGAAGGTAAGCACACCATCCACAGAATCTGCCGTGAAGGTGTAGCAGTATTGCTGCCAAGGAATAGTCGAGAGAGAACCGTCCGACCAAGCGCTGTTACCTGACAATGTGAAGGAAGTAATATCTGAAGAACCCGCATTCGAAGTCCATTCGAATCTCAGTGTCTGGTCTGTCGCAGCCGCCGCAGCCGCATAGACACAGAACTCGTAGGTCTGGCCAATGACCAAGTCACCAATGTGAGCCGTCGTGCCCCAACTGTCCCCATACGCCAGATTAAAGCAGGTGTCTTTGCCACTCAGGTATAGGTAATGATTGCCATCATAGGCAGCCGTGCTTTCCACCCAATAGGCCTTGCCCAAGTCAGCTTGATTCCAACCCGCCAGCCAAGGAGAAAAAGGCAGCGAGTGAAAGGTGGGGCTCACACCTTCAAAACCCGCATTCAGATCCTGGGCCAAACCTCCGGCAAAACTGATATTTCCCGAGAAGATTCCGGCTTCATATCCCCCGTTGATATTCACTTGGCCCTGGGAGGAGAGCGGTGCCAGGACTAGAACTGAAAGGCATGCAACAACGAGCGAATGGCAGATTCTAGTTTTCATCATAGAGATAGGTTTGGCTCTAATTTGACCTACACCCCTCCATTTCGTTCATTGAAATTATTATTTTTATCAAAACTGACTCTCTTATTTAAGAGTATCAAATCTTCAAGAAGATTAAATTAGACCTCTTCTTAGACTTACCTGTAAGGTGATTTTTTCCACAAATCCTCCTCAGCTAACATTGCCTTCTGAAAAACCCTTTCTCTGCCAGAGAATCTCAGGACGAGCTGCAGTCGCCGAATAGCTGTGCTCAATTCTTGTGAGTTGATGCCTAACAACTCGTCGGCACATGCATCGCCAGCTTCACGGCGTGATCAATGGCACCACGGACAAAGCCCAGGCACTCGACGGCCCCGGCGGGTTTACCCGGCAGGGCGATGACTAACGATGACTGAATGATCGCGGCGAGCGACCTGGACAGGATCGCATTGGGCGTGATCTCGAACGATTTCATCCGCATCACCTCGCCAAACCCAGGCATCTCCACACGCATGATTCCACGAATGGCTTCGGGAGTCACATCACGGTCTGCCACACCAGTTCCTCCAGTGGTGAGGATCAAGCCACAACCCTGAGCGCTGAACGAGAGCACCGCCTGCCGGATGCGTTCGATGTCGTCAGGCACGATCGCCTCAGCGCCGATGGTCCATCCGTAGCCTTCACACGCTTTGCGCAGCGCCGGCCCGCCGTGGTCTTCATAAATGCCTGCACTGGCGCGATCAGAGATGGTGAGGATGCCGACGGTCATAGTGTGAAGAAGGAAGGATGAAGTCTGGTGAATGAAACAAGAATAAGCACACACGTCCTTTCCTTTCATCCTTCATCATTCATACTTCACCCTTTCCACTTATGTCCGACACCCCTCGCGTTCGCTTCGCCCCTTCGCCCACTGGTTACCTTCACGTCGGAGGAGCCCGAACCGCCTTGTTCAACTGGCTCTACGCACGCCATCGCGGCGGCAAGTTCATCCTGCGGGTTGAGGACACAGATGAAGCGCGCAACACAGAAGCTGCGAAGGAAGCCATCTTCGATGGCATGAAATGGCTGGGGCTCGACTGGGATGAAGGCCCCGGCGCAGGTGGCGACTTTGGCCCGTATTTCCAAAGCCAGCGCAAGGCCATCTACGACGACTACTTCGCCAAGCTGGAAGCCGCAGGTCGCGTCTATTTCGAAGACAACGGAGCCGCTCGATTCAAGTTCAGCCGCCAGCCCATCCTCGTGCCCGACATGGTCTGCGGTGATGTTCACTTCGCAGCCACCGAGGAACCCGACATGACCATTCGTCGGCCCGATGGAAGCTACATCTTCCACTTCGTCAATGTGGTCGATGACATCGAGATGAAGATCACCCACGTCATTCGCGGCGAAGACCACTTGTCCAACACCTGGAAGCACATCGACCTCTTCCACGCCTTCGGCAAGCACGCCCCGCGCTACGCCCACATCCCCCTCATCCTCAACCCCACGGGCTCCAAGATGAGCAAACGTGATGAAGGCAGCGCCATCGCCAGCTACCAGGAGGCAGGCTTCCTGCCCGACGCCGTCTTCAATTACCTCTGCATGCTCGGCTGGACTCCGAAGGCAGGTGAGAAGCTCGACCGCGCCACCCTCATCGCCGCTTTCGAGCCCAGTGACATTCACAGCGCGAATGCGCGGTTCGACATGACCAAATGCACCTGGTTCAATGCCCAGTATTTGCGTGAACTCAGCCCCGAAGCCCTCTTCGCCACCGCTCTTCCGTTCCTCGAAGCGAAAGGCCTCCAGATCTCCGATCACGCCA
The DNA here is from genome assembly GCA_963204975.1 of Verrucomicrobiota bacterium. Classification (GTDB taxonomy): domain Bacteria; phylum Verrucomicrobiota; class Verrucomicrobiia; order Verrucomicrobiales; family Verrucomicrobiaceae; genus JAEUHN01. The sequence continues at coordinate 23,500 of CAUJJC010000242.1, read as the reverse complement.
TGGCCGCCAAGGCCGTTTACAGCGTGAAGGAAAAAGTCAGCCTGCTCGGTGAAGTGCCCTCGTGGGTTCACTACTTCTTCACGGATGACTACAGCTATGAGCCCGACGTGATGACCAAACTGAAAGCGAAGCCAGAGAACGCAACCCTGCTCAGCGAGCTGAAAGCTGACCTTGGCAATCTGGCCGCCTGGGACGAGCACACCATTCACACAGGGATCGAAGCGACCGCCGCTCGACTTGCAGTCAAAGCCGGAGCCCTAATGCCCTTGCTGCGCTTCGCCCTGTCGGGCCAGTCACGCGGCCCCGGAGTCGCCACCATCATCGACCTCCTCGGCAAAGATCGCACCGTCGCGAGAATCGAGCGGACCCTGGGCTTGCTGTAGCAAGGGCAGACCAGAACGATAAACATCCGCCGCGGAACTTGCGCGCTTTCGCGCAGGCCCTTATCGTTTGGCTTTCCGCATGTCTGACTCCATCGCCAACCGTCGTTTTGTCACCGCCTCTGAGAAGGTGGATTTCCTTTCTCCATGGACCTTGGAGGAGTGGCTGTGTCGTGGTGACATCGTCAATAATGAGCACCTCATGCTCGTGCGGGCCAATATGGAACCCGGGCGCGACCACCCGTTCCATTGCCATCCTACTCGCGAGGAGATCATCTACGTCATCAGTGGCAAGGCTGAGCAATGGGTTGGCAATGAGAAGCGCATCCTCGGGCCGGGAGATGTCGCCTTCATCCCGATGGGCGAGGTTCATGGCACCTACAATCCCTTCGACGAAAAGCTCGTCTTCCTCGCCATCCTCTCCCCTGCCAAGGCTGATGAGCCGGGCATCGTGGACATGTCCCAGGAGGAGCCTTGGAGGTCACTGAGAAAGGCCGAAGGATGAATGATAAAGTCTGAAATTCACTCTCCAAACCCATCAGCCTGACAGCCCTCTTTTTCATCCTTCCTACTTCATCTTTTCCCCCATGACCACGCTCGAAAAAATCAACAACAAATCCGCCCGTATAGGCATCCTTGGCCTGGGGTATGTAGGCCTTCCGCTCGCGCTGAATTTCAACCGCAACGGCTACAAGGTTCTCGGCCTCGACATCGACACCCGGAAGACAACTGCCATCAATGAAGGTCGGAGCTACATCGAGCACATTCCCTCATCGGAGATCGCCGAGGTGAAGAACAAGGGCTTGTTTGAAGCCACCACGGACTTTTCTCAGTCGGCCTCGTGTGATGCTCTCATCATTTGTGTGCCCACGCCGCTCGACCAGCATCATGCACCGGACCTGAGCTATGTGATCAACACAGTGGAAGCCGTCCTGCCTTACATTCGTGCGGGTCAAGTCATGAGCCTCGAGAGCACCACCTATCCCGGCACGACGAAGGAGGAACTCCAGCCTCGCATCGAAGCGAAGGGATTCACCATTGGCCAGGATTACTTCCTGCTCTTCTCACCCGAACGTGAAGATCCAGGCAACAAGGACTTCCCAAGTCACAAGATTCCCAAGATCGTCGGCGGCACCACGCCCGCGTGCATCGAGGTGGGCAAGGCGCTCTACATGGCCGCCTTCGAGAACATCGTGCCCGTCAGCTCGCCTGCCGTTGCCGAGTTCGCCAAGCTGCTGGAGAACATTTACCGCAGCGTGAACATCGGCCTCGTGAATGAGATGAAGATGGTGGCCGACAAGATGGGCATCGACGTGTGGGAGGTGATCAACGCCGCCGCCACCAAGCCCTTCGGCTTCAAAGCATTCTATCCCGGCCCCGGCATCGGCGGACACTGCATCCCGGTTGATCCCTTCTATCTGACGTGGAAAGCAAAGGAGTATGGCATCCACACGCGCTTCATCGAGATCGCAGGAGAGATCAATGAGGCGATGCCTGAGTATGTGGTGCGTCGCACTGCCGAAGTCCTCAGCCGCAAGAAGAAGAAGGCGCTCAATGGTGCCAAAATCTTGGTCATGGGACTGGCCTACAAGGCGGACGTGGACGACGAACGCGAGTCGCCGAGCTTTCACATCCTCGATCAGCTTCTCGATCACGGCGCGGAGCCCGAGTTCTATGATCCTCATGTGCCGCAGATCCGCCCGGTGCGGAAGCATCCGTATTGGCGTGGTCGCAAGAGCGCTGAGTGGACCGAAGCCAGCGTGAAGAGCTACGATGCAGTCATCATCTCGACGTGGCATAGCAAGTTCAACAAGGACGAGCTGCTCGCCTGGGCCGACACCATCATCGACACGCGCAATGCCCTCGCTGGCGCTCCCGCAAAGCCCGGTCAGGTGACCAAGGCCTAGCCAGAAGTGCAACTCATCGCGGCGGCTGGTGTTGAAGGGAATGAACCCGCCACCGCCACGATGAAGTCCATAGCTTTTGTTTTCCTCGCCAGCTTGCCCGCCCTCGCGGCGGAGGTCACACCTGAGCAGACAGCGTTCTTCGAGAAGAACATTCGCCCGGTTCTCAACGACGCCTGCTACAAGTGCCACAGCGCCAAGGATCAGAAGCGCAAAGGTGGTCTCACACTCGACACCAAAGAAGCCACGCTGCGCGGCGGTGAGTCGGGCAAGGCGGGTGTCGTGCCGGGCAATGTGGCGGCGAGTTCGATCTACGAAGCGATGACGTGGACGAACGAGGACATGCAGATGCCTCCGAAGGAGAAGCTGCCAGACGAGGTGCTCGCCAACTTCAAGAAGTGGATCGAGATGGGCGCTCCCGATCCGCGTGTTTCAACGACCATCGCCGAGGCACCCAAGTCCAAGATCGACGTGAAGAAAGGGCGCGAGCACTGGGCTTTCCAGAAGCCGACCAAGTCATCGCCTCCTGCCACCAAGAATGCCGAATGGCCACGCACGGACATCGACAAGTTCACCCTCGCGGACATGGAGGCCAAGGGTCTGTCGCCAGTCGCTGACGCAGATCGACGGACGCTCATTCGACGCATCGCTTTCGATCTCACAGGACTGCCGCCCACCCCCGATGAGATCACCGCCTTCCTGACTGACACCTCGCCCAATGCGGTCAAAAACGTGATCGAGCAATACCTCGACTCGCCACGGTTCGGCGAGCGCTGGGGCAGGCATTGGCTGGATGTGGCTCGTTATGCAGAATCGAGCGGCAAGGAGACCAATGTGCTCTACCCTCATTCCTGGCGTTATCGCGACTATGTGATCGACGCGTTCAACAAGGACAAGCCGTATGACCAGTTCCTCAAGGAACAGATCGCCGGTGACTTGCTGAAGTATGAGGACAAGCGCCAGCAGGGCGAGCAGATCGTTGCCACAGGCTTCCTCGCCATCGGTGCCAAGTCGCACAACACCCGCGAAGCACGGCAGTTCCGCATGGATGTCGTGGATGAACAAATCGATGCCGTCTCGCAGGCCATGCTCGGGCTCACGATCGCCTGTGCTCGCTGCCACGATCACAAATTCGATCCCATTGGCCAGCGCGACTACTACGCGCTCGCGGGCATCTTCCTCAGCACCGAGACGCTCTACGGCACGCATCGCCAGTTGCAGAACAATCACCCCAGCGACCTCATCGAACTCGATGACGCAGCGGGACTCGCGCCTGCACTTGCCAAAATCAGCCCCAGTGAGGTGGCGATCCTCAAGCAACGTGCCGAAGAGGCTAGTGCAGCACAACGCGACGCCCTCGCACAAGTGGCCGAATTGCGGCGGAAAGGCGGCAAAGATGATCCAGCGGCCAACTTCCAGCGCATCCGTCAGGCGCAGGATCGCGCCTCGCAGGCCGAGGGCGATGCGAAGCTCTTCCGCGATGATGGCACGCCACGCACTCTGGTGATGGGCACCTTTGAAAAGACTCCGGTGAACACTCCGATCATGCTGCGCGGTGATCCCAATCAGCCCACCAACAACACCATTCCACGTGGCCTCGTCGAGGTGCTATGTGCCGAGGGCGAGCCACTCAATATTGGACAGGGCAGCGGACGACTCGACCTCGCCTGGTGGATCGCGAGCAAGGATAATCCCCTCACCTCACGAGTGATGGTCAACCGCATCTGGCTGCACCTCTTTGGCGAGGGCATCGTCACTACGCCAGACAACTTCGGCACCAAGGGCATGGCCCCCACCAACCAGGCGCTGCTCGACTACCTTGCTGTTCGCTTCATGGAGAATGGCTGGAGCATCAAACGCATGATCAAGGAGATCATGCTAACCCGCACGTATCAGCTCAGCTCGCAGCACAACGAAGCGAACTACGCCGTCGATCCTGACAACAAAACGCACTGGCGCATGAGCAAGCGTCGCCTGGAAGCCGAAGCCATTCGCGATGCGATGCTGGCCGTCGCAGGCACGCTCAATTTGTATCCAGTCGATGGCTCGCCAGTGGCTCGCGCTGGCGATGGTAGGCAGGGCTTGATCACACTCGCACGCGAAGTGCTCACGGAGCCTCAGACCTACCGCAGTGTGTTCATGCCGATCATTCGCGATCAGATCCCCGAGTCACTGAGCCTCTTCGACTTCCCGGACGCGAGTCTGGTTTCCAGCCAGCGTGACAGCACCAATGTGCCCTCGCAGAGCTTGTATCTGATGAACAATCCTCAGGCCATCGCCGCTGCGGATGCCTTCGCCAGACGCCTGGATGCGATGGAGGTGAAAAGCCCGCAAGATCGTTTTATCAAGGCCTACGAGCTGGCCTATGGGCGTCATCCGACAGCGGAAGAGGGCCAGGCCATGCGTAGCTTCTTCCAGCGATTCACCGATCAGTATCTCAAAGGCAAAGCCAGCGAGGAAGCGAAGAAGCAGGCTCAAGGCGTCGCGCTCAGTGCTTTCTGTCAGAGCCTCTTCGCCAGCGCGGAGTTCAGGTATCTGAATTAGCAGGAACTGAAAGACCGCGAGACGGTCCATCGTCACAGCGCCATGTCCCGACTACTCATCAGCCTGCTGCTTCTGTCCGCCCTTCCTTGCGCTGTTCACGCCCAGAAGGCCAAAGCGAAATCCAAGGGCAAGAACGCAGCACCTCCGATGACAGACGTGGCGGTGAAACACGAGGACCGAGTTTACAAGACGACTCCTCAGGGTGAGCTGAAGCTGCACTTTGCACTTCCGACAGACTGGAAACCCACGGACAAGCGCCCGGCCATCGTGTTCTTCTTCGGTGGCGGATGGAAGAATGGCAGTTACACCCAGTTCGTTGCCCAGAGCGACTACTTCGCCTCGCGTGGCATGGTCGCCGCGAGTGCGGACTACCGCATTGAGTCGATCCATCACACCACGCCCGACAAGTGTGTGGAGGATGCGAAGAGCGCCGTGCGTTACCTTCGTCAACATGCCGCCGAGCTGGGCATCGATCCGGGCAAGGTGATCGCCAGCGGCGGATCGGCGGGTGGCCACATCGCTGCCTGCACGGCCCTGGTGGATGCCTTTGATGCCGAGAGCGATGACAAGTCGATCTCGGCCAAGCCCAATGCGATGGTGCTCTTCAATCCCGCGCTCAACATTGATGAGCTGGCCGCGCAGCGAGGTGCCTCACAGGAGGCCAAGACGAAAGCCGAGGCCATCACGCCCAATCGTTTCATCAAGGCGGGAGTGCCGCCGGCCATCATGTTCTTCGGCTCCGACGATGCCTTGATCCAGGGCGCGCGCGGGTATCTGGCCAAAGCAAAGCCGCTCGAGCTGAAAGCGGAGCTATGGGTCGCTGATGGGCAGGCACATGGCTTCTTCAATCGTGCTCCCTGGTCTCATGTGACGGCGCACAAGGCCGATGAATTCCTCACCTCGCTCGGCTATCTGACCGGTGCTCCCACCTTGAAACTGACCGAGGGTGCCCCGGCCCTGAAGCGAGCTGAGTAGTGCGGTCTGAAATTTTCTGACATTTCTTGTCAGAAACCTGGTTCCTGCCGCAAGGAGAAGCGAAGACTCCTCGCCTCTGCCCCGACTGAATGAATCACCCGGATCGTTTCCTACCGCTCTTCCTGGCCGCGCAGCCTGACCTGCGCGCCTTCATCGGAGCGATGGTTCGCGATCCGGCGGCCCGCGAGGACGTCTTTCAGGAGGTGTCCATGATTCTCTGGAAGAGCTTTCAAAAGTATGACCCCACCCGGCCCTTCGGGGCCTGGGCACGAGGCATCGCTGCGCGCAAGATCCTGGAGGATTTCCGCCTTCGGTCCAAGCTCCCCGAGTCGATGCCTCCTGAGATCATTGAGGAACTCGCCCTCGCCTTCGAGCCCGAGCAGACCTCCGATGCCTGGCAGGCCCGCGAACGTGCGCTTCAGCAATGCATTCAGCAACTCCCCCAGCGTTCCGGCACGCTCGTAGCTGATCGCTACGCCCGAGGTCAGAGCATTGAAGAGATCTCCGATCACACCGGCATGTCTGCCGACTCGATCTACCAGGCACTCAGCCGACTGCGCAAGCAGCTCCGCGATTGCGTCACCCGTAGGCTCAACCAAACCAACAATCTGCTCTAAGGCCGCTCATGTCGTCCCTTCCGCCCAGCGCTGACTTTGCTGAACTGGCCACCCGGTGGCTGGATGGCATCGCCACGCCTGACGAGGCCGCACGACTTTGGGCAGCGATCAAAGCCAACCCGGAGAACGCGCGTGCCTTCGCTGAGCTGGCTCGGTTCGAATCGCTCATGGAGAGCACCTCCCAATCCGTGGCCCGCGAGGCCATCGTGTGCGCGGTGGCCGATGAGAAAACCGCCCGGTATCAGCATCGGCGCAAGATGGTCCGCACAGCCAAGCTCGCCGCTGGGTTCGTCTTGTTCGGCAGCATCATCTGGATGCTCTGGCCGCAAGGCAATCCGCCATCGGACATCGCTGCCACGACATCTCAATCAAAGCCGGTCTCGTCCACGCAAGGCAAAGTCCAGTCCAAGCGTGATCGCGTGCTGATCGCTCCACCCGCGACCATAGCCGCTACGGCCACGACTGCCGCCAAACCACGTCCTCTTCCGCAGCACCTGGACGAGTTTTTCCTCACCTCCGTGCAGCTCGATAAGGTGCTTCTCCAGGATGCTGTGAGGCAAATGGAAGCACAACTGCGTGCCTTGAACTTTGGCCGAACTTCGCAACTCGACCAACTCCGCGTCGTGCTGCCCGCGAGTGCGATGAATCGCGAGGTGAGCTTCAAATCGGGAGCCATCAGTTTCATGAAGGCCTTGCGTGCCGTGGCGGCTCTCGCCGGATGTGAAGTCCTGGCGACTGACACCAGCGTGGTGCTCAACACCCGCAAGGATGGCCTTCATCAGATCGAGCAACGGAAGACCACTCGTTCTCTCCTCGCTGCCGACGGCCTTGGACGGCACACCCAGCTAGCCGAACTCCTCGAAGACGCCCGTGCTCTCGGCATAGTCAGCGACGATGACGATGAAGACACGCTACGAGGCACCAACGCCCAGTTCGAAGCCCTCGCCCTCATGGCCGACTCCCGGCATCAGGTGAGGGCGCTGCCGGACCTTTCCTTCTTTGCCTACCTTTCCCCTGCCAAGCCAAACGACACCAGTCGCGTGCTCACGGCTGAAGAGGCGAGCGAGAAGGCCAAGGCGGCTCCCGCCTCTGCTGCGGTGATTCGCGTTGATCCGGGCTCGACGATTCCCACGTCGGCGCAAGCTGCGAATGCTGATCTGCTCATCACCGCAGTGCCCGCTGGCGACGGAACGCAGCTCACCATCAGCCCGAATTTCAATGCTCCAACCCATTCCACCGTCCCCTCGGAGCTATCCAAGCAGCTGCCCATCGACATCATTTTGCCTCCCGGATACGGAGGGAACCTCCATTTCCCCCTCATCGCTTCGTCATTCTCGACGGATTCAAGTGTGACCGGTGGCACTCTGCGTTCGACCCCGTCGTCAGCGAGTTCGCTGGTGGTCAATGGTGCATCAGTGAGCGACTGGACCGGAGCACTCACCATCGGAGGCACAGGTGCTACCACGGCCAACTTTGCCATGTCCGATTCCTTGAGCACCACAGGACAAACGCTGCTCAAAGGCGGCCAGGGATTGATCGGTGTAACGACCGTGGCCAATGGCAGTAACACCTATACGGGGAACATTGTCATTCAATCAGGCACGCTCACCATCAATGGGGTCGTCTATGGTGCGGGTTCGGTCATCAGTGGCAGCAGCATTCCTGCCGGAGCGAACCTCGTCTTCACACCTGCCACCCAGACCTCGACCACCAATCCTGACTGATCAGCGCAGGCCGCTTCAACCAACCATTTGCGCAGGTCGCTGCGCTGTTCTATCCAGAGACCGTTATCGAGCCTCGGCACGCCACATGCAGACGCTCGCCTCCCCACGTTGCATGACTGACCCCATCGGCATCATCGCCGGAAACGGCATTTATCCAGAGACCTTCATCGCCCATGCACGCAAGGCAGGCGTGAAGAAGCTCGCCATGTGCGCTTTCGAGAACGAAACGAAACCGGACAACGCCAGCCGGGTGGACGCCATCGAATGGGTGCGCGTGGGGCAACTCTCGAAGATGATCAAGTTCTTCAAGCGCGAGGGCGTGCATCACTGCGTGATGGTGGGTCAAATCGCACCGAAGAACCTCTTCGATCTCCGTCCCGACCTGCGCACCCTGCTCATGATGGCGCGGCTAAAGCAACGCAATGCCGAGACACTCTTCGGCGGCATCGCCAACGAATTGAAGAAGGATGACATCGAGCTGCTGCCAGCCACCACCTTCCTTGAAGAACTCATGCCCGCCCCCGGACTCGTTGCAGGTCCCACCTTCAAGAAGCGCCGGCACGACGACATCGACTACGGCTTCCACATTGCCAAGGAATCCAGCCGACTCGACATCGGCCAGACGGTGGTCGTGAAGAACGGCACCGTGCTCGCGGTCGAGGCCTTCGAAGGCACCAATGAATGTGTGAAGCGCGGCGGCGCTCTAGGCAAAGGCGGTGCCACGATGGTGAAGGTGAGCAAGCCGAATCAAGACATGCGATTTGACGTTCCTGTCGTCGGACCTGCCACCATCCAGACCGCCGCCTCCGCAGGCGTGGACGTCATCGGCGTGGAAGCAGGCAAGACCATCATCCTCGCGAAGGATGAGGTGGAAAAGCTCTGCCAGACGCTGAAGGTGAGCCTCGTGGCGAGATAGTTCGAAGTTCTCTGAAACACTTCTGCTTCATCCGCTCATGCATGGATGAGCTATGAACACTTCGACCTGTCCCAACTGCCACCAGCCACTCCCCGCCGAAGCGCCCCAGGGTCTCTGCCCCGCCTGCCTGATGGACTCCGTCATGCATGATCCGCCGCCTGCTGACGCGCCCACCGCCGAGGATCTCGCCGCTCTGGCCAAACACTTCCCACTGCTCGTGATCGAAGAGCTGATCGGCACCGGCGGGATGGGCCGCGTGTATCGCGCCCAACAAACACACCTCAATCGAACGGTCGCGCTGAAAGTGCTCACCCCCGAACGAGCTAATGACCCCGAATGGCTGGAGCGCTTCAATCGTGAGGCCCGTGCGCTCGCCCGGCTTAGCCATCCGCACATCGTGCAGGTCTATGACTTCGGCGAGGCTCCCATGCCCTTCCTGCTGATGGAATACGTCGATGGTGTCAATCTTCGTCAGGCGATGCAAAACGGCGCCCTCACCGCTCGCGAAGCTCTCGCCATCGTGCCCAAGCTCTGCGATGCGCTTCACTATGCCCACGAACATGGGGTGCTGCATCGCGACATCAAACCCGAAAACATCCTCATCGACACCGAGGGGCGCGTGAAGGTGGTGGACTTCGGCCTTGCGAAGCTCCGTGATGAAAAGGCGCTGCCATTCACGCTGACCGAGAGCGGTGCCAAACTCGGCACGCTCGCCTACATGGCTCCCGAGCAGATCGAGAAGCCCAGTGACGTGGATCACCGCGCCGACATCTACAGCCTCGGGGTCGTGTTTTACGAGATGCTCACGGGTGAGCTTCCGCTTGGGCGTTTCCCCACTCCGAGCGAAGCGAGCGGTGTCGATCCACGGCTGGACAGCGTGGTGATGCGCACGCTCGAGAAGCGCCGCGAGAAGCGGTTCGACAATGCCAACGAGATGAAGTCTGGCATTGAGAACGCCAGCACCAGCGCACCACCAGCCGCCGAGATGCCACGCTGGGACACCATCGGATACGAGTATCGAAGCAAGGCCTCCATTGGCTCCTGGCCTCTGCTGCACATTGCCTTCAACAAAGATCCCCTGACTGGCAAGGCGAAGCGCGCCCGCGGCATCATCGCTGTGGGAATGCATGCACGGGGTGTAGTCGCGCTCGGCTTGTTCTCCTACGGGCTCTTCGCCTGGGGTGTGGTGTCGTTTGGATTGATCGCCAGCGGTGTGGTGTGCCTGGGCGTATTCAGCTCAGGTGTGCTGTCGATTGCTCTGGCAGCAGCTCATGGCGTGATCGCCATCTCTCCCGTCGCTCTCGGCGTGACATGCCTTGGCTACATCTCCGCTGGCGTCGTCGCCGTAGGCAAGCATGTCGCAGGCGTCAGCGGCCCCATTGATCCGCTCGCCGCACAGATCGGCGATCGCTGGCTTGTCCCGACCATGCGGTGGTCGAATGGGATCAATGCCATCGCTCTGAGCATGATGATGTTGTTGGGGGCCTTCGGATCGTGGAAAGCACGGAAACACTGGGGCCATATCGCGCTCTTTGTAGCGCTCTCGCTCATCGGGCCATTTAACTACCTCACCAGCCGAGCTGCGCCTTCTCAGATGCAGAGCTTCGCCTCTCGGTTGCAGCGCATGGAGCAGGAAAAGGCAAGACAGGAAAAGCAGCGAGCCCAAGAACAGAAATGGGCACGCAGCCGTCGCATTCTAGAGCTGTGGAAAGAGTGGACGACCAAGACCAGCCGCACTGACTCCATCGAAGTCCGGGACCAGGGCTTTCGATTAATCCTGGACGCACTCCGATCCAATGATGCGGATCAAGTCGATGCCGGGCTCATTGCCATCATGCGCTCCAGCCAGGTGAACGTGGACAAAACTAAGCACCGCGATGCCATTCGTCCCCATCTCGCCTCTCTGGACCCACAGACACGAGGCTTTGCTGTCAGCGCCCTGCTGACGACCAACTACGAGCCCGCCGATGCTGAGCGCATCCTCGCGATGGTGCCCAACGCCACAGACGATGAACTCGGAAGCCTCACCAGCGCTCTGAGTGTGCTGAGCAAGCAAGACTTCACCGGATCTTACTCGGCACCGATGCTGTCTCTGCTGGAACGTGGCATGGCCATCGCCAAGGCGAAGGTGCGCGGCGACAGCAGCGCTTTCGATGAACGCAATCTCCTGCGCCCTCTGTGGGGAGCGAAGTTCTCCCCGGAGATCGAAGCCCGCATCATCGAATGGTCACACATTGATGAATTCAATGACGGCACGATGACCACCGCCGGAATTGGCTACAACGTCTTCTACTACGCCCTCAGCGTTCAGGCCAACAAGTCCTCCGCCAGCGTGAAGCGTATCCTCGAACTCGCGCAGAACCCCGACGTGACCAACATCGGTGGTCGCTGCCTGTGGGGTTTGAAAGGCACCGTGCCCGACAAGAAGGATCAAGCCCAAGTCGCGTCGTTCGTCATCCAGTTGCTCACCAGCCGCAATGACGGCTACCAATGGAAGCAAGGACTCAGCGTGCTTGAAGCCTACGCCACGACCGAGCACCTGCCTGCCATTGAAGCCCTCGCTCGCAGGCCTGGCTTCATCCTGGAGCACCAAAGAATACTCTACAAGATCATCGACCAATTGAAGGCCCGGCCATGACCGCCTCCACCAACACCCGCTGGTCGCTCGTGCAGGCAGCGAAAGGCGATACCCCGCAGGCTCGCGCCGCATTGTCGGACTTGTGTGCGATCTACTACGCCCCGGTGCATGGGTTTGTCAGGCGATGGGTGGCTGATGGTGAGGAGGCGAAGGACCTCACGCAGTCCTTCTTCGCTCGACTGCTGGCGGGTCAAGGGCTGCTCGGAGCTGAGGAGATGCGAGGACGTTTCCGCAGTTACTTGTTCGGCGCGGTGAAGCACTTCATCGCTGAGCATCGGCGAAACGAGAGCACCGTGAAACGTGGAGGTCAAGTCACGGCACTGCCTGCCGACGAAGCGCTCGAACTCATCGACGAGCGCGCACCTGCGCCCGATGCCGAGTTTGACCGGGCCTGGGCCTGCGCCGTGCTGGACCGTGTGCTCTCGCTCCTCGGCGATGAAATGGAGAAGGCCGGCAAGGCACACGTCTTCAACCACTTGAAGCCCTGGCTGGCAGGTTCGGCCGGGCATGGCGACACCGTAGCCGCCGCAGCCACCCTCGGCGTGAGCGAAACTGCGGTGCGCGTGCTGGTGTCGCGACTTCGCCAGCGCATGCGCCTTCTTCTACGCGACGAGCTGGCTCAAACGCTGAGCGACGGCGTCGATGTGGACGCTGAAATGCGTTTCCTCGCGGACGCTCTGCGCTAGTGGTGCGCCCATGCGCTCTCTCGTTCTCGCACTCCTGCCAGTTCTCGCCTTAGGCAAAGACATTCCTGTTGCCGATGCCGCCGCCTTCAAAGACGCCATCAAGAACGCAGTGCCGGGGGATGCCCTGCTCCTGGCCGAGGGTGAATGGAAAGATTCCGTGCTCAAGTTTGTCGCCGAAGGCACCCAGGAGCAGCCCATCACCATCAAGGCCGCGACACCTGGCAAAACGATCTTCACTGGTGAGTCGCAGATCTCAGTGGGAGGACGCTACATCCACATCGAAGGCCTCTACTTTCGCGACCCTGGCCAGAAGAGCGGTGAGGTGATCGAGCTGCGCAAGGACTCGAAGACTATCGCCTTCAATTGCAAGGTCCGTGATTGCGCCGTGATCTCGAAGGCACCGGTCGATCTGGGCAAGAAGACGGCACGCTTTGTTTCGATCTACGGCACAGGTCATGTGATCGAGCACTGCCACTTCGAGGGCAAGACCACTGGTGGCACCCTGATGGTGGTGTGGTTCACGCCCGGAGGCGAAGGTAGGCACATCATTCGCGGCAACTACTTCGGCCCACGGCCCGAACTGGGCAAGAATGGCGGCGAGACCATCCGCATCGGTGACAGCGAGACTCACGATACCAACGCGAAGTGCGAAGTGACGGGCAACCTATTCCATCAATGCAACGGCGAGGGCGAGATCATCTCCGTGAAGAGCAATGAAAATCACTTCGTCGGCAACACCTTCCTCGAATGCGAGGGAGCACTCACTCTGCGCCACGCGCATCGCTGCGTGGTGGAGGACAACGTTTTCATCGGTAACCACAAGCGCCGCACCGGAGGCGTGCGCATCATCGGCGAAGATCATGTGGTGCGACGCAACTACTTCGAAGCTCTCGAAGGTGACGGCTATCGGAGCACCCTCTGCTTCATGAAAGGCATCCCCAACTCTCCCGCCAATGGCTACTACGAGGTCAAGAACGCACGCGTCGAGAACAACACCGCCATCGACTGCAAGGTGACTCTCGCCATCGGCGAAAGCGATCGCAAGGAAGCGACACTGCCTCCGGTGAATTGCACCGTGACGGACAACATCTTCATCTCCCCCAAGCGCCCCATCATCGACACCGCCAAGCCCGGCCCCGGATGGACCTGGCAGAACAACGTCATGATTGGCAAGAGCATTGGCATCGAAGGCCTGCCCGGCATCGTGACGAAGCAGCCCACGATCATGAAGCCGAAATGGCTGAGCCGTGAGCAAGTGGGTGTGCGCTGGAGCCTCTGAGGGTGCTCGTGCTACAAACCAAGGCGAAACCCTGCCTTGGCAAACTTGGCGCTGATCTCTTGCTGAAGTTGTTCATCGCTTCGATCCGCCAATAACACGTTGAGCGTTTTCAGCGGAGTGTCCTCATCATACGCCTTGCCACCGGGAGCCGCAGGCGGTTGAGGGGCCTTCAGGTTGCTGGGATAGGTAAAGCGACCGCCTTCCAGTTTCTTCACACCAGGGAGCTTGAAGAATTCATCCATCGCATTCTGGTAGGCCTTGAACGCCTTCTCATAAGCCACCCACGCATCAGCTTCGGCTTTGGTAGCGTCCATGTATTGAATCCACCGCGCACCGGAGCCATCGCCATCCAGATGGTTAAAGAAATAAACGAGTAGCGCGGACTGCTGGTAGAGGGCGTGTTGCAGATCAGACTTCAAGGCCTGCTCGTCCCACTCCTTGCGCTTGAGGCGAAAGAGTTCGCTCACGTTCGGGAGCTTTGGGGTGCGTCCGCGATTGCGCCAGACTTCGAGGTAATCTTTGAGCCCCTCTTTGTGACGAGCAACGCCGAAGGAGCCTGCCTTGTAGGGGAGCATCTCGACATACTCGGCACTGCCCTCAATGGCCCACTTGGGCATGTAGGGCAGGTAGTCGTGCATCATCTGATGCGTGATCTCATGGACCAGGGTGTCGCTGTTGTAGTTTTCGTCCTTGGTGAAGCTCTTGCCGAGGCGTTTGATGCCGAGGCTCTCGAATGGGATCTTGAAGATCTTCTCGCCACTCATGTAAACGCCGCCGGAATTCGATGGCCCACCATCCTGCACGTAGTCGATTCTTGTTTCGTAGAGCTTGGCCTGATAAAGCTCCAGTCCTTCGGGAGGACGACAAACAACGCCCCAGGGCAATTCGCCCACGAGTTTCTTGGTCGCCTCGAAGGTGCGTGCCACCTCCTTCATCAAACTGGGGAGCAGCTTGCCCTGAGAGCTGTATTCAAAGCTTTCGCTGCGATAAATAAATTTGCGCTCCTCCTCGGTCACGAGCTTCACCTCGATAGCCGAACTCTGAATCACGACCGTGGTCGGCCATTTGCGAGGTCCTGCTTTGGATACCTGGGCCGCTGTGGCGGCTGGTTGCGTCTTGAGAAACGCCTGATCTCCAGGACTGAGTTTCTCAATGGGGACTTTTGCATCAGACCCATCAGGCAGGCGTAGCATCACTGCAGTGGCGTCGGACGATATGAGAGTGGCTTTTACCTGACGACCATCCTTGCTAGTCCACACACGGCTTTCATTTCCCTGAGCCAGGACGGAGGTAGCGAGAGCAAGGGTGGCCAGGATGGTAGAGAGCTTCATGAAAAATGCACGGAAAGCGGTCATATCACAAAACTCTCCAATGGGTCAAGCGGCCAACCACTTGAATTACCCAGCCAAACCAAGCTGCAACAAGGCTCAGGCAGCCTTTGCCATCGCTTTCAATGCCTCGGCACGGCGTCCCGCAGCAGCACCCGGTTCATCGCGGTCCAGATAGCCATCACGCAGGCGGATCACGCGGGTGCAACGCTCAACCATGCGCTCGTCATGAGTCACGAAGACGAGCGTCTTGCCCTGACGATTGAGTTCGTCAAATACGCCAAGGATCTCCTGGCCCGATTTACTATCGAGGTTCCCGGTGGCTTCGTCGGCGAGGATGACGAGTGGATTGTTCGAGAGTGCTCGGGCAATAGCCACACGCTGCTGCTGACCTCCAGAGAGTTCATTGGGCTTGTGATGCAGCCGATGCGAGAGCCCCACCTGGGCAGCCAGCCTCTCGGAGATCACCCGCATTTCGGCATCGTGCATTCCTGAGTAGTAAAGTGGCACCTCGATATTTTCGAGCACGGTGAGCTGCTGGATGAGATTGTAGCTCTGGAAGATGAAGCCGAGATTCTTGCACCGCGCCTGGGATAGCGAGTCATCATCCAGCGTGGCCACATTATGCCCGCCGAGGAGGTAGTCACCGCTGGTCGGCTGATCGAGACAGCCAAGGACATTGAGCAGGGTGGACTTGCCACATCCCGAAGGCCCCATGATGCACACATACTCTCCTGGGAAGATGTCCACACTGATGCCCTGGAGCACATGGCTTTCCATGTCGCCGATGTGATACGTCTTGCGAATATCTCGCAGACTGATGATGGGCTGGTCCGGGGCCATGACGAACTAGCGTGCGGCGACGTCTTTCTTGGCCACCACCTTTTTGTCCTCTCCAGCTTTCACAGGAGCACCAGATGGGCTGCCGGGATCGTCCTGCGGCCCGGCATCGAGGGAACTACGCTTGGGCAAGGTCAGCGCCACATTCTCACCCAGGTCCAGACCTTTGAGCACCTCAATGAATTCATCATTGAAGGCACCGGTGGACACTTCCCGGCGTTGCAACTCGTTGCCCGTGTTGACGTAGCAGAAGTGGTGATCGTTCTCGACCTCGATGGACTGCACTGGCACATAGATCACGTCCGCGAGATCGCTGACAATGATGTCCACCTTGGCATTCATGCCAGGCTTGAGCCAGTCGTTCAGTCCATCAATGTGAACGGTGCATGGATAAACTTTGAGATTCGGGGTATAGCGGCTGCTGGTGGAGTCTGGTAGCACGGCCACCTCCGCCACCTGACCGAAGAGTTCCTTGCCCGGCTCTGCATCCACTCGCACACGGACGCGCTGACCGATGCGCACCTTCTTCACCTGCGACTCATGAACGGACACATGCACGCCCATCGCTTCCATGTTTGGAATCGTGAGGATCGTCTGGCGCAAGCGAACTGCCGCGCCTTCTTCGATGGGTTCACTGTAGCGATAGGCGCTGCCGGAACTGATCGGACCGTAAGCTACGAGGCCGGGCTGGGTCGCCTTGATCACACAGGCCTTCAATTGCCGTTCAAGGTCTTCCTTCTTGGCCAGCTCCATTTCATAGCGCCGCTTGGCAGTCTCGAACTTGCTCTCCGCCTGCGCCATGCGGCTGCGGTTCTCGCGGATGGTGCGTTGCAGCTTGTGCAGTGAATCCTGATAGGTTCCCAGGAATTGCTCTCCTTGCTTGGGGAATTCGTAACGACGGAAGAGATCGAGCGCGACCTCGGCCGTCTTCACTGACAGCTCCACCTTCGCGTAAGTGACTTGGTCATTCTCCAGAGCAGACTTGGTGATGAAGCCTTTCTCCGCGAGCTTGTTAGATGCCTCGATGGTCTGCTTGGCCAGGGAGAATTCGCCCTGGTGGAGAAGCAATTCGCCTTTGAGCTGGCCCAGCTTTTGTTCAGCCTCACCGTCATCGGTCTTGTCCTCGTCCAGAATCTTCACGAAGTCCGTGCGATGCGGCGGCTGTGGCGCGGGTTTCTTGGCGGCGGGTGCTGGAACTGGAGCCTCTGGTTTCTCTGTCTTGGCGGCAGCGGAACCCGGTTCGCGGTTGAGGGACACGCGCGCAGGTTTGCTGGCGCTCTCCATCGTCATCACATACTGATCGAGAGCTTCGATGGAATCGGGCAGGCCACGACTCTTGAGCACGGACGCTGCTACTTTCTTGCCCAGGTATTTCTCAAAATCCATGAGAGCAAAGGTCGCAGCTGTCTTTGCATCGCGGACGAGGCTCTGATTCTCACTACGCACGATCTCGCGGTTCTCATCCACATCAATGTAGGTGGCCACCGTGGTCTGGAACTCAATGTCGTGGGTGGTGATCTTGTCCTTGATGTCGCTCGGATCGAGTTCGACGAGCACCTTGCCGTCCTTCACGTCTTCTTCCGTGATGAGGTAGCCTTCAGGAATGAGGCTCATGATCTTCGTCGGATACTCGATCTCGCTCTTCACTTCGAAGTTCTTGAGCGCGCGAATCTCACCGCCCTGGAGAACGTTGATCTGCAAATTGCCGCGTTGCACCGCGAATGTCGGCACGTCAGAGACCGCCGCTGCCGAGGAACTGAGCAACCAGTAAGCGATGCCTGCGGCTATGGCCGCCAGACCTCCTATCCACCACCAGCGTTTGCTTCCCTTTGTCGTCATGATCCTTTTCCCTTCGGGGTTTCCTTTGCCAATACGTCGGCCCAAGAGCCATCTTTTCGAATGAATAGAATGCCCATGTTTTTCCACAGTTGGAGCCGGGCAATCGTATGGTTTACGAGCGCCGCGATGCGTTGGTCGCGTGCATCATTCAGAGCTTGCTGGGCATCAATGAGGTCACGCGAGCTGCTGCGATCCACTTCGAACATCGCACGCTCGCGCTCCAGCCGCACCTCACTGATCCGCAGACCCTCTTGGGCGATGTCATACTGCTTGCGTGCGAGGTCAAGATTACGCCATGAGGAGCGGACATCCTTGCGCACGGTTTCCTGCGCCAGTTCCAGATCGCGTTCGGCTTTCTGAAGCTGGATCTGCGCTGCACGAAGCACATTGCGCCCTGGTTTCTGATCGAGGTGAAGATCCAGATTGAGCCCGACGGAGAAGTCCCGCCGCTTGCCATCGATATTGAGATCATCGGACTTGGGGTCGCCCTTCACATTGTAGGCACCGGTGATGTCCAGGCCGGGGAGAAGATCATGCTCGGCCACCTTGACCTGTCGCAGCGCATCATCGCGAGCATCTCGCGCATTCCACAGATCAAGGCGGGTAACAACCGCGGTCTCCAACGCCTCATCGAGCGTGCCCGGCGGGTCGATCAACTCCAGCTTGTCCATCTCATTCTGATCGAGCAAAAGGGGCTGCGTCACGGGGATGGCGAGTTCGATCTTGAGATCGTCCAGGTTCTCCTCGTAGAGCTTCACGGCACTGATCCAGCGGCGATGGTAGTTGAGTTCGGCCTGCTGGAGCAGCCCCAGAGCGGACTGCGTCTTGCCTGGACGCGTGGCATCCACCAGCGCCTTCTGGGCCACGAGCATCTCCTTGATCGAACGATAGGCCACATACGCATTGCGGGCGGCATCACGAGATTGAAGCGCTTGGTAGTAAGCCGATGCGATGTCGATCGCGAAGGTCTTCCGATACTGGGTGAAGTCGCGGATGGCGTAGAGCACGTTACGCTCCGCCTGGGTGAGAGGCTCCGTCACGCTCAGCGATCCAGCACCACGCAGCAGAGGCTGAGCCAGCGTGACCGCCAGCTTGGAATCCCCCACATTGCGAATGCCGCCCGTGAAGAACCGCACGAAATCCGTCGAGAGATCCGCCGCGATGCGGGTGCCGATGCTGGTCAGTTTCGCGAACCCGATGCTGCCATTCGATGTGATGGTGTTCTCCGTGGTGAACTGATTGACCACACCTTCTACATTGTTCCCCACGTAAGCACCGGAGCCCACGCCGCTGGCAATGGGGGCAAACTGATGCCGGGCCAGAGTGAGATCGAGCGCGGTCAGATACACGGATTCCTTCTGGCCGAGGTAAGTGCGGTTATGCCCCACACCGAGCCCCAGAGCATCAGGCAAACCGAGCACACGGGCGTCCTTCTCGATCACCGCGCGATCACCGAGGAACTCCTCCAGCTTCACATTGCGGACCATCTTGTCCAAATCCACCGCCTTGGGCGGCAGGATGCTGAGCAAGTCATTGCCGGAATTCGGCACACGGCTGGACTTGGCCTTCAGAAGAGAGAACACCTCACGATCCGCCCACTTCTTGTGAACGGTGCCTCCGCAGCCCGCGAGCAGGCACACCACTCCTATTGTTACTGAATAGCGAATGAGATGTGGGCGCAGGAATTCCATCATGGCATGGGGTCAGCCAAGTTTGAGAGTCCGCCGAGGGGGTTTTTGGCGGGCACAGACTACGCGAGGCTTGAGGGCGATCTTTCGCCAAAGGACAATTTCACGAAGTCTGCTTCAGCCTGTCCATAGGACGTTGACCCAGCAGGAACGCCACCACGAAGGGCACATTGACGAAGAACACGGCGAGCATCGACTCGTTCTGGTAGAACTCCAGACCCATGAAGTAATTGATGCTCCGATGCATGCAGATGGTGCCCACTCCAAAGATCATCGCCAGCTTCCGCGTGCCCACCGACAGCACGATGAGTGCCTCGACGAAGAATCCGAGGTCAAACAGCAGCGCCGTCCAGAAAGGATGCTCCAGCATCCACACCACGTTAGGCGGCTCCGTGGCGTAACGCGGATCGAGAGCACTGTAATAGTTCTGCCGCATCGTCTTCACCATATCGAGCGCGATGTAGTGACTGCGGAAGAGCCAAGTGAAGCCGGAGTTCCACAACTTCGAGAACACCGAAATCAGGTAGGCCGAGGCGATCCCAGCCTGCGCTGCCACGAGCATCCACGCCCTCAGCCCCGCCGATGGCTTCAGCCAGTTCCCAGTCTTCGGACGCAGATAAAACAAAGCCGCCAGCGCCTGGGAGAAAAGCACCACCGCCAGGATGTGATGCGAGTGATTGGTGAAGCCCTGGGAATTGATCAGCGTGTAGAGCGCGATGTAGGCCGTGGCGAGCACCGGCAGCACCACGGGCAAAGCGATGCCGCTGGCATACACCACCAGCAGCGCGATCAGCACCTGCCGATAGATCTCAAAGCTCGACGCCTGCCCCAGCCAAGTCAGATCAACGAAATGCGCCATGCCCACCGGCACCGGCTGCACCGTGGGCGGCGAAAAGATCGGCAGGAAGTAATAGACAATGCACGCCGTGAATACACGAGCCAGCGCTCCCTCAAGGCCGCTGACGACAGGCAACGGAAACAGATGCGTCCAGAGGAGGTGGAGCAGTCTTTTCATTCGGCGAAGAAGACCTCCCGCTTCTCCTCCACCTTCCCATCCACAAACTGGATCGTGGTGAACATGATTCGCAGTTTCTCGGGCAGCACCTGCTTGCTGTGCTTCGCCTGCGTGCGCAGGTAGGCGAGCGTATCACGAGCCACGCCATCGACAGCCTCGCGAGGCAGCGACTTCACACCCACGTCGAGCTTCTTCGCCTGATCGCTCAGCCGCTTGCGCAGAATCTTGCCGAGGTTTGGACCCCGCACGCCCGTCAGTTGAGTCAAGGGCAAAGCCTTCCCCTCTGCATCCTCCAGATGATAGTAGGCACTGATCGGATCAGGGTCGCTATACATCGGGTAATGCGAGAACGGGAAGTTCTCCTTCAGCACCAGTGAAAGGGCGCAGAAAACCGGGATGGCGATGAGCAGGATGACCTTGGAGGAAAGCATGAACGAAAGGCGGCACACCAACGTGCGCCTGCAACCAGACTTGCGGCTCACCTTCAATCAGGAAAGCCGGGCACAATCTTCGGCAAGAATCGCACGCTGGCGAAACGCAATGAAATCAAGGCTTGGCAGGATCAGCCTTCGGCACGGGAGGTGGTTGAGGCGCAGGGGATGCCTTGTCATCAGGGATCACGATCGGCACAGCGATCGCCTCGGATGCCTGCTTCACAGCAGCATCAGCTTTCGCACGAGCCTCCTCCGCTGCGTCTTTGATTTTGTCCGTGGCCTTGGCGGCAGCGTCCTTGACCTGTTCCGTCGCTTTCGTCGCCGCATCCTTAGCGGCATCACCAGCGGCTTTCGCAGCTTCGGTGGCAGACTTTACAGCTTCTTGGGTCTTCTGACCCGCTTCAGCCGCTTTGGCCTTGGCTTCGTCAGTTTTCTTCTGGTCGCACGAGGCCAGTCCGAGGACGGCGATGGATGCGAGAATCAATGGTGTTTTCATGGGTGTGGTTGGATAGGGACTTCGAGTCATGGAGCCGCAGGAACATCAAAGATGAATGGGATCCCCTGCTGCTTCATCATCTCACGATACGTCCCAAGATGCTTGTCCGCCAACTTTTCGAAGCCTCCCTGGCCTCGATACTCCTTGAGGAAGGCATTGATCTTGTCCTTCAACTCATCCTGCCCCTGACGCAAGGCAATGGCCCAGTGCTCCATTCGAATCGGAGCCAGCAGCGCCTTCGTCGTGTCCGGATTCGCCTTGGCGTAATTCATCACACTGATCTGATCATAGACCCACGCATCCGCGCTGCCCTTGGACACCTCCATCACACACGCCGGATCAGCATCGAGCGCCACGATCTCCGCATTCGGCAGATTCGCCCGGCACCATTGCTCCCCCGTCGTCGCGATCTTCACCACCACCCGGCGCTTGCCCTGCTTCAGATCGTCCGCCGA
Organism: Verrucomicrobiota bacterium; assembly: GCA_963204975.1. Taxonomy (GTDB): domain Bacteria; phylum Verrucomicrobiota; class Verrucomicrobiia; order Verrucomicrobiales; family Verrucomicrobiaceae; genus JAEUHN01. Next base: position 1,742 of record CAUJJC010000242.1, on the reverse strand, counting down.
CGCCAGCGCTGAACCCTTCGGCACCAGCAGGCAGATGGAAGTCGTCGCATACGGATCGCTGAAGTCGAACTTCTGCCGCCGCTCGTCCGTCGCCGTCATCGACGAGATGGCAATGTCAACGCTGCCCGTCGGAATCGCCGCGAGCAGGCCATCGAAGGCAATGTTCTCAAACTCCACAGGCCGCCCAAGATGCTCCGCCAGCGCCCTCCCGAGGTCGATGCTCACACCCGCGAACTCCCCCTGCTCATTCTTGTATTCAAACGGCGGATAAGTCGCGTCCGTGCCAATGATGAGCGCGTCACTGCGCGAGCAAGACGTGACCACCCCGAGTGCGATGAGAGCCAGAAAACAGCGAATCATGCCCGCTGCTATGCCGCCGAAATCACCGAGCGCCAAGTTCGAATCATCGGTGCGCGTTCGTTCGCCAGCGAGATTGCCTCACACGAAGACACCACGGCACGAAGAGCATCATCCCGCCGCATGGTGCCTTCGTGTCTTTGTGTGAGCAGAGAAGCCATCGACCAGATGGTGGGATGTCCGTGAATCTGCGAATGCTTCGTCGCATCAATCAAGGCGAGGAGGTAGCGGCGGCGGATGGTGCTGTCGGCGGGGATCGTCGCGGGCGCTTTAACCATAGCGTGCTTGATCCACAGGGCGCTTGCAAGGGTCGCGTGAGCAAGCATTGTCGCACCATGACAGTCGAACAAATCAAAAGTGAACTCACCGTGCTCTCTGCCGCCGAGCAGAATGAAGTCACGGCATTTCTGTTTCATCTGCGCCATCGCGATGATCCCGACTATCGCCATGCCGTCGGGTCCAGGCTCAATGACCGGAACAAGGATCACTGGCTGACCCCGGAAGACTTCGAGCTTGAATTGGAAAAGCGCTGAGTCGTCATGGCCCGGACCGAGGTTTATGTCCACGCTGGCTTGGTGGAGGCCATGCCACGTCAGCGGCATCAGCGCGAGCGCATCATGCGTTTCATTTGCAACCTGCGCGACGAACCCAACCATCCCGGCGACTTCACAGATCGCGATGACACCCAGCGCATCCGGCAGATCAAGATCATTGGCGATCACGCCATCACTTACTGGCACGACACTCCAGTAAACATCGTGATGGTCGTTGATATCCGCCATGCGGATCACTGATGGCTACTTTCCCCAAGCACCGCCAGCCACTCCTTCGACGCCACTTCCTCCAGGCGTTTCAGCAAGGCCGCGCGGGGAGCGCTCATGTCGGGGCTGTCGTCTTTGGCGAGGGTCTGCATCAGGCTCATCATCGCCAGGGAGATCGTGGGCAGCGCCATCATCTCCTTCGTCAGCACGGGAGCTATCTGGGCGGCGGTCTGGCAGATGGTGGGATGTCCGTGAATCTGCGGATGCTTCGTCGCATCGATCAAGGCGATGAGGTAGAGGCGGCGAATGGGGCTGTCGGCGGGGATCGTCGCGGGCGCTTGAGCCTTCGGCACCGTGGCGTGTTCAAAGCCGGGCCACTCGCCCTGCAACAATCGCTGCCACTGTGCAGTGGCGGCGCGGAACTGTCTGGACTTGGTGCAGAGTTCCATGCGCAGCTCAGTTACTTCGATTTGAACATTGCTTTCAGTTCCATCGCTTCCTGCGCCTCGGCATCAAGATGCAGTTCGCTGTGCATGACCTTCCCGGACCAGGCGGCATACTCGGCCAGGGTGTCGCGGCCATAGAGCTTCTCATCGGCATCGCGCAGGCGCTTGAGCGTGAGGC
>CAUJJC010000241.1 GCA_963204975.1 Verrucomicrobiota bacterium | reverse complement strand
CCACACCAACATAATTTCTCCAGTCGTCCTTCATTTTGAGCGGCTGAACGTGTAAGGCCATCAAAGTAGGCAATCGACAAGCGCTGGCACCGAGGTTACAAAGCCGCCCGTCTCCATGACTTTCCGCCGCTCCATTTTCCTGTTTCCCATAGCAGCCCTCACTTTCATCGTGATGGCCGCAACAGCTCACGCTCAGTGGGTAGTCTATGAATTCCGAATCCAGGCGATCCCCGAGGTGAGCGAGAACTTCGCGCCGTATTCTGGATTCTATGTGGTGGCACCGGTCAATGGTGGCAATGCTTCCATGATTTTCATTACCGAAGAAGGCGGGCGATTTTATAATGTGGCCGAGAATGGAGCCCGGTATTTCACAGCCGCCAGCCCCACCGGACGGCTGGCCGTAGTGTCTGCCATCGCTCACACAGGCACAGCACGCGCGATGTATCAGGCTGTGGGAATCCTCAACAGCACGATCTCCTCCACGATCAAAGGTGAGCACCAAGGGGGCCGCGTATCGACCGACCTGTTGGGCACTATGCTGGCCTCTGATGATGAAAGCCTGGCTGTTACACCCTCGCCCGATGGCAGCATAGGGATGGTGGGGTCGGCCAGTTTGTCAGGCACTCTGCGCCTGGATCTCTCTCGAATCCTGAATCAAGCCGAAGTGCCGATGAGTCAGGCCGTGGCAGGAATCACTGATTTGTTGGAAAAGTATGGCTATCAATTTGATACGCCGGATCTCGAACCGGCAGCTCCGGCAAGTCCATCGCCACAGCCTTCCACGCCCGAACAGCCCATCACCGAGCCCAGCTTATTTCCGAATGGCAGCCGTGAAGAGCAGGACACGCCGGTGAATCCACCTGCCTCGAACTAAAAAACACCCCAGACCTCATGAAGAACGCTCGTCAGCTTGTGGTGCAGTGCATGGAGGCTGCCGGAGCGCACGGAATGGCGCTTCCATCAGTTACGGCCAGTTCCTCCATGGTGAATACGCTGCTCGACAGCGGTCACCTCGACGAGGATGCCTTTCTCTCCAGCCTCGCCACTGGATTGCAGCTTCCTTGGGTGGCCGCACCAGCGCCCGATTCAGCCGATGCACCGGAGTTAAAGCGAATCATTCCCGCACGCGTCGCATTGAAGCATCGTCTGCTTCCACTCTCGTTGATCGAGGAAGAAGGGCGTTCGAACAAAAAGGTGGCCGTGGCTACCTGTGATCCCTTCGACCTCATCGCACGGCAGGCCGTGGCCAGGGAAGTAGATTCCCCGGTGCGCTGGTGCGTGGCTCCGCGCAAACGTCTGCTCACGGCGCTTCGCGATTTCTACGGTGTGGGTGCCGATGTTTTTGAAGAGATCTTGAAGGGGCGTGAAGTCGATGCCGATGAGCTTGATCAACGCGATGAGGCCAATGTGATCGATGCCGACGACGAAGAGGCAACCGTCGTGAAGTTTGTGAACCAGATCATCCGCGAGGCCCTCGAACAGCACGCCACGGATATTCATGTAGAGCCGATGGAGGATACACTCCGGCTGCGCTATCGAATCGACGGGCGCCTTCGAGAACTCCCGGTGCCTGAGAATATCAAAGCGCTCCAGCAGTCCGTGCTGGCTCGTCTGAAGGTGATGGCCAAGCTCGACATCGCCGAACGTCGTCTCCCTCAGGACGGACGAATCAACCTCCAGATCGGCAGCCAGTTCATCGACGTTCGCGTGGCGACGATTCCCTCCGTTGAAGGCGAGAGCATCAGCTTGCGTTTGTTGGGTCAGGAGAAATTCACCCTCGACCGCCTTCGGTTGGAAGCGGACCTGCGTCGAGAGGTCGAACTGCTGCTCAAAAAACCAAATGGCATCGTGCTCATCACAGGCCCCACCGGGTCTGGTAAATCGACATCGCTCTACACCTTCCTCAGCCAGCTCAACACCGAGCATCGCCGCATCGTCACCATCGAGGACCCTGTGGAGCATAAGCTACCAGGCGTGGTCCAGATCGCGGTCAAGCCAGAGATCAATCTGACCTTTGCCGCTGGTCTCCGATCCATCCTGCGTGGTGACCCGAACGTGGTCATGGTGGGGGAAATGCGCGATGTGGAAACCGCAGAAATCGCTATTCGTGCGGCGTTGACCGGGCATCTCGTTTTCAGCACCCTGCATACCAATGACGCTCTAGGCGGTATCACTCGATTGATCGATATGGGTGTGGAGCCGTTCCTGGTGGCATCGTCAGTCCGTGCTTTCTTCGCTCAACGTCTGGTGCGAACGCTTTGTGTTGCCTGCCGTGAGGTGGAGCCACATCCTGAGGAAAAGCTACGTGAGTTGAAACACGCAGGCCCGATCACAGGAACGATCTATCGGTCTCGTGAAGGCGGATGCGAGCAGTGTCGCCACACGGGTTACAAGGGTCGAATGTCGATCTATGAACTCATCAGGATCACTCCTGCAATGGGTGAGTTAATTACGCACCGGAGCGGCCAGGCCAATCTGTTGCAACAGGCCCTGAAGGATGGCTATCGTCCGATGCGCGAATATGGGATTCGCAAAGTCATGCAGGGGCTCACCAGCGTTGAAGAAGTGCTTGCTGTGACCGTTGCTGAATCAGGCGAGTAGGCAGCCGGGACAGTGGTAACTTCGTTTGTGAGCTACCAATTGTGGGACACATCCCACAATGTGAATCCTTTGGCAGTCGCTTTCTGAACGCGAGAGCTAAGCAGCAAGGCAAGGCCGCCAGCCACATAACCCAGCGCTACAGTGGAGAGCCAGAAGGGCATCAACTTGATGGAAAGAGGGGGCGGCGTCAGCGTCTCCTCAGGCGCAGGCGGAAGGAAGGCAAGATAAGTCATCGAAACGATGGCACCTGCTATAAACCAGAGACCAAGTGTCACTCGGCACCACTGAAGAAATTTGCACATGCCGACGATGAAACCAATCGAGAGTAGATACCAAGTTGCCGTCATGAGAGCTGCCGAAAAACGCTCATGAAAGATAAACACACCAGATGCCCCGGCACCGATGATCAGGTGCCCAATCAATATCGACCTAACCAGTCGCGCGTTGTCGCGGTTCTGAATCGAGGATCGTTGGCGTTGTAAATCGAGCATGGACGATGCTCACTACTTAGCTATCAAGATGCTGATGTTCAAACATCAAATCATGACAAGAGCACAAGAAAATACCTCATGGCTGATCGCATGGGTTCTTTGCAAATCTAGAGAATGTGGCTATCAACCATTTTTCAGGTATGCGAAGGCAACAGCTCCACTAGTGAGAAAAATGACAGCGATCAATATACCTGTGAACATGCGATGGAATGGGTGAGTAAGTGGCCATCAAAGACGAGATCGCCTGATGATCAAGGGCAAAAAACATTTGCATTCATTGCAATGCCTTCCACTATCTCCGCCCTCTATGGCAAAAACAGCATGGCTCGAGCGCGACAAGCGCAAACTAAAGACAGTGGCAAAATACGCAAAGCTCCGTGCAGAGCTGAAAGCGAACAAAGATTACGTGGGCCTATCAATGCTTCCTCGTGACGCAAGCCCCACCCGCCTCGTGAATCGTTGCCGTGTGTCTGGCCGTCGCCGTGCATTCATGCGCCGCTTCCAGATGTCCCGTCTCACCTTCCGCGAAATGGCTTCGAATGGTCTGATTCCAGGCGTCACCAGATCTAGCTGGTAAAGGGCCTAATTTTTCCGGTGAGACGCCTGACCGCTCTCACCGGACTTCGGGGAGGCATCTCGCACAGTAGTTTCATGCCTACCTATTCATACATTGCTGAAGACCCTGAATCAGGGTGTCCTTCATGCAGAAAGGGATTTGATCTCAGACGTCCGGTTGATCGACCGGCATTAACTCACTGCCCGCTGTGCAAAAAGGCAGTGAAAAAGTTAGTCGTCGGATTCAACACTCCCAAATACACTAAGCCGTTGAGCGTCAGCGATGCCAAGGCAGCCGGATTCACTATCTTGGAGAAGCGAGTGGATGGGAACTATGAGCGGCTTTGAGTTAGTCTGGTTATTTCCGTTCCTCGTTCTGGTGCTGCATGTCTTCTATTGCTTTGACTTGACGGGCTGTTGTCGAGTCTGACACATGGCGGCTATCAACGTTGAGCGAGGATTGCATCTGCTGGGGCACTTGTCGAATCAGGTGAGGCGATCATAACCAGTTCCTTTCGGTTATGGCTCGGATGATAGCTCGTCTCCTTTGAATTGGTGAAGTGCGATGGGCATGAACCACTTGTTGGTTTTCACTGTCCTCGATGACTAGGGCTTCGAAATGAAATCCAGAGCCTTGTCATAGCTGGCCTGGATCAAATAATGATTCAGTTGAGCGGGGATATTGGAACGATGAGTCACATGCCAGTGTGAGATCGCTTCAGACACGATTTGTAACTGACGTAGATGTTCTTCGGGATTCTTTTCTCGTGCCGACTTGTCGCCGATCACCTGCAGGCGATGCAGCAGCAGCTTCTTGAGTTCATGATTCATTTGATGGCGACAATAGAATGTGCCCAAGACGTATCAAGATCGAAGCGGGGTTCTTATGCGAGGAACGGAGAACGAGCATGTGTTCGGCGAGACAAGGTGTGTGTTCTTTCAAAATTTTTAAAACCATCTCCGTTGTTTCAAAAATAAATCAAAAGACACTTGAAGATGAGTTGGTGTTTGGACATACACAGCGCCATATATTTTAAAACATCACGACAGCACCTTGCTGATCTGAACTATTTCCCAACCACCTCCCACATCCCTCAATGGAGCATTCAGATGACATTTCTCGCCACAACTTGCCGCCACAAATTATCTCACCAAGCACCTTAATTGACAGCGATGAAACGGTGACTTTTTGGACACAAATTTGCGATGTCATCCGTCCGCGGATTGGGCCCGAATTTGACCGTTGGTTTGGTGGACTTACTGCTACGACTCATGACTCTGGTGAGGTTGTGATCGAGGTTCCGAATGCGATTCATCAACTCTGGATCGAAAGTAACTACGCCTCCATTCTTGCGGATGCTGTCAGTGCTGTGATGGGTGGGCCTCGACTGGTGAGCTATTCGCTCCAAGTGGGCCGTCCCAAGACACCTGTCGAAGGCGAATCAGAACTTGCCCTCAGCTACCGGCGTCACGGTGGCATTGTCAGTGATAAGGCCACCTCGCGAGTGCTGACGGAGCCGGTTCGCACCCCAGAAAGCCTTGCTGAGGCGGGCCTGAGTTCCAAATTCAGTTTTGACAACTTCGTGGTGGGCACGACCAACAGCTACTGTGCGGCAGTGGCAAAAGCAGTCGCTGAAAAGCCGGGGCGCATCTACAACCCTCTGTTTTTTTACAGCGCTCCAGGGCTTGGCAAGACGCACCTGCTTCATGCCATTGGCCGCGAGATCATGTATCGAAAGAAGCGTGCTGTCGTCCGTTACGTGACTTCCGAAATGTTCTGCAATGATTTTGTCGATGCCATTCGCAAGCAAACACTCTCACAGTTCCGCGCTAAATACCGGAAGGTGGACGTGCTCCTGATTGATGATGTGCAGTTCTTTGCAGGCAAAGACAGCACCCAGGAAGAGTTTTTCCATACATTCAACGATCTGTTCAATAACACGAAGCAGATCGTGCTCGCGAGCGATAAGGCTCCTGCGGAGATCGACAATCTGGAATCCAGGCTGGTGTCTCGATTCGAATGGGGGCTCACCACACAGATTATTTCTCCAGACTATGAGACTCGCGTGGCGATTCTGCGCCGCAAGATGGCGGATGCAGCAGTTGTGATCGAGCCATGGATTCTCGACTTCATCGCCCAAAGGGTTCGGACCGATGTGCGGAAACTTGAAGGCTGTCTGGTCCGTGTGGCTGCTCATGTGTCTCTTGCTGAGGGAACGCTCACCGAGACTGAGGTCGAGACCATGCTTCGCGACGTGCTAGACCAGGAGCCTGGGCGTGCGGTCAACATTGATCGCATCCAGCGTTTCGTTGCTGAGCGCTACGATATTCGTATGTCCGAACTCCTCGGACGCGGTCGTCCCAAGATGATCGCCGAAGCCCGGCAAGTGGCCATGTATCTCACTCGTGAGATGGCCAAGCTATCACTCGTCGATGTAGGTAAGGCTTTCGGCGGCAGAGATCATGGGACCGTGATTCATGCCTGCAAGGTGGTGATCGCTCGCATGGAGCAAACCGATGAGTTCCGGTCGATGATTTCAGACCTTCGGGCCAAGATTTTGGCCCCGTGAGTGGTCATTTAAGCTGCGGGCAATGATGAAATCCGTGCCCGCAGTGCCTTTTCTCATCAATATTCTTGCCCTATTCGCTGAACCCGCTAAATGGCTCAGTTTCCAAAGGGTATGAAGTTCACTATCAGCAAGCAGGCCTATCTCGACGCAATCTCACAGGTGCAGCATGTGGTAAGTGCGCGCACCACGCTGGCGATTCTCTCCAATGTCCTGCTCAAGGCGCGGGATGGTCAGCTCGAATTGACCACCACTGACCTTGATGTCGGAGTTAGTGGCACCGTCCAGGCGGATGTGGAGGAGCCAGGTGCCACCACGCTTCCTGCGCGTCGCTTGGCTACGATTATTCGTGAGCTGCCATCAGATGAAGTGGAAGTCTCAGTGGATGAGAAAAACGTGGCCTCGATTCGCAGTGGCCCAAGTGCGTTCAAGCTCCTCGGATTGAGCAGCGAAGAATTTCCGCCGCTCGCCCGTTTTGATGGTGGGTCAGAGTTCAAGATGGAGCAGTCCGTTCTCCGCGATTGCCTTCGCAAAACAAGCTACTCGATCTCTACTGATGAGACTCGCTACGTGCTCAACGGCATTCTGTTCTCCTTTAAAGACAATCTGCTTACGATGGTTGCGACGGACGGACGCCGTCTCGCCATGGTGGAACAGGAGCTTGAGTTCCCTCAAAGCCACGAGATCGAGTTCATCGTCCCCACCAAAGCGGTGGCCGAGTTGTCCCGCCTTCTTGGTGAAGATGGAGAGGTGACGATTCGAGTGAGCGGCAGTCAGGCGGGATTTGACATGGGGCAGAGTCTTTTGGTCACCAAATTGATCGAGGGCAACTATCCCAACTATCGCCAGGTCATTCCCGGTGATCCGAAGGAGCGCATTCCGTTGGATCGTGAATCCTTCCTCAAGTCAGTGTCGCGTGTGGCCTTGCTGGCAAGCGAGAAGTCGAATTCGGTGAAACTACAGTTCGCTCCAGGGACGCTGGAGATCATCGCATCGTCGCCAGACATTGGTGAAGCTCGCGAAACGCTCGCGATCTCCTACAAAGGCCCGCAGATGACGATCGCGTTCAACCCCGAGTTCTTGATGGCTCCGCTGCGGAATCTGTCTGCGGACGAGGTAGTATTGAACTTGATCGACGAAATCAGTCCAGGTGTCTTGCGGTGCGGGACAGGTTTCCTCTACGTGCTCATGCCGATGCGTGTGAATTCATGATTGTCCATCCGTCGTTACCCATGAAAAACATCACGAACCTCCTCCTCGCCGCTGGCTGCTCCTTCGTCGTGGCCTCCTGCTACACTTATCAGCCACCGCCTCCGATTTCGCAGAATGGCCCTTCGTTGGATTCCGCACCAGGGCAGAGCCGCTATTGGAATGGCCCAATGGATGGTCAGGCACCCATTGATCCGAACGCTCCTCTGCAACCTGTTGATCCTGCCGCGATTGTGGTGCCGAATCCCAATCAGCCTCCGATGATTGACCCGAATGCGCCGCAGGGAAGTGTTCCCCCTAACCCTGGTGGCACATATCTCCCATCAACACCTGCTGGCGGAAGCAATGCCACCGTTGGAGTGCCTACTCAGCCAAGTCAGCCCACTGCACCAGCGCTGGATAACAAGCCTGCCGGGCCGCCCTACGGCATCAAAGTGAACGGCAAGCCCGGCTTCGTTTACAGCCCCTATGACAAGGCCGCAGGCATTGTGGACGTGCAGGGAATGGCACCTGGAACCAAGGTGAAGTGCCCTTACACAGGCAAGGTTTTCATTGTGCCCTGATCCATCTCTTGATGTGTGATTTGCCAACGAGGGCGCGATGGACTTTATCCTCGCGCCCTTGCTGTTTCAGATGAGCAACGAACGATCCATCGCCATCTTTGGGCCAGGACTGCTTGGTGGTTCTTTGGCATTGGCAGTGAGGCGGATGATGCCGCAGTGCGAGGTGCGCATTTGGGCACGTCGTTCTACTGCCGTAGATGATATACATCGGCGAGGGATTGCTGACGTTGCATCAACGAACGCCGAGCTAGTCGCCGAAGGGGCTTCGCTCATCATCCTGGCCACGCCAATCGTGGTAATGGAATCGGTGTCTCTAGCGCTCGCAGGGCGATTGGCAGCGGATGCCGTCGTCACCGATGTGGGAAGTGTCAAAGTGCCAGTGGTGAATCTGCTGCAGCCTCTCTTTGCCTCCTCGGGTCACGGCTTTGTTGGCAGTCATCCGATGGCTGGTTCTGAGAAGGCGGGGATTGAGGCAGCCCGGCATGATTTGTTTGATGGTGCGGCCTGCATTGTCACACCGACGGATCAGACGCACGCCGCAGCACTTGATCGTGTGAGCCGGTTTTGGGTGCAGTTGGGATGCCGGATTCTAACGATGCCACCAGGGGAGCATGATCGGAAGATCGCGCGGATTTCTCACCTGCCTCATGCAATGGCGGCTGCGGTGTCCTTAGCTGCTCTCCAGCAGGACGAGACGGCAGCCCCGTGCTCTGGGAATGGGTTTCGGGACAGCACACGAGTAGCCGGTGGTGATCCCGATTTGTGGACTGGAATATTATTGGAGAATCGCCTCGAAGTGATGGCGGCTCTTGAGGACGCCATGGCACAAACGAAAGACCTTCTTGCAATCATCAGCAGGCAGGACAAAGAAGCACTCCGCCGGTTTCTCGCCGAAGCACAGAGGCTTCGTGCGCTTGTTCCGCCGGGCGCATAAACTATGGCCACTATCAAAGTCCGCAGGTTCAAACAGATTCCCGCCGAGATCTCCGTTCCCGGTGACAAAAGCATCAGTCATCGTGCTGCTATGTTTGCAGGTCTAGCCGATGGCAGGACTGAGATCAGCGGTTTCCTTCCCAGTGAGGACTGCATCTGCACGGTGCGCGCCATGGAGGCCTTGGGGGCGGAAGTCGAGTGGCTGGAGGAGACAGCTGGTGTCGGATACACACGGTTGGCCATCACCGGTCATGGCATGAAGCTACAGCCGCCTACACGGAACATTGACTGTGGTAATTCGGGGACTACGACGAGACTCATTGCTGGCATTCTCGCCGGTCAACCTTTCAGCACCCAGCTCACGGGCGATGCATCGCTATCGAAGCGCCCAATGAAGCGCATTGCAGATCCGCTTGCTCTAATGGGTGCAAAGGTGGAAGGGCAGGGGGACAAGATTTGTGCGCCGCTTACGATCACGGGTGGCAATCTCCAGCCCATCACCTACACCCTTCCGATGGCCAGCGCTCAAGTGAAGAGCGCGGTGCTTCTCGCGGGTCTCTTTGCTCCTGGCAAGACGAGCGTTGTCGAGCCAGTGATTACGCGCAACCACACCGAGCGTTTGATGAGTCACTTCGGAATCAAGTGGTTGCGCAATGGCGACACCGTTAGCGTTTATGGCGGGCAATCACCGCGCCCGACGGACATTGTGGTGCCAGGTGACATTTCGAGTGCGGCTTTCTGGATGGTGGCCGTTGCCGCTGTGCCCGGCGCTCAGGTCACGTTGAAGAATGTTGGTCTCAACGACACTCGCACAGGCGTGATCAAGGTGCTTCTGGCGATGGGAGCGCAGGTCACGAGTTCTGAGGAGCAAAGTGATGGCGAGCCGCGCGGCAATGTTGTCGTCAAGGGCTCGAACCTCAACGCTACCACGATCGGTGGCGATGTGATTCCCAATGTGATCGATGAGCTGCCTATCCTCGCTGTTGCCGCTGCTCTCGCACAGGGCACCACCTTGATCCGGGACGCCAGCGAACTGCGTGTCAAAGAAACGGATCGCATCGCAGCAGTGGCGGACAATCTCCGACGGATGGGCGTCACCGTGATCGAGCGTCCTGATGGCATGGAGATTGAGGGCGGCGCACAGCTCAAAGGCGCTACCATTGACAGCTTCGGAGATCATCGCATTGCGATGGCGTTTGCGATTGCGGGATTGCACGCCGAGGGCACGACCACGATCAATGGCACCGAGTGCATCGCCACTTCGTATCCGGGATTCGAGCAAGAGCTTCAGCACTTCCTCCACAATGAGAAGGGGCACACCGCTCCGATTCCTGTGGTCTCCCGGATGCCAGTGGGCATGGGAGTTGAAACCCTTTCCGAAGAAGACAAAGCCGACTGACCCACCATGAGCACAGTGATAGCCATTGATGGTCCCGCAGCTTCCGGGAAAAGCAGCGTCGCCCACCAGCTTGCGGGAAAGCTTGGTCGGCTCTACGTGAACACGGGCAACATGTATCGAGGAGTCACCTGGGCCGTCTTGAATGCTGGGTTCGATCTGAAGGAAAGTGAGGCCATCGCGGCCTATGCGAAGGACCTGAAGCTCGAGTTTGTGGACGAAGGCGGTCGCATCCTCATGCTCGTCAATGGACGCAGCCTGACCGATGAAGAACTCAACAGCGAGAAAGTGAACGGTGCGGTTTCCCTCGTGGCTCAGGTCTCCGATGTGCGGACGCGACTCGTGAACGAGCAGCGGGCATTGCTGGTGCGGGGCGACCTCGTCATGGAAGGGCGGGACATTGGCTCCATTGTGTTCCCAGACTCGCCATTCAAGTTTTACATCGACGCGAGCGAAGAAGTCCGTGCCGCACGCCGGAGCAAGCAGGGGCTGAATGACACCGTGGCCATGCGTGACAAGCTGGATTCCACTCGCAAGACGGCACCGCTCATCGTGCCCGAAGGCGCTTTGCGAATCGACAGCTCCGATTTGTCCCTCGATCAAGTGGTTGAGCGAGTGTTGGAGGAACTTCGCTCACGAGGTGCCGCATGAACTTGGTGTATTGGATGGGCCACCGTTTGTTCAGAGAAGTCTCTCGTGGCTTCTTCGGGCTCAACGTGGTCGGCAAAGAGAACCTTAATGTAGAAGGTCCCGCGCTCATCGCCTCCAATCACGTCAGCTATCTCGATCCGCCTTTCATTGGTGCCGCTTTTGATGAAGACATCTACTTCCTTGCGCGCAAAACCTTGTTTCGCTTCGCGTGGAGCAACTGGCTGCTAACCCACTGGCAAAGCATCCCGGTTGATCGTGACAAGCCTGATCCCAGTTCCATCAAAACGATCTTCAAACGCCTCAAGGAGGGAAAGAAGGTGATCATCTTTCCTGAAGGCACCCGCAGTCCTGATGGGGGACTCCAGCCAGGGGAGCCCGGCGTCGGCATGATCATCGCGCGCGCTCAAGTGCCCGTGATTCCGATTCGTATCATCGGTGCCCATCATGCGCTGCCGCGTGACAAAAAGCTGCCCCAGCCAGCGCAAATTACGGTGGCGGTGGGCAAGCCTTGGGCGTTCAAGATTTCGGACTTTGCCGGAGTCGGCAAAGATCAGCTCTATCAGCAAATCAGCGATGAGGTCATGCGCCGCATCGGTGAACTGCACGACTAGAGGCTCGCCTTGCCGAAGACGAAAAGCCGTGCATAATCCAGCGCTATCAATGCACCCGTAGCTCAGTGGATAGAGCAGCCGATTTCTAATCGGCTGGTCGCAGGTTCGAGTCCTGCCGGGTGCGCTTCTGCCATAGGCAGGTTGTGAGCAATCAAGTTGCTCAGCGGTGATCAAATGCCATTCTCGGCGGCATGTCGTTCCTTCTCGATGCCATTGTTATCATCGCCTACTTCGCTGCCATCATTGGAATTGGCCTCAGCCAGCGCAGCAAGAGCGGCAGCGTCGAGGGGTTTACTCTGGGGGATCGTCAGATCGCATGGTGGGCGGTGCTCGCCTCGATCCTCGCGGCTGAGATCAGTGCGGGCACATTTTTTGGGGCACCGGGTGAGGGCTATGCCTTGCGCAACTTCACTTACATTCAGCTTATTGTTGGCTATCTGCTGGCTCGGGTGGTCGTCAGCGCGGTCTTCATTCCAGCATATTACCGGCACAATGTGGTGAGCATTTACGAGTTCCTCGGGACGCGCTTTGGACCACGCACGCGGAGGTGGACATCAGCGGTGTTTCTTGTGACGCGAGTGCTGGCGAGTGGCACGCGACTATGGGTGCCGAGCATGTTGCTGGTTCTCGTGTGGCATTTGCAGAACCCTGGTGAAGTGCTCTCGCCCACGAAGGAGTTCCTTCTCACGGGTGGGGCGCTTGTTTTCGTAACACTGGCCACCGCTCTCTACACATCCATCGGCGGCATTCGTGCGGTGATCTGGACCGATGTGATTCAGATTCTCGTGCTGGTGTGTGCGCTTACGTTTTCACTCATCTTCCTTTTGGGGAATATCCCAGGCGGATGGGCCGGAGCCACCAAGCTCCTCACTGCCGAAAAGGATCTCCTGGTCTGGGACTGGGGATTCACACCGGGGGCTGGTCTGTGGGGGAATATCAAGGGCATCCTCGAACAGGAATACACGATTTGGGCAGCGTTCCTGGGTTCAACATTTGTCACCCTCGCCACGCATGGAACGGATCAGGACATGGTGCAGCGCATGTTGACCGCCAAGGATAAGCGGCAGAGTGCCAAGGCGACGATCCTATCGGGGCTCGCCGATGTGCCGATCACGCTGGTGGTGCTCGCGATCGGGGTCTTGCTCTGGGTTTACTACCAGCAGAATCCAGATCCATTGTTGCCCAAGAGCAGCACTGGCGTGATCTCGGCGAACAAGGTCTTCCCGCATTTCATTCTCACCGTGATGCCTGGAGGTATTCGTGGGCTGGTGCTCGCAGGCGTATTGGCGACGGCGATGGGTTCGCTCAGCACGGCGCTCAATGCGCTGGCCACGAGTTATGTGCGGGACTTCCATTTCCGCTGGTTCGGTGAGCCAACGACCGACGAAGGCAGGGTCAAGGTGCTGAGATTTGGCACCGTTTTGTTCGCCTGCTTGTTGATCGCTGTGGCCTTGGGGACAGCATGGGTGACGGCGCACAATCCGACGCTCCGCATTCTTCCCATCATCCTGGGCATCTTCGGTTACACGTATGGCTCCTTGCTCGGCGTTTTCATGGTCGGGCTCTTCACCAAGGGGCGAGGGAGTGATGTTGGCAATGGAGTTGCCATGCTCGCAGGATTTCTCGTGGTGGCCTATCTCAGCGGCCTGGACATCGACCTTGTGAGGCTCGTCAATCCCGAGACCACGATGAAGCACCCCGAGTGGATGCCGGTCATTGAATTCCCCTGGCGGATCATGTTTGGCACCATCGTCACGTTCGCCGTCGCGGTTGCCTTCCGCACGCCTGATGCCACGCGCGAAGCCCATGCGCATTGATGGTTGCGAGAACTGGTGCCGTCTGTCGTTCTGAAACAGGCTATGATCCGACTCGTCACCCTGCTCCTCTTTATCATATCACTGTGCTCCAATGCTGAGGAAACCGATGCGCGGAAACAAAAGGTTCGCGAATCGGCGGCGATCAATCAGATCGATCTTCGGCTAGATCAACCCTATGCCGGAAATGCGAATCCGAAGCAGATGGTGGACGTGTATCTGCCGAAGAAACCGAACACGGATGCACCTCTCCCCGTCGTTGCTTTGATTCACGGGGGTGGATGGGTCAATGGAGATCGCATGGGATATGCCGCACAGGCCATCCAACTTGCGCGCACGGGCCATTTCGCTGCGATCACCGTTGGCTACCGGTTGACGGCGGAGGCGCATTGGCCAGCTCAGGCTCATGATTGCAAGGCGGCGATTCGATGGATTCGCGCTCACGCGAAGGAACTCCATCTCGATGGTGAGAAGATTGCAGTATGGGGCAGTTCAGCCGGTGGACACCTCTCATCATTGCTCGGCACGAGTGGAGACGTGGCTGAACTGGAGGGAAACCTGGGGCCGCATCTCGCCTTTAGCAGCCGTGTGGCCTGTGTGGTGAATCTCTGTGGTCCAGAAGACTTTACAAAAGCGCTGATGTTTGACAAAGAACAGAAGCCCATCGTGAAGGACGATGCCGTGATCGGACTGCTGGGTGGTAACTATGAAGAGCGCCATGCGGAGGCTGTGGCAGCCTCACCGGTCACGTATGTGAGCAAGGATGATCCTCCCTTCATCACCTTCCACGGCACCAGCGATCAGAGGGTGGCCTACCTTCACGCCGAGGCGATTCATGCGGCGCTGACGAAGGCGGGTGTGTCCTCCCTATTGGTTCCCATCAGCGGAGGTGGGCACGGTTCCGTGAGTCATCCCGAGGTCAAGAAGCGCGGCGAGGAGTTCGCTGCCAAGGTGCTGCGCGGAGTCGAGTCAGTGATCGACACCACACCCATTCCATCCTTGCCCGAAGCGAAGAAGTAAACGCAAAGGTGCAGTGCTCTAGGGCGTATCTGACCGCCGCATGAAACTGGTTTTCCTCGTCTCGTTGTTTGCCTCTGCGGTGCTGTCCGCTGAAGCGCCGAAACCCAAACCCAAGCCTGAGTTTCAATACCAGACAGAGGGCATCGCGATCAGTGTTCCATCAGCAGATGAACCCCGCGTCGCGAGTTTCGGTGTCGGCACCATCCAGGCGGCAGCAAAGTATTTGAACGATGGTGCCGTCTGCTGGGTGCGCGAGAAAACGTGTGTGAATTGCCACACGACCGGCCCCTACATGGTCGAGCGCCCTGGGTTGTCGATGTTTCTTGGCCTGCCGAATGAGGAGATTCTCGCCGACTTCGTGAAGACAGTGCCAGAGAAGATCTCGCCGCAGAAGGAGACTGAGAAAGATGGGCTCAAATACTACCCAGGCTCATGGACAAGCATCTGGCGATCCCTGGGCCTCGCGGAATGGGACAAGCATGTTACCGGCAAGCTCTCAGAGCACACAGATCGCTCGTTGCGCGAGATGTTCTCGCGTCAGTCAGCGGACGGATCATTCGTCAGTTTCGGCGAGGTCGAGATTCCCCACATCACGACAGACTTCGAGCTAACGCTTCAGGCGGCTCGTGCGGTGACAGTGGCACCTGATTGGTTAAGCTCACTGCGGGACAAGGAACTCGTCGCACGCGTGGATCGAATGAAAGCTTGGCTGAAAAGCGCCAAACCCAAGAATGACTACGACCGCGTGCTGCGATTGCAGCTTGCCCATTTCATGCCCGACCTCGTGAACACCGCCGAACGAGACAGTGCGCTCCAACTTTTGTCGTCCAAGCAGCACGCAGATGGTGGATGGTCCACGCGCGACATGTCGGCCATTCAGGATTGGCATTTCAAGATGAGCGACACCGTTGTGAAGCTCATCAACGGTCTGCCCGATGCCGCCAAACCCGAGAGCGATGCCTACATGACCGCCTTCGCCATTGTGCTGATGCGGCAGAGTCAGGTGCCTGCCTCCGATGCCCGCATTCAAAAGGCGCTGGCCTGGTTGAAGCGCGAGCAGCGCATCTCTGGCCGCTGGTGGATGCATTCGCTGTATCGGGGCAATTACCACTACATCACCTACATCGCCACGACCCAGGCGATCAAGGCATTCGCTCTCTGTGGGGAGCTGGACGGGATGAAGCATGAGTGACTCCATTGACTACCAAATTGAATCCGGGCTCAGCGTTGATGACTTCATCACAGTGCTCCAGGCGTCCACCTTGGCGGAGCGACGGCCTGTCGATGATCGGGAGCGTCTGGCGAAGATGCTGGCCAACGCTAGCCTGATCCTGACGGCGAGGTGCGAGGGGCGCATCGTGGGGGTGGCGCGCGCGTTGACCGATGGTGCCTATAGCACCTACCTCGCTGATCTGGCAGTGGATGCAGCGTGGCAAGGGCGAGGCATTGGACGGGAACTCATTCGCCGAACTCACAAGGCGGCGGGAGAGGGGACGTCGCTCATTCTGCTCGCTGCTCCGAAAGCACGCAGCTACTACCCCCACATCGGCATGATTCCGCACGACTCGTGCTGGATCACTCCGGCGAAAACGAATTAACGAGTGGCTTATCCTGACTTCCTGCAAAGAATCACCTTGGTGGACCTCATGGCGTTTGCTCGGAGTTCTTGCTTCACATGAACGATGCTTCATTTTGTAGTCGAGCGCTGTCTGGTAGCCTCGGACAAGAATTCACTTTAACGCCATGACCATCCTCTTCGCCGAAGACGATCCCGAGCTTGCACGACAGGTGCTCACTGCCATGCGAGGGCAGGGTCATGCGATCACCCTCTGCGTCAGTGGCACCCAGGCCTTGAGTCTGGCTTTGAATCGAGAGTGGGACATGATTCTCATGGACGTTTCAATGCCAGGAATGGATGGGTTTGAAGTGGTGAAACGGTATCGTGCTTCAGACGGAGTGGCTCCGGTGATCTTTATCACAGCTCGCGCAGAAGTGGCTGATCGCGTGGCTGGGCTGGCCATCGGCGGTGATGACTATTTGACGAAGCCTTTTGCCATGGCCGAGCTATCCGCGCGAGTGGAGGCGCTTCATCGGCGGTTCAAGCGAGCCCCCGCAGCGGTGCCTGCCGTGATAAGCAACCCATTGCTTCCTCAGGGCTGGCGGCTCGATTCAGTGAAACGCAGTGTCACAATGGGTGGGCGCACCATCGAACTCCAGCCGCGCGAGTGGTCACTGCTCGATGTGCTGCTCAACAACGAGGGACGTGTGCTCACCAAGAGTTACCTTCTGGATGAGGTCTGGAACATCCGGTTCGATCCCGGAACCAATGTGGTGGATGCGGCCGTATTCCGGCTGCGTAAGAAACTTGATCCAGCCGATGGACCGTCGCATATCGAGACGCGGCGTGGCGAGGGCTACGTCTTCCATCGCCATGATCAACTCTAATTCATCCTTGTGGCGCGTGAGCGCGATGGTGCTGTCCATCGTGGTGCTAGCGGTTTCAATGATGTGTTGGCTGACCTCCTGGCTGCTCAGCCAGAGTCTGGGAACTATCTCACGGGCGGTGATTGAAGATGATCTGGGGGAGTATTCCGTTCTCTATGAAAAGGGCGGAGTGGAGATGATTCGCAGCCTTTATGTGGCAGGCTCGCATCAAAAGTATCATGTCCTCCGCGTGCTCGATGCCAAAGGCGCGGACCTGCTTTCGATGCAGAGTGAAGGAATCGTTGCGCAGAACATCCCACTGCCTCCTGTGTCAATGGGAACGACAACCTGGAAGACTACTCCCATGAGCAATGGCGATCTTCTCCTCCTGGGCGGGCGTGGGCTGAAGGATGGAGCCCGGATATGGTTCGGGCGCACGGATCGCGAGGACCGCCAGATTCTCAGCGGAGTGCAGAGGCAGTTTTTTCTATCCGCCATCTTCACCGCTGTGATCTCCATGCTGCCAGTGTTGTGGTTTGTTCGGCGCGTGCTTTGTCCGGTCAGATCGTTCATCGAGTCCGCACGGATTCTGACTGAGGGTGATCGTTTGGATGAACGTCTTCGCGGTAATGATGGCATCGCCGAGTTGCGTGAGTTTGCCCGTGCTCTCAATACGAGCCTTGATCGCGTGGCCGGGCTCACTGAGGAACTCGAAGCTGCAAACGATCAACTAGCTCACGAATTGCGCACGCCTCTCGCCAGAGTGAGAGGCAATATTGATGTCGTGCTGGCTCACTATGGTGAAGATGCTGGGCGCGAGGCTGCGGTGCTCAGCATTGAGGAGATCGAACGATCCACCGCTCTCATTCAGGCCATCCTGGCCGTGCGCGCGGGCGACACTCGCTCCATGCGACTGCACCTGGAAGCTCTTTCGCTCAAGGGACTGCTCACCGACATCTGCGAACTCTACACCGCCGCCGCCGAGCAACGCGAACTGTGCCTGGAACTGCTCGTCACAGGTGATGCAACGGTGCTCGTGGATCGCCAGCGAATGCAGCAAGCCGTGTCCAACTTGCTCGACAATGCACTGGCTTACACTCCACCGAAGGGCCTGGTGACGGTGCTCCTGGATGTCGAGCCTGACCACGCCACGATCCATGTGCGTGATACCGGTCCCGGAGTGTCAGAGACGGATCACGGTCGTATCTGGCGACGTTTCATGCGCGGCAGCGCAGCTTCGGCCAATACTCCAGGCATTGGGCTTGGGCTTAGCTTGGTCAAGGCTGTGGCTCATGTTCATCGAGGCGAGGCAGGGGTGGACAACCAGCCTGAAGGTGGAGCCGATTTTTGGATTCGCCTGCCGACCTCACTCGATGCCTCCAGCAAACCTGTGCCAGGCCTCTGATCCCGTTGTCACACTTCGTCGTAGCGGAAGCAATCGACACGATGATCATTCACCATTCCTACAGCCTGCATGAAGGCGTAACAGATCGTGCTGCCCACGAATTTGAAGCCACGTTTTCTGAGGTCCTTGCACATGGCATCGGATTCGCGCGAGGTCGCTGGTATCTCCTTCATGGAGTTCCATGCATTGCGTATCGGACGCCCTCCCACGAATCCCCAGAGGTAGGCATCGAAGCTGCCCACCTCCTCACGTAGCTTCAGGTAAGCACGGGCATTGGTCACCGCTGCGGCAATCTTCAGCCGATTGCGAACGATGCCGGGATCGTTCATCAGCGCGGCCATCTTTGCTTCGGAGTAGCGGGCCATCTTCTCAGGATCGAGGCCTTCGAAGGCCTGATAGTAACCCTCGCGCTTCTTCAGGATCGTGATCCAGCTCAGCCCTGCCTGGGCACCATCCAGAATCAGCTTCGCGAACAATCGCTGATCATCATGCTCGGGCACGCCCCACTCCTCGTCATGGTAACGCACATAAATTTCGCTACCGAGACACCATTGGCACCGAGGTAAATCTTGATAAGCCTTTGAGTTCATCTTGTCGTCACGGTGCCGATCAATGGCGCAGTGTCAAAGAAGCACCAACTTCGATAATCCGTCCTGCAATCGGAGTTGTGGAAGTGACTGGTGCCACCGTAACATCAAT
The DNA here is from genome assembly GCA_963204975.1 of Verrucomicrobiota bacterium. Lineage (GTDB taxonomy): Bacteria > Verrucomicrobiota > Verrucomicrobiia > Verrucomicrobiales > Verrucomicrobiaceae > JAEUHN01. The sequence goes on along the minus strand of CAUJJC010000241.1, from coordinate 5,088 downwards.
GCGTTTGCGGCAAGATCATTGCCTCGTCCTTGGTCTCGGTGTGCCACTTGAGGAAGGCCGACATCAGCCGATCCAAATGCGGTTTCTGTATGGGATCGGCGGCGAGGTTGTGGAGCTGACCGGGATCGTTTTGAAGATCGTAAAGCTCGATGAGGGGCGGTGAACCTTGCAGTGCATGTGGGTCCATCGTTTGCAGCATTCGAAAGGCATCGGGGAAGTCTGTTTTGCGCAGGACAAGCTCACCGTAGATGCGGTTGGTCCAGGGTTTCATGTCGCGGAGGTCGGCGTTGATGACTTTGGGCTCATCGAGTCGGCTGCGCAGGATGAGGTGATGCGTGGCGTCGAGCACGGCGCGTTCTTCCATGCCGCGTTTTTGATTGAGAGAGCGACCGGAGACCTCGGCGAAGATGAAGTCGTGGCCGGTGGCATCGGTTTGAGCTTCGAGGATAGGTTTGAGGCTTTTGCCATGCAGCGGTGAATCGTATCGCACGCCGAGCAAATCCAACAGTGTTGGCAGCAGATCGAGTTCGCTGACCAATTCGTTGCTGACGAGCGGCTTGGCACCTGGGAGGCGAATGATGAGCGGTATGTGCAGTCCGAGGTGGTAAGGCGTCATTTTGCCGTGCGGATAGGCAGGACCATGATCGCCCATGTAGATGATGATCGTGTTCGATTCCGCACCTGAGTCGCGGAGGGCATCGAGAGCTTCACCGAGCTGTTTGTCGGCCTTTTGGACGCCATCGAGGTATTCCGCCCAGTCGCGTCGAATGGTGGGTGTGTCGGGTAAATGCGGCGGAAGTGTGACTTTCGCTGGATCGACGCTGATGGGCTGTTTTTCGCTGTTCACGAAGGGCCGATGCGTGCTGGTGATGCTGTTGTGAAGAAAGAACCACGGTTTGCCTGCGGCTCGCTTGATGATGCCTGTGAGGGCTTGTTTGGCGGGGACCTTCGGGATGAAGTCGTGGTAAGGGAAACGCTCGTTCGGCGAGACGTGGAGCTTGCCGCTGACGGCGGTGTGGTAGCCGTTTTGCACGAGCGTCTCGATCAAGGTAGGCGCGGTGCTGCGGATGCGAGTGTGCAGGTAGGGCGGCGACTTTTTCTCGGCTTCGGTGAGCTTGGCGGCGTGCTTGAAGAAGTTGTTGGTGTTATTGATCAAGCCGTTCGTGTGACCATGCAGACTGGTCATAAGGCAGGCCTTCGATGCAGAGCAGACCGGATAGGCGACGTAGGCCCGGCGAAACAACACCCCGCTGGCGGCGAGGGCATCCATGCGCGGTGTTTTCACATCGGTGCGGCCCATGGCTCCAAATTGTGCGCCATGATCTTCGGCGAGGACAAAGAGGATGTTTGGCCGCGCCGCGAAGAGCGACGGACAAAAGGCGAAGATAAGGAGCAGCAGGCGAATCATAGGGGACGCTGTGAACGTGACGATGGTCTGGCTCTTGAAAAAATGTTCGGGAGCTTCGTTTGCGGAGTTCGGTTTGAATTCAAGTGGGGCGGTTCAGTCGGCGGAACTTACCAGGAGCCATGCCGGTGAAGCGGCTGAAGTGCCGGGTGAATGCGCTTTGATCACACCACCCGGTTTGCAGCGCGATCTCGGCTAGCGACAGGTCTGACTCTCGCAGCAGGCGTGTGCCTTCATCCAGCCTGTGTTTGTGCAGGAGTTGCAGCGGACTCATCTTGTAGAGCTTGCGGACTCGTTGTTCGAATTGATACACCGAAAGACCGCAATGCCCGGCCAGGTCCTCAATGCGCAGGCTCTCAGCGAAGTGCTTCTTCATGTATCGCAGCGCCCGCGCGAGTTCCGCATAGCCAGCGGCTTCACCATCCACGGCATGGAGATCGCGCGAGATGCCTGTCAGGCCCACGATGCGACCATCGGAGGTGCGCACGGCATGCTTGGTCGTCAGGCACCAGCCAGCAACGCCTCTGGGGTAAATATGAAGCTCCAGTTGCTGAGTGATGCTGCCGCCTGTTTTGAGGACACTCTCATCCTGACGTGCATAGGTCGCTGCGAGATCGGCGGGGAAGACCTCATCAGGGCGGCGTCCGATGAGCTTTGCCTTGTCGCCACCCGCACAGCGGTCTGCCAGGGTTTGATTCACCACCACGTAGCGCCCGCTCCGATCCTTGATGAAGAAAACGGTGTCGGGCAGATCATCGAAAAGCGCTTCTGGCATGATCCAGTTCGATCCATCACCAGTGAGAAAGGTGGGGTGTGAATGAGGAGAGTGATTGCCCATGAAAGTGAACTCACAATACAGAACGATCCGCCTTTGTTCAATTTCCCAGCTTGCTTTACGAACTTGCTCAAGATGATGCTTGCCGGGTCTCGTAACCATCAATCACCATGACCAACTATCCCCATTGGACCGGCGTCTTTCCGGCTGTCGTCACGCAGATGCACCAGGATCAATCGCTCGATCTCGATGCTTCGGCGAAGCACTTCGAAGCCCTCATCGATTCGGGTGTCGCTGGTTTGATTGTCTGTGGTTCGCTTGGAGAAAATCAATGCCTGCAACCGGATGAGAAGCGCGCCGTGTTGAAATGTGCCATCGACACCGCTCGAGGGCGTATTCCCGTGCTCAGCGGCGTGGCCGAGATGAGCACACGCGCGGCCATCGACTACATGCAGGACGGCGAGAAGTTCGGGGCCTCCGGCTTCATGATCATGCCACCGATGGTTTACAAGTCGGATGCACGCGAGACAGAGCATTGGTTCCGCACCCTTGCCAAGGCGACACCTTTGCCCTGGATGCTCTACAACAACCCCGTCGGCTATCACACCGACGTGACGCCCGAACAGTTCGTGCAGATCGCCGACATCCCGAACCTCATCGCGATCAAAGAGTCATCCGCGAACACACGTCGCATCACGGAGCTGCGCAACCTCGTCGGCAATCGCTACCAAATTTTCACAGGAGTGGACGACTTGTTTCTCGAATCCGCCATTCTCGGCATCGATGGTTGGGTGGCCGGCAGCGGCATCGCCTTCCCGAAGGAGAATCAAAAACTCTGGGACCTCTCGCGTGCAGGCAAGTGGGACGAAGCTCGTGAACTGTATCGCTGGACGCAGCCGCTCATGAAGCTCGATACGCACATCCACTTTGTGCAATACATCAAGCTGCTGTGCCAGGAGACCGGTCTTGGAAAAGAGTGGGTGCGCGAGCCTCGCCTCACCATCGCCGGGGCTGAGCGCGAGCAAGTGCTCAAGATCATCCGTGATGCTCTCGCCCGACGTCCCTCTGTGTGATCGTCGTGCGCTTCGCACGAAAGGACGGAAGCGTTTCACATGGGCGTATGCTATGTGACCAATCCCCAGGGATACGTCGATGAATGCTCGGAGTCGTCCATTGCCAGGAATGCATTTATCCCTCCATGCGTGATGATTGAGTTCCGTCATGATTCCGACATGCGGGCAATGTTTCGAAGGCTCTGGGGCATGGACAAATAGTTAAAATTGTCTGTCCGAATCCGCTCCCTTGCGCGGTATAGGACTCCCGCTCGAATCCGAATCATGAAACTGATCCTCCTCGCCCTCCTCTCACTGGCCACCTTCGCCAGCGCCGCACCGCTCGTCTTTGAAGGCACCGATGGCCCTGGCAAAGGCAAGCACATTGTCTTCATGGCGAATGACCATGAGTATCGCTCCGAGGAATCGCTGCCGCAGTTGGCGCGCATCTTGGCGAAGCATCACGGCTTCAAGTGCACCGTGCTCTTTGGCATTGATCCCGAGTCGGGTGAGATCGTGGGTGGCGACAAATCGAACATGCCGGGCATCGAGGCACTCGATACGGCGGACCTCGCGGTGGTGTTCCTGCGCTTCCAGAACTTCCCAGCGGAGCAGATGAAGCACTTCGATGACTACCTCAAACGCGGCGGCCCGGTGGTCGGTATGCGCACGGCGACGCACGGCTTCAAAATGCCGAAGGACGCGCCCTTCGCGAAGTATTCGTTCGACTACAAAGGCAGCGACTACGAACTCGGCTTTGGCCATCAGGTGCTGGGCCAGACCTGGGTCGGCCACTACGGCACGAATCACAAGCAGAGCACGCGCATTGCCATCGTGGATGCGCTGAAGTCGCATCCGATCCTGCGTGGCGTGAAGGACATCTGGGTGCAGGCCGGTGGCTACGTCGGCAAGCCCACCAGCGGCGACATTCTCACCATGGCGCAGCCGCTCAACGGCATGACGCCCGATTCACCTGCTGACGCGACGAAGCCGCCGATGCCCAGCGAATGGACGCGCACTTACAAACCCGCGTCGGGCAAGGAAGGCCGTGTCTTCACCTCGCTCTACGGCACCTCCGAAGACATCACGAACGATGGCTATCGTAGGCTCATGGTGAATGGCATGTTCTGGGCCGTCGGCTTGGAAGACAAGATCACGCCTGACCTCAACATCGCCTTCGTCGGTGCCGCCAAGCCCAACACCTTCGGCGGCGGTGCTTATGCACGCGGGATCAAGCCCGAGATGTATGCTGGCTTTGAAAGCCCGATCCCGGCGAACAACAACACGAAGAAGCCGGAGACCAAGAGGGACGCCAAGAAGGACAAAGGCGCGAAGAAGGAAGATAAGAGTGCCGCTGCTGCACCTGCGACGGTTGATGCCAAGCCCACCGTCGCCACGGGCAAGCCCGCGCGGTTTGTCCGCATCGAACTTCCTGGCGAGAAGCGCTGCCTTCAGCTCTCCGAGGTAGAGATCATGAGCGGTGGCAAGAACATCGCGAAGGGTGGCAAGGCGACGCAATCCACGACGAGGAATGGTGGCGATGCGATCAAGGCGCTGGATGGCGACAAGAATCCGGTCTGGGGCAAGGGCATGACGCACACGCAGGAGAATCAGCCGAACCCGTGGTGGGAGGTCGATCTGGGTTCCGCGCAGAACATTGACTCGATCAGCCTGGGGAGCCGTCGGGGCTTCGCGGATCGTCTTGGCGGCTTCACGCTGCAGTTGCTCGATGACGCGCGCAAACCGGTGTTTGAACTGAAGAAGGTCGAGGCACCGGAGTGGATGACGATTGATGTCAAAGGCGGCGGCAAGCTCGCTTACATGTCCTTCGACGGTAAGCCGGGCAAGCCTGCGGC
>CAUJJC010000240.1 GCA_963204975.1 Verrucomicrobiota bacterium | reverse complement strand
GCTTTCGGATGCCTGAACACGATAGTTCATGCAGGCTGTTTTTTGCCGAAGTGTTTCTTGCGCAGCTCACCGAACATTTCATCCAACGGTCTTCCTCGGTCCCCCTTCGCATAAGCCTCCAGCGCCGTCTTCAGCTTCATGTCCATCTCCCGCTCGTAAGCTTGTTGAGACATCTCATCAAACATGTCCACCGGCACCACGACCGCAGCCGCCTTGCCATTCTGCGTGAGCACGCGTGGGCGCTGAGTCTTCGCCATTTCTGCGAGATGTTCTTTTGTGCCACGAGCGAAGTCCGTCACGCTCACAATGTCTTCAGCCAGGATCATGTTCATGGTTGAAAACTAGCACGGAATAATGTGCTAGCGCAAGGGGTGGTTCGAGCTTCAGCAGCTGCTGTGACAGCCGATTCGGTCTTTTGCTTTGAGGAACCTGAAAACTACCTTCACCCTCAAATGCAGGGGCAGATCGTGACAATTCTTCGGGAGATTCTATTCGAGAAAGAAGGTCAGCGATTCACTCTCAAGATCTGGAATGCAGAGGCGAGCGGAACGAAGTAGCCGCTTTCTGAAGTGGCGGCGCTTGCCGAATTGTTCATCTCGTGTATTTTTCGTGCATGGCAACAAAGACAATTACCTTAGAACTCGATGCCTACGAGAAGTTGCGGCAGGTCAAACGCGGCGGCGAGTCCTTCACGGAAGTGGTGCGTCGTGCGGTCTGGGTGGATGCTCCGGCAACCGGTGCGGCGTTGCGCGACTATTTCCACAACGGCGGCAGCGAGGTCAGTGGCAAGTATTTGGACGCAGTGGAAGAGGCTGCCAAGCGTGACCCTATTCCCGATGATCCATGGGCTTGATCCTCGACACGAACTTCATCATCGTTGCCGAACGTGAGGCCAAGCGCGGGATCACGGCCACGATTGACCGCTTCTTTGCCACCAGATCGAAGGAGAGCTTCTACATCACCTTCACCGTGGCCGGAGAGCTGGCCTGTGGCCAATCTGCGAGCACCAAACGGGACTGGGAGCGCCTGTGCCGCCCTTACCCGATTCTCCCCTGGTCCAACGATGTCTCCTGGCAGTATGGCGAGATCTATCGGGCGCTGGCAGCCAAAGGACAACTCATCGGAGCCAACGACATGTGGATCGCCGCCACCGCATTGGTGCATGGCATGGGAGTGGTGACCAATAACGTGGACGAGTTCAGCCGCATTCCGGGGCTGACGGTGGTGTCCTATTGATTCGCTCCATGAACCCTACCCTCTGTATTCTCGGCGGCTGCAATGGTGCGGGGAAGACCACGCTTGCGCGTGAACTGCTGCCGAGGCTGGGCTTGATGCGGTTTTTGAATGCGGATGAGATGGCCCGCGGACTCTCGCCACTCGACCCCACGCTGAGCGCATTCCGGGCAGGACGCTTGCTGCTGGAGGAGGCGCGTTCGCTCATCGCGGCGAAGACCAGCTTTGCCATCGAGTCCACGCTCAGCGGCAAAGCTCAAGTCGCGCTGATCCGCGAGGCCAAGGCACGCGGCTATCGCATCCTGCTGCATTACATCGTCATCGGCTCCGCCACACAGGCCGTCGCCCGTGTGGCCTTGCGCGTGAAACTGGGTGGACATCACGTGCCCGAAGACGATGTGCGCCGCCGTTTCGACCGCAGCCGCAGGCATTTCCTGGACGACTACCTGCCCCTTGCCGATGAGTGGGGCCTGTGGGAGAATCAATCACCACCCGCAGTGCAGATTGCCGACAGCAAGACGCACACGCTCGACCAACTGCACGCCATGCTCACCTCCAACAGCCTCCAAGAAGCGCCTCCGCGCGAGATGTCAGAGATGTCGAAGATCGTGCTCGAAGCCAGCCGCGTGGCCACGGAGAAGATGCTCGACTACTACAAGCGCATGGGCATCAAAGTCACCCCGCAGATGACCTTGGCTCCTGAGAAGCCGAAACGCATCCGCCACAAGGTCGTGTGATTGGCTGGTAGCTGCACGCTACCGCCACAGCACGCTCGGGAACTTCTTCGCTACCGCCTGCCGATGCTTCGGCCATTCGCGGGTGACGAAGCCCTGCCAGTCACTCGTCTTGGCCAAGCGTTTGCCATCCGGCGTGCAGAGCTGGAGTTGCACTGGCAGACGGCCTTCGCAGAGCGTCGGGTGGGCGGTGAGGGCGAAGCATTCCTGGAGCTTCACCTGGGCTTCGGGGGTGTCGTTGACGTAGCTGAGCTTGATGGGGCCGCCGTTGGGCCAGGGGAGGGTGAGGGGCACCAATTCGTCGAGCCAACTGACCTGGCCTTTGTCGAGGTGCTGATGAAAGGCGGGCAAAAGGGGCGCGGCTTGGGCTTCTTTGACGAGGGTGAGGCCGGTGAAGGCGCGGGCGAGGCTGGTGGTGATGGCGGCTTCGTCGAAGGGAGCGAACTCGAGCTCGGGCAGGGTGGCGTGGACGAGGTTCACGCGGGCGATGAATTGCTTCAGCCGGTGATCCATGAGTGGCAGATCAAAGGCTCCGGCGCGGTGGGCTTCGGCGAGGCAGCGTCCGCTGGCGACGGGATCGAGGTCGCGCTGCTGGGCTTTTTGCTCGATGACGAGATCGCGGTAGCGCACGAGCCGCATGGCGGCGACGCGCTTGTTTTGGGCATCGAAGAGGTGCTCGATGGTGGTGCTGAGATGCTGCGGGAACATCTCGGCGATCCACGCGGGCTGCACGGCGGTGGCGAGGCTCAGGAGCGTCTGGCGGGACGGTGTTTCGCGTAGATTGGCAGCGACGAAGTAGGCGGCGTCGGTGACCACGCTTTCGCGGACGAGCTGGCCGGTGCGTTGATCAGTGAGATCGCACTCGGGTTTGCCGGGAGTGCGGCGTTTGGCGAGTTGATCGACGAAACCGGCCATGAGGCAGCGCAGGAGGGCGTCGCTGGCTTTTGGAGAGCTTTGATAGGCTGGCTTTTGCGACAGAGGGTGGTCTCCAGCAGATTCAGGGAGGCCCGCAGATTTTTCAGAAACCAATCTGCTGGCCTCCCTGAATCTGCTGGAGTTGCTCTGAGAATCGATCTGCTGGGCGGCGTGCATGATCTGCTGAAAGGTCTGCTCCACCTGGCGGGCGACTTGGGCATTGATGCCGTAGCTGCGGCAGCGGTCGAAGCTGAAGGCGTTCGCTTTAGCGAAGTCGTAGGCTCGCATGAGCGTGATGAAATCGGAGTCGGTGCTGTCCTCGAATATCTCGCGGGCGGCTTGGGTGCTGATGTCATCGCGGTCGAGGCGGGCGAGGAGGTCGCGACCGCTCACCAAAGCGGCGCA
>CAUJJC010000239.1 GCA_963204975.1 Verrucomicrobiota bacterium | reverse complement strand
CGTGTCACTCGGCACGACATAGTCACTCGTCCATGCGACGAACTCGGCGCTCGTTTGCGTCTTGCTGCGCAGCGTGTCCACGAGTTCACGACCGCGTGCTTCGTCACGGTTCACGACGATGATCTTCGCTGTGCCTGCGAGTGCGAGTTCGACCGCCACCGCACGAGCGGCACCGCCGGCACCGAAGAGCACGACGTTCTTCCCACGCGGGTCGATCTCGGTTTGCAGCGACGTGAGGAAGCCTTTGCCGTCCGTGTTCTCGCCGATGAACTGATCGCCGCGCCGCACCACGCAATTCACTGCGCCGATGAGCGCCGCGCTCTCGCCGAGTCCGCTGAGCATCGGGATGACCGTCACCTTATGCGGCATCGACAAATTGAAACCGCGGAAGCCCATCGCGAACGCTCCCTTCACCGCATCCGCGAGATCGCCGGGAGAGACTTCCATATTGATGTAGCGCCAGCACAGGCCGTGGTGTTGGAACGCAGCCTCGACCATCGCGACGGTCGGATTGCCAGCGGCTCCCTGCGACATGGAGCCGACGAGTTCAGGACAAAAGTTGGGCGTGTTGCTCATGCGGCGCGCATGATGAAGTGGTAGTGAGCGGCTGTCGAGCTAGGCCTTCTTGTTCTTCGCTTTGCCTTTGCCCTTGGGCTTTTTCTTGTCGTCCTCGACCATCTTGAGGATCTCCGCAGGCTCGGGGGTGCGGCCTTTGTCGTCGATGTCGATGATCCACTGATCGAGCACGCCACTGAGACGCTTCAAAGCGGCCTGGTGCTCGGGCTTGGTGGAAGTCGCAAGGTTGTTGAGCTGGAAGGGGTCTTCCTGCATGTCGTAGAGTTCCTCGGCGGGCATGGTGGGCTGGCACATCGCTTCCTGCGGCGGCGTGAGCTTGCCTTCGGCGTGCAGTTGCTTGAGCAGGTTCCACACGGGGTATTGCGTCTCCTTGTAAACATTCCGCGCCATGAAGGGGATCTCGGGGTGGAAGTTATGGATGTAGCGGTAGCGCTCGTCGCGCACGGTGCGCAGACGCATGACGGTCATGTCGCAGCGGTCGCGGTAGCCGAAGATGTAAGGCTGCGGGGGCTCGGTGCGCGGGCCGAGGAAGATGTGGCCCTGCATCTTGGCGGGCTTGGGCGCACCAGCGATATCGAGCATCGTGGGCGCGAGATCGACGCCGTGGAGGAATCGTTCGTCGAGCGTGCCGGGCTTGAAATTCTCGGGCGCGGGGAAGTTCTTGGGCCAGCGAATGATGAGCGGCACGAGGTGGCCTTCCTCGTAGCAGAACTGCTTCGCGCGCACATGTGCCTGGCCGTTGTCGCCAAAGAAGATGAGGATCGTGTCATCGAACAAGCCGTCGGCTTTCAGCGCTTCGATGACCTTGCCGATCTTCACGTCGAGTTCGCTCGCTGCATCGAGATACTCGGCCCAGTCCTGGCGAGTCACCGGGTGATCGGGGTAGTAGGGCGGGATCTCCACCTTGGCTGGGTCTGCTCGCTTGGGACCATGAAAGGTGCGGTGCGTTTCCTGAAAGTTGATCTGTGCGTAGAAGGGACCGTGCGACTTGAGATCGGCCCAGTCATTCGTGTCGAATGGCTTGCCTTCGATGAGGAAATTCCAGTCTGTCTTGCCCGCGCCTTTGAAGCCGCAGGACTCGGGCAGCTTGGTGAGGTTGGCCGTGTAGTAGCCAGCCTCGCGCATCCAGTCCGGCAAGATGCGCACGCCTTCCGGCAGCGGCTTCTTGTTCACCGTTCGATGGTTATGCACACCGATGGAGGGCGCGTGCATCCCGGTCATGAAGGTGGAGCGGCTGACGCTGCATACCATGCCGTTGTAAAAATGCGTGTAGCGCACGCCCTCGGTGGCCAGCTTGTCGATGTTGGGCGTCCAGACTTCCCTGGTGCCCGCGCAACTGAGCTGGGGGCCGAAGTCCTCCGCGATCAGCCAGAGGATGTTGGGCTTCTTTTCAGCGGCGAAGGCAGATGAACAGAGAACCAGAAGTGCAAAGGCGCGGAGAATCATGGGCGCTGTGAACGATGTTAGCGAGACCTCGTTATCAACCGCCTCAAGCAGACCCGAAAGCCGTCACGATCAATTTGCACTTGGGCATCTCGGAAATCCGTGGAATGGACAAAAGATGCCCTTTCCCCCTCGCAGACAATTCCCCAACCGCATCCGCAAGCCTCGCCCCCCGCGCAAGGTGGCCCTCGGTGTGCTTTTCGAGTGGCACCGTGGCGATGAATACGCAGTGAATCTCATCGACGAAGCCGCCGAGGACTGCGGCTTCGAGCCTCGTGACACCGCGCTTTTGCAGACGCTGGTCTATGCCGTGATCCGGCACCAAACGTTGCTCGACTGGTGGGCCGCCAAACTCACCGGCGACAAGCTCCTCGACCGCGAAACCCAGGACGCTCTCCGCCTTGGCCTCGCCCAACTGCTGATATTGGACATGGCCCCGCACGCTGCGGTCAATGAAACAGTGGCCTATGTGGGAAAATCCGGCGGGCTAGTCAATGCGGTGCTCCGGCGCGCGATCCGTGAAAAAGCCGCCCTTCTGGAGGCCCGTAGCAATGCGGCCACCTACATCCGCTACTCGCATCCCAAGTGGCTGGTGCAGCGCTGGGTGGAGCAGTTCGGAGAATCGGGCACCGTGGACCTCTGCGCCTGGAATCAGCAGCCCGCTCCCATTTATGTGCGTCTGAACCGCCTGGTCGCGAAGAAACCGACGTTCGAGTTTCTCGACGATCACGGCGACGATTTTTACAGCGTGGAACGCGTGCCCCACGCCGCGATCGAAGCGGGTGAATGCTATGTGCAAGACCCCAGCACAGCCATGGCCGCCGAGCTTCTGTCCCCATCCCCCAGCCACTCCGTGCTGGATGCCTGTGCCGCGCCAGGAGGCAAGACTGCGCTCCTCGCCCAACTGATGCGCAATGATGGTCGAATCATCGCCACGGACACTTCCGGCAAACGACTCGAACGCATGAATCGCAACATGCAGAGGCTGTGCGTCAATAACGTGACCACGATGGTCTATGACTGGCTGAAGGAATCGCGCGGCCCGAAGGAGAACAAGAAGTATGATCGCATCCTGCTCGATGTGCCCTGCTCCAACAGTGGCGTGATGCGCCGACGCATTGACGTTCGCTGGCGCTTGAAGCCTGAGGACATCACCGCCTCTGCCGAGGTCCAGTTGCAACTCTTGCTCAGCACCCTGCACTCCCTGGCCGCTGGCGGCGTGCTCGTTTACAGCACCTGCAGCATCGACAAGGAAGAGAACGAAGGTGTCATCGCCAAGGCCATAGAAGCCATCCCTGGCCTGCGCCTCATCGAAACCAAGCAAACTCTCCCGCATCGCGACGGCGTGGATGGAGCCTTCGCTGCCGCCCTCACCCTCGATCATGCATTGCCACCTCGCGTCGTGACCAAACCCGCAGCGGTCGTGATCGAGCCAGTCCTCCCTCCCGTCGAAGAAGACGGACCGCTGGACGATGAGCCGGCGCTGTTCACGCCTGTTTCCCCAGCGATGGCACCTGCGTCTGCGCCCGAGCCTGAACCCACCTTCATTGCCCCTGAAGACGAGGTGGTGTTCATGGACGCAGATGGAGACGATAATGAAGCCAAGGCTTAGCATCCATGCGCCTCACGACGGCGCATAGACCGGAACCTGTCCAAGGATGTCGTGCACCGTTTCCCCCGGAAGCACGGCGTGAATCGGCAATCCCAATTGCCTCTTTGTGGCCCCCGCACGGATGGCCTCGCGAATCTCATCCGTGCCATAGCGTGCGGAGAAATGCGTGAGGATCAGATGCTGGGGCTGCAATTCTGCAGCGATGTCGAGCACCGCATCCAGGTAGGAATGCCGCGCGATTTGGTGCTTGGACTCCGCAGTTGCCGCGTCCAGGAAGGTGCACTCGTGAATGAGAATCTTCGTCGGACCCCAGCGGCTCGCTGGTTCGATCGGCGTGTCGGCTGTGTAGATGAGTTCGGTGTGCTCCACCTCGTCCGTGATCGCGGCTTCACCGAGCGACTTCTTCAAGGCCCCGATCTCCGGCCCCGTGAGCTGCCGGTGCTCGGGCTTTAGCTTTCGAATTATCCGCAGCAGGCTGAAGCTCACACTCTTCGTCTGCCCAGGCTCGCAAGGCACATGGCGATTGGCGTGTGCTCGCAATGTCAGCCCCGATCCCAAGGCGATCTCGGCACCCGAAGCGATGGGCGTCCAGGCAGGTCGCCCCGGCTGATCAGGATCAAATCGCTGAGAAAACTCGGCCAGTGCCGGGAACGATCCACTGCTCTCCGGGTAGTAGATCGTGGGCGTGCCTTGCCCGCCGAAGAGCTTCAGGAAGTGCAGCAATCCCGAGAGATGATCGCGATCAGGATGCGAGACGGCGATGTGCTTGATCTTGGCCGCCTTGCTCATCAATCCCGAGATCAAGCCATCGCCCGCATCCAGCAGCAGCCCGAGTTCATCAATGAAGAACCACGTCGCATAGCGTGCAGTCGAGAATCCCGAAATCGTAAAGGCAGGAGCTGAACTCATGGGGTCGAAGACATGCCATGATCGACATCAATCACAAGCACACCTCAACGCCGATTATCGCCCTGGCCACCCCAAAACGAGGCATCTCACATTGGTGTCGTGCTCGACTCTGCTTTCTTCCCCCACTTCATCAGCACGTAGTAAAACACGGGCGTCAGCAGCAGGCCGAAGATCGTCACGCCGATCATACCGCTGAAGACGGCGATGCCCATGGCCTTGCGCATTTCAGCACCGGCTCCGTGGCTGGCGACGAGCGGCCAGACACCGGCGATGAAGGCGATGGAGGTCATCAAGATGGGGCGCAGACGCAGGCGGGCGGCGGTAACGGCGGCATCGAAGGCGGAGAGTCCCTCGTCTTGTTTCACCTTGGCGAACTCGACGATGAGGATGGCGTTCTTGCAGGCGAGACCGACGAGCACGATGAGACCGATCTGAGTGAAGATGTTGTTCTCGTTGGTGGTGAACATCACGCCGACGAGCGCACTCAGGAGCGTGAGCGGGATGACGAGCACGATGGCGAGGGGCATGCGCAGGCTTTCATACTGCGCGGCGAGCACGAGGAAGACGAGCATGACGCAGAGCGGGAAGACATAGACGGCGGTGTTGCCGGCGAGTTCCTGTTGGAACTTCAGCTCGGTCCACTCGACATCCATGCCTTTGGGCAGCGTCTCTTTGGCAATTTTCGTGATCATCGCTTCGGCTTCGCCGCTGGTGTGACCGGGCGCGGGGTTGCCATTGATCTCGGCGCTGAGATAGGAGTTGTAGTGCATCACGCGGTCGGGGCCGCTGCTTGGGCTCACTTTGAGCACGGTGGCGAGCGGCACCATTTCGCCGCGTGTGTTGCGCACCTTGAGCTTGGTGATGTCCTCGGCCTTCGAGCGGTATTGCTGGTCGGCTTGCACCACGACCTGCCATGTTCTGCCGAAGCGATTGAAGTCGTTCACGTAGAGCGAGCCGAGATAGACTTGCAGCGCGAGCGAGATCTCCTGCTTGCTGATGCCAAGGCTTTCCGCCTTCACCCAATCGACCTCAGCAGCGAGCTGCGGTGTGTTCGGACGGAAGCCGGTGAAGACGCTCATCGGAGCGAAGACGCCGCTTTGATAAGCCTTGCCGATGATCTCGTTCGTGGCGTTCGCGAGCGCTTCGACTCCAAGGTCGGCGCGGTCTTCGACCTGGAGCTTGAAGCCGCCAATGGCTCCCATGCCGTTTACCGCGGGTGGCATTACGGCGAGCACAAAGGCTTCCTGAATCTGCATGAACTGGCCGTTCAGCATCATTGAGATCGCTTCACCGCTGAGGTCGGGCGTCGTGCGTTCTTCGAAGGGTTTCAGGCCGACGAAGACGATGCCGGAGTTCGAGGCGTTGCTGAAGCCGTTGATCGACAAGCCTGGGAAGCCGATGGCGTTCTCGACACCGGGCGTCTTCATGATCATGTCGCTCATGCGGCGCATCACCGCATCGGTGCGCTCCAGCGATGCGCCATCGGGCAACTGCGCGAAGGCGACGAGATACTTCTTGTCCTGCGTGGGCACGAAGCCAGTCGGCACTTTGTTGAAGACATCGTAGCCGAGATAAACGAGACCGCCATAGAGCAGCAGCGAGACAACGGCGAGTCGGAGGGCGCGTCCCACGATCCATTGATAGGTGCCACCGAGCTTCTCGAAGAACCAGTTGAAGGGCTTGAAGAACCAGCCGAGGCCGAAGTTCATCAAGCGGGTGAGCAGGTCGGGCTTGTCGTGGTGCCCCTTCAAAAGCAATGCGCTCAGAGCGGGCGAGAGCGTGAGTGAGTTGAACGCGGAGATGACCGTGCTGATGGCAATGGTGAGCGCGAACTGTTTGTAGAACTGGCCGGTCAAGCCGCTGATGAATGCGGTGGGCACGAACACCGCGCACAGCACGAGCGCCGTGGCGACGATGGGGCCAGTCACTTCCTTCATCGCGACTCTCGTCGCTTCGAGTGGTGACAAGCCTTCGCGGATGTTTCGTTCGACGTTCTCGACCACGACGATGGCGTCATCCACAACGATGCCAATCGCCAGCACCAGGCCGAACAGCGAGAGCGCATTGATCGAGAAGCCGAGGGCGTGCATGATCGCAAACGTTCCGATGAGTGACACGGGCACGGCGGCGAGCGGAATGATCGAGGCGCGCCACGTCTGGAGGAAGACGATGACGACGATCACCACGAGCAGGATGGCTTCGAGCAAGGTGTGGATCACCGCGTCGATGGACTGCTGAACGAAGACGGTGGGGTCATACGCGATGGCGTAGTCGATGCCGGCGGGGAAGTTCTCTTTGAGCTTCTTCATCTCCGCACGCACGGCGGCGGAGAGCTGGAGCGAGTTCGAGCCGGGCTGTTGGAAGATGGGCACGGCGACAGCGCTCTTGTTGTTCATCGTCGAGCGCAGCGCGTATTCGCTGGCACCGAGTTCGATGCGGCCCACGTCCTTGAGTTCCACGGTCTCGCCGTTGGGGCCGGTCTTGATGATGATCTTCGCGAACTCTTCCTCGGTGACGAGACGTCCCTTGGTGGTGATTTGCAACTGCACCGGCACATCGCTGCTGATGGGCTGATTGCCGATCGAACCTGCGGCGACCTGGGAGTTCTGCGATTGAATCGCGCGGATGATGTCGGCAGGCGTCATGCCGAGTGACGCGACCTTGTCAGGGTTCAACCAGATGCGCATCGAGTAATCGCCGGAACCGAAGAGCGTCACATTGCCCGCACCAGGGATGCGCGCGAGCTGGTCCTTCACATTCATCGAGGCGTAGTTGCGCACGTAGATGTCGTCGTAGCGACCATCGGGCGAGAAGAGGTGAACCACCATCGTGAGGTCCGGCGACGACTTCATGGTCACGATGCCAATGCGTCGCACTTCCTCGGGCAAACGCGGCAAGGCTTGGTTCACACGGTTCTGCACGGCGACCTGCGCCTTGTCCAAATCAGTGCCGATCTTGAAGGTCACGGTCAGCGTCATCACGCCGTCACCTGTGGCCTGCGAATACATGTAGATGCTGTTCGAGACGCCATTGATCTCCTTTTCCAAAACGGTGGAAACCGTCTCCGCGATGACCTGCGGATTCGCGCCTGGATACACCGCGCGCACGACGATGTTCGGCGGTGCCACTTCGGGATACTCACTGACGGGCAAGTAGTTCAGCGAGATGCCACCGACCAGCACGAGGATGATCGAGAGCACGCCCGCGAAGATGGGGCGAGTGATGAAGAATTGAGAGAAGTTCATGAGCGGAGTCGGTTACTTCGCTGGCGTTTCCGCGACCTTCTTCTCAGGCGGCATCGGTGCGACGGGCATCCCTGGGCGCACCTTAGCGAGGCCATTGATGACCACGTTGTCCTCCTTCATGACGCCGCTGCGGATGACGCGCTTGTCGCCGATGAGCGGACCGATCTCGACCGGCTTGTATTCGGTCATGTTCTCCTTGTTCACCGTGAGCACGAACTTGCGACCTTGATCCGTGCCGATGGCTTCTTCCGTCACCAGCAGGGCGTTGTATTTCGGCCCAGCGGGCAGACGCATCCGCACGAAGGTGCCGGGGCGCAGCGTGCCATCCTTGTTCTCAAACTCGGCGCGCACGAGGATGCTGCCGGTGGTGCCGGAGATGCGGTTGTCGAAGGACTCGATGCGGCCGCTGTGCGGGTAGTCTTTCTCACCTTCGAGCTGCATCTCGGCGACCGTGGGCTTGTCGAGCATTCCCAGGCGTTGGTAGCGAAGGAACGTCGATTCATCGACATCGGCATAAACATAGACCGGGTCGGCTTTGACGACGGTGGTGAGCAGTGTCGTGAAGCCTGCGACACCGCTGACGTAGTTGCCTGCCGTGACCATCTCGCGGCTGACGCGGCCATCGAGCGGACTGCGCACGGAAGCGAATTCGACATCAAGCGCCGCTGCTTTCACGGCGGCTTCAGCGGATCGAAGAGCATCGTTGGCTTCGCGGAAGGTCATCGACTTGGTGTCGGCTTCCTCGGTGCTGATCGCCTTGGCGGCGATGAGTTTGTCCGCGCGATCCAGCTCCTTCTTCGATAGCTCGACCTTCGTCTTCGCACGCTGCACCTCGGCATCGGCGCGGTCGAGCAGGGCCTGGAAAGGTCGTGCATCAATGGTGACGAGCAGGTCGCCTTTCTTCACCATCTGACCCGACTTGAAGTGGATCTTGTCGATGTAGCCGCTGACGCGCGGACGAATCTCGACGGACTCTGCCGCGTCGATGCGACCGGTGAACTCATCCCATTCCTGGATTTCTTGCTGGATCGGCGGCGACACAGTCACGCCTGGAGGGGGCATCTGGAAACCGCCACCGGCGGCTTGATCTGACTTGTGGCAGCTCGCGAGGAGCAGGGAGGCAAATAGGAGGTGAGAGGGTTTCATAAAGTTTGTCATTCGTGATTCGGGTTCGTCATTTCGCCGCTGACCATCCGCCGCCGAGGGCCTGGATGAGTTGCACGGTGGTGACGAGGCGCTGGCCGCGCAGTTGGACGAGCGCACGTCGAGCGGACAACGAAGTGCGCTCGGCTTCGATCACTTCGAGGTAAGTCGTGATACCTTCGCTGTAGCGCTGGCGCGCGAGTTTCGCAGCCGCATCGGCCGCCGTCTGCAAATGCTCCTGCGCATCGCTTTGTTTCTGCTGCGCAGCGAGTCTGGCCATCAATGACTCGACTTCCTTGAATGCGATGAGCACCTTTTCTTCATATTGACCGGTGACTTCCTTGAGAACTCCCTTGGCGGCATCGACGGTCGCCTTTCTCTGACCACCAACAAAGAGCGGCACGGAGACGCGAAGGCCAATCGACCATGTCTCGCTCTCACGATCAAAGAACTTGCCCGTCTGGCTGGTCTGCGTGCCGAGGCCTGCGCCGAGCGTGACCTTGGGGAAGTAGGCACTGCGGGCGACGCCCACACGAGTTTGCGCTGCTTCCACACGTCGCATCGCCGAGGCCACATCGGGTCTGCGTTGCACCAGCTCAGAAGGCACTACCTTGGGAATGGCTGGTAGCACCGAGGGCAGCTTGCCGGGGGCTTGCTTGAAGTTCGAAGCCATCTTGCCGAGAGCGAGAGCGAGCGTGTTTTCGAGTTCGGCACGGGGACCAACGAGCGCTGCGATCTCGGCTTCCGTCGTCGCCAGTTCTGCCTCGGCACGCACGCGATCAAGTTCATTGGTTGCCCCGGCATTCACGCGAGCTGTCGCCATGTCGAGGGCTTCATGACGAAGCTTCAGCGTGTCCTGAAGCACCGCCTGCTCCTCATCAATGGACTTCAACGCAAAGTGAATTCGGGCCACCTCACCGGCAAGCACAAGGCCGAGAGCATAGGCATCAGCGACCGCGCTGTTTTCGTCAGCGCGGGCCGCATTCACCTGTCCGCGAAGCCTGCCCCAGATGTCGATCTCATAGCTCAGCTCAGCAGAGGCTCCGAAGTTACTCAGGGTGCCGAAGGAGAAATCGTAAATCGTGTCCGATGCACGGCTGCGTCCGAGATCGCCCGTGGCCGTCACTCTCGGCAGCAAACCAGAGCGTGCCATGCGCACGGCAGAGCGTGCCTGCTCGACTCGTGCCATGGTGGTCTGGAGGCCGGGATATGTGGCCTTGGCTTCATCAATGAGTTTGGTGAGCTGTGCGTCGTTGAAGACCTTCCACCAGTTGTCGCCAGCCGCAGCCGCTGCTTGGCTCATGGGCTGTCCGCTCTTCCAGGCCGCAGGCGTCGCAGGCAGTTCCGCATGGGCACTTCCAAGGCAGCAAATGAATAGACCAGCGAGGCGAAATGGCTTCATGGTGGAGCGATTTGGGGAGAATAGTTGACTGTTCATCTAGGATAGCGGCACCTGCGCTCTGGGAACGCCGGGCAGTGCGATTTATGCTGCTTTGCGGCGGGTTTTGGCTGGCTCCGCAGGAGTCAGGCCAAGGAGCTTCTGCATGGAAGGCCAGAGATTCTTGAGGAGTGAGAGATCGTTCTTGATGCGAGCCTCAGCCAGCGCGCCTTCCCAGTAGAGAAACAACGCCTTGGCCATGAAGCCTGGGTCCGGGCAAACGATGTCCCCTTTGGCCGACGCCTCACGCAGGGCCGACTCGACATAGCGATGCTGTGTATTGAGGATCTTCTCGATCACATCGCGAAGTTTTTGCTCCTGGGTGCTGATCTCGTTTCCCAAGGTAAACAAGGGACAGCCGAGCACATGGCCGAACTCCTTGAGCGCCTCGGCCTGCTCCTGATAGGTGTGTTCCGCGTGAGCCTTCAATCGCGCCAGAGGATCGACGCTGGAGGAGTAAATCGCATCCAACTGCGGACGATACGTATTGGCCCAGCAAGACTCGAGCGCCGCAGCGGTGAGGTCAGTCTTCGAAGCGAAGTAATAGTAGAAGCTGCCTTTCTTCGCCCCCGCCTTTTCGCAAATCAAATCAATCGTGGTCGCCCCATACGAACCTGTCCAGACAAGTTCGAGCACGGCGTCCATCAATCGCTGTTCGGCATCAGAGGTGCGTCCCATAGTTCAAAGAGGCTGGCTCATCGCTTCGACTAGACGTTTAGTCAACTATTTCGTCATCGCTGGTGACGGAGTCGAATTTCGATCCAACGCCAACAGCCTCCCGTCCGACCTGCTCACACAAGGGCAACACCAATCTGGCATCGTAAACATTTTTGTTTACATCTGTCGTCGTTTCTGACTACAGTTGTAAACATGAGCAAAAAACGAGTTCGGAAATCGCAGCCGGAGCCTGTGGCAATCACCGATGCGGAATGGGATGTGATGGAGCTGCTGTGGGAGAAGTCGCCGCGAAATTCGCAGGAGATCGTGGCGGCACTGGAGCAATCGCGAGGCTGGAAGCGTGCGACGGTGGTGACGCTGCTGTCGCGGCTGACAGCGAAGGGCGCGCTAAACACGGAGCCGCAGGGCAATCGCTTCCTTTACACGCCAGCGGTGGAGCGCTCGGCCTGCGTGGCGAAGGAGACGCGCAGCTTCCTGGACCGGCTCTTTGGTGGCACGCTGCGTCCGCTGGTCGCGCATGTGGCGGAGCATCACAACCTTTCGAAGAAGGACATCGCCGAACTGAAGTCACTCCTGGACCAGATCAAACCCAAAGCCTGAGAACCTATGCATATACTGCCCGACTCTGCTGAAGACTTCCTGCGCGCCCTCATCGTCCTGTCCTGGAAGGGCGCACTGCTGGCACTGATCACTGGCACCTTGCTACTGCTGCTGCGCCGCAAGATGTCACCTGCGTGGCGACACGGGCTATGGATGCTGGTGTTCCTGCGATTGATGATTCCTGATGTGGGCGTGTCACGATGGTCCGTCTCCGGCTGGATGCCGAAGCCGCAACTCACGAGTGCCGTCGTCGCCGCTGCACCTGTAGTCACGAGCCCGAGTGAACCTGTCGCGAGCGAGCCGTCCGACGAAAGGTCCGCACGCGCTGATACCGAACCTGTGGCCCGTTCTTTGGAGACGGTCGCTGCGACACCTTCAGTGCCAATGGTGGTGCCGTGGACGCTGGAGCAAAAGCTGACCGTCGTGTGGTTGTTAGGTGTGGTGAGTGTGCTCGGCTTGATGATGGTGCTGCACCTGCGTATGACGGCGCGGTTGCGTCGGGATCGTCGTGTGCCCAGCGATGAAGCTCTGAACGTGCTGCGGCAGTGCAGCGTGGCAGTGCGTGTGTCGCCGGTGCCGACTTTGATCATGACGGATGCGGTGACGGCACCTGCGTTGTTTGGTGTGCTGCGTCCGGCGATTCTGATGCCGAGCGATCTGGTGGCGGACATGGCGTCGTTGCGCCTGATCTTGCTGCACGAGTTGGCGCATCTGAAGCGCTGCGATCTGTGGGTGCAGGTGGTCACGTCGCTGGTCGTCGCGTTGCACTGGTTCAATCCGCTGGCGTGGTGGGCACATCGTCGGCTGCGAGCGGAGGCTGAGATGGCGGCAGATGCGCATGTGCTGTGCCTCACAGAGAAGGCGGAGGCCCATCGTTTCGGCGAGGTGCTGCTAGGATTTGCCAGTCGCGCGGCGGCAGGCTGGGCGCTGTGGTTCGCCGCAGCGACGGTGCTGGGCATCGCGGAAGGCAGACACGATCTGCGTCGTCGAATCGACGCCATCGTGGACTTCTCACGCGGTCGTCGGGCGTGGTGGATCGTGGGGCTCACGGCCTTCCTGATGCTCGCGGTCACAGGCCTCACACAGGCTCCGGCGGAGGAGGTGAAATCCGCCTTGCCACCGGGTGCCACGGTCACGGGCATCGTCGTGGATGATACCGGCAAACCGATTCACGGAGCGACCGCTTTCCTCGGCATCGGAGACATCAAAAGCCGCGAGGTGCGCAAGTTTACCACCGATGAGGAAGGGCGGTTTCGCTTTGTCGGCGCTCCTGAGAAGACTGAACTGCAAGCGTGGGCGAGGCACGATGAGTTCATGAATCAGCAGCTGCCGTATGAAAAATTCACCACCGAGGACAAGTCCGAGCGCCGCATCGTGCTTCAACGTGTCAAGCGGTGGCTCTCAGGCACCGTCACGCGCAAGGCGGATGGCTCACCGGTGAAGGACGCGACGGTCTATGCAGACCGGGCCTACGGAAATCTGCCAGAGCACCGCATTCTGCAGTTCTCTCGTCGTCAGGTGAAAACCGATGAGCGCGGGCACTATCGTCTGGCGGCATGGGATGAGGAGACGACAGAGATCAGCGTGGTCGTGGAAGCACCGAACACGCAGATCCAACCGGGGCGCTTGACCTGGAAAGAGGCCGAACAAACGCAGGACTTCAGCCTTGAGCCTGACGCGATGATTGCAGGTCGCGTGGTGGATGATCAAGGCAAGCCCCTGGCTGGTGCGAAGGTCTGCGTGGGGCAGAGGATGTTCAGCTTTATCTTCATGAAGAACATCCGTCGTGCTGACAACGGCTATCAGGGACTGGGCGACTTCTACTGGATGGGAGAACCGGAGACGAATGCGAAGGGCGAGTTCTCGGGACGCTTGATTGAGCCCTCACCAGAGGAGGAAGTGGACTGGCTGGTGGTCATGCATCCTAAAGTCGGATTCAAGAGGGTGAAGGTGAAGGACTGGAAGAATGGCGATGCCTTGAAGCTGGATCGCTGGTGCGCGCTCGAAGGTCAGGTGCTGGATGAAGACGCTCAGCCACTCAAGTCGGCAGCGATCCGATTCATGCAGATGGATCGTGACGAGTATGTCATCGGTGGTCCGCGCGGATTCTCCCTCCTGGAATCTCAAGAGTTGAAATCCGATGAACAAGGCCGCTATCGGATCGAGCGGATTCTTCCCAAGGCGGAAGACCTCACGGTGACCGTTAACAACAGGTCCATTTGGTTGCGCGACCTCACCTTCACATCTGGCGAGACCAAGCACTACGACCTGCGGCTCCCCGCACCGAAGGTCGTCACGCCAAAAGATCAACTGCGCGGTGTCACGGGACGTGTGCGTGCGCCCGAGGGCTACAGCTTGAAGAGCGAGAACTTCGGCGTGGAAGTGCGGCTGAATCAGGAAGGCAGCGGTGTGAGCGAAACGGCGACGGTGGATGATGAAGGACGGTTCACGACCAAGCCTGTCGAGCCAGGGAACTGGCAGGTGCGCATCTGGCTGAAGCCGAAGGATTCCAAGCTCACGTATGGCGAGAACCCGGGCGTAGCGATGCGTGTGCTGATCGAACCAACGAACAAGAAAGTCGAAGGCAAAGATGCCAAGGATTCGCGCACACCGCTGGAACTCCAGCCCCAGACGCCGCTCGATGTCGGCGAACTGACGCTGGCAGCGGAGGACTTCGCGTTTCGAAAGGCTTCGGAGGCGACAAAGCGCAAGGTCCTGTCGCCGGTGAAAGTGAAGATGAACTCGCCTGTGAATGACGCGGCTTCGTTTGCCACCTGGACGGCAGGCGATGGACGCACCATCGCTCCTGAGCAGCCCTTCACGACGGATGGGCGCATCGTAGGCACCGTCACCACGACCGGGAATCATCTGATGATCGTGCGTGCGGTGAAGTCAGATAGCAGTCGGTGGTTCTCCGGCGCACTGACTGCCCCCGACGATCCTACCGCTGAATTCACCAATCAACTCACGCTGAACGCGGGCGTCGATGTGGTGGGGAAGGTGCATGGCCTGCCCGACGGCTACAACGGCGACGGATGGATCGTCGCGACGGTCTGGGTGCCCAGCGCCGAGAAGATCGGCACCACGATCCAAGGTTCGCCACGGATAAGCGCCTGGTGCGCGTGGGCACCTGTTCCCAAGGATGGACAGTTCCAGTTCAAAGGACTGCTGCGGGGCCGCCTCTTCGTCAGTGGTTACGGGAAGAGTTGGTGCACCGTCAGCCTGGATGGCTACGGCACGCAAAGTCAGATCAACCTCATGAAGGCAGCATCCGTGACCAAGCTGAACCTGGACATCCGACCCACGCGGCAGCAGCAGGTGAAGGTGCTTCGCCCAGATGGATCGCCCGCCGTAGAAGCTTCGATCTCACTCGACACGAGGAGGGATTCCAATTGCAATGAAGCCCTCGTGGTGCGCAATCACAGCGTGGAGCCGGAGTTCAAGGAGGCCTATGAGCGCTACAAGAAAGTCACCTTTCCCAAGCATCGTGCCACCACTGACAAGGAAGGTCTGGCGACACTGGGCGAACTCTCGGGCGAGTCCTGCTATTTGTGGGTGAAGTGGCAGGAGGCTGATGGCAAGACCACGCACGACGAGAAAGTGTGGTTGCCGCTGGCGATCAAACCGAAGCCGCTGGTGGAGGTGAAGCTCACGGGGAAGGGGCAGTGATGTGCGCCGACCGGGACGGGCCGTTCTCCATCGCTCAGCGCAATGTTAGAGTTTGGGTTTACTTTGCGCCTCAATTGCTCTGAAGTCGGGCACACTGACGAGGGCCAACGGCCCGGAGATAAACTAGCCCGGGTCGCAGCGAGCCGCAGCGAGCGAGCCCTGGGTCTGGACGGCAACGACAAAGCCCGAACCCAAGACAAGGCCGTGCCCATGGCTGACCAGAAGCGCTCTCCAGGATCGTCGTTGGCATGCGAAGCTGGACGGGCGGCGCTCTTCAAGCGCATGACCAAACGTTGCGATGAGTTCGCGCCTTGAATGCTGGGAACGCAGCAGTCCCAGGGCTCACTCGCTCTGGCTCGCAGCGCCCTGGGCTGGCCTATTGCCGCACCGTTGGTGCTCAAGAGTTGCCAAGAGCGATGCGTTTTGTCTTCACGAAACGCGAGGCTCCTCTCGATGGTGGCCCCTACTTCTTCGGCGCTGGCTTCCACTGCCAGACTTCGTCGAAGAAGCCAGCGTCAGCGATGCCGCCGGGGGTGATGGCATTGGGTGCCTTCGTGACGTCGATGGCGGCCCAGTCGGGGAGCTTGGCGACTTGGCGGGCGTTGTTGAGGTAGTCGTATTCGCGATACGTGAGGCCGCTGTTGATCACGATGTAGTGCTTCGGATTGAGCGGGTTGGGATACACGAGCACGGGCATGGTGGTCGCGCCGCTGTGCTTCTGCTTGTTCATCTCCAGCGCGTCCTTGGTCCATGCGATCGGGAGCTTGGCGAGGACCTTGGCGAGCACGCTGTTGCTGCCGGGATCGCCCCAGAGCACGAGGTTGTTGTTCGCGATGTCTTCGTCGGTGATGGCCTTGTCGTCCTTCATCGGCGCGTCTCCGCGCATCTGACGGCGCCACTCGAATACCGCGCGATCCATCTCGGCCTTGGCCCATTGGCCGGTCTTTTCATTCCAGGCCTGACCGGTCGGCTTCACGTAGAGGAAGGCGGTCATGAAGGCGTGGTCGATGGGGCCGCAGACGGTGTGGGACTTCACCAGCTTGCCAGCGTCTTCATTGCCGAGCGCCTGCTGCCACTGGCCGCCTTGCTTGCGCAGATGGACGGTCCACGAGCGATCGGTGCGCGGACGTGAGACTTCCAGCTTCTGGCCGTCGATGGTGACAGGCACCTTGTTAACGAGCGGGAACTTGCAGGTGCCCGATGGCATCTCGAGCGAGAGCGCGGCGCAGTTCTGGGTCTTCACGGTGACGGTCTTGCCATCGCTGGCGTCGGCATGAATGCGGCAGCGTGCCCACTGCTCTTCCAGCGCATCGACCACGATCCAGTGCATGCGGTTATACATCAGGGTCCAGGTGGTGAAGTGAACGACCGAGGGTGCCTGCTCGCGGCCCACGGCGGCGATCTGAGCAAGGTGGCGCTCGATTTCCACGAGTGCGTCCGGCATGATGCGGTGGGCTTTGTCTGCCTTGATGCCGAGCTTGGTCTGCTCGCCGATGATGTGCTTGAGGTCGATCTGCTCTCCGAGCAGCGCCTTCTCCATCTCGTCAGCGGCTTGCTTCTGGCGATCCAGCTCGGGGCTGTAGGCGACGGTGGGGCAATGCCAGAGGTTCAGCGCGTTGTCGGTGGCGTTATACCAGCGCCAGAGCTTCTTCTGATACCAGGGGGCGTTATCGACTTCCTCTTTCTGGAACACGCGCAGGAACTCCGGCGTCTCGCTGAAACCCGAGCCTGGGTTCGCGCCGCACCATTGATCGGCATAGTGCACGGCGAACTGCCACGCGGCGGCACCGCCCATGCTGAAGCCGCGGATGAAGACGCGCTGCGCATCGACGGGGTAGAATTTCTTCGCGTGTTCCAGTGCCTCGAAGGCGTCGATCTCACCAGCGAATTTGTTCGCGCACGAGAAACGGCCATACGGCTTGAGCACCAGTGTGTCGGCGGGCTGGATGCTGCCGACGCTCTTGCGGTTCTGCTGGTTGAACTGCAGCTCGCCCACGTTCTCGATGCGACCGTGGCACCAGATGTCGAGACGCTTGGCGCTGTCGAATCCCGTCGCGGGAACGACCATGCCGTAGGGCTGGTAGGAGCCGTCGATCTTCGACTTGTAACCACGCACGACGAGGCCCGTCTGGCGTGTCCACGGCGCGTTGCCCGACTTCAGTTGAGTGGCACGTTCCATCGCCTCGGCGAACTGCTCGTCCGCGGCTTTGAAGTCGTCGGGCTTGAAGAACTCATTGTGCTTTAGCG
Source organism: Verrucomicrobiota bacterium (assembly GCA_963204975.1). Taxonomy (GTDB): domain Bacteria; phylum Verrucomicrobiota; class Verrucomicrobiia; order Verrucomicrobiales; family Verrucomicrobiaceae; genus JAEUHN01. The sequence goes on along the minus strand of CAUJJC010000239.1, from coordinate 1,855 downwards.
CCCAGTCGAGGGCCTTGTGGTAGATCTCGATGTCGGGGAGCAGGTCCGTGATCGGGAGTGTCGTGTTCTTCGCCTGCGCCTTGGCCGCGTCGTCGATGGCAGCGCGCAGCTTCTTGATCTGGTCAGCGATCTTCGCGTGCTTGTCCGCCGGGACTTCGATCCCCGGAGGCGGGACGGGCCGCACATTGTCAGCGAGGTTGTCTTTCGGGCCATCGGCCAAGGCAGGCACGCTGGCGAGGAGGAGCAGGGCGGAGAATCGTCGAATCATGAGGAGAAGGCTAAACGAGGCACGCGCAGGGAGCTTGCGGAGGATGGCCCTTATCTCGATGCGTTCACTGCGGCGATGTAGCCGCGCAGGTCCGTCATCCAGGTGGAACCCGTGGTCACCACGTCCGTGCACCGCGTGAGCAAGACAAGGCGGTCGGCACCTATGAGCGACTGAATCTTACGCAGCTTCGTGAGGTCTTCGGGCGCAGGTGCAGTCGTGAGTTTGATCTCGATCAACTCGCGCTTGCCTTCGCTTTCGAGGACGAGGTCGCATTCCAAGCCATCGCTGGTGCGGAAGTAACTGGCTGCCGTGTCGAGACCGATGGCTGCACGATGCGCGAGAATTTGCTCAATGATCCAGCCTTCCCAGCTCTGGCCCACCCAGGGCATGCGCAGGAGATCATCCTTCGCCGTCATGCCCAGCAGCATGTGCAGCAGTCCAGTGTCGCGCCAATACACTTTCGGCGTGCGGACGAGTCTCTTGGCAACTTTCGCATGGTAAGCTGGCAGTCGGCGGATCAGAAAGGCACCTTCAAGGAAATCGAGATAGGACTGAATAGTGGAATGCGACAATCCTAACGCGGCCCCCAGGTCAGAGGCGTTTTGGGGATTGCCGTGCATTCCGGCGAGCAAACGAAACAGGCGGTCCGTCTGCTCCGGTTTGGCTGGCAAGCCCCATTGAGGGAGGTCACGCTTGGACATCAATCGAAGGTAGTTGCTCTGCCAGCGAGGAAAGGCTTCTTCGCCCAGCACGCCGCCCTCGGGATAGCCACCGAATCGCCACAGGTGGTCGTGCGTCTCAGGTTCCATTTCAGCGGCGTGCAACGGTGTCAACTCCACCAAGCCCATGCGCCCGGCGAGAGACTCACCTACCTGCTTCATCAACTCAGGTGAAATCGAACCGAGCAAGATGAAGCGTCCTTTCACCTTGCGCCTAGCATCAATAGCTCCTCGCAACCGTGCGAATAGTTCGGGCCAGCACTGGGCCTCATCGAAGACGGCCACTTCGTCACCATTCATGATCGTATCCCACAGCACGTCCAGGCGACCGCGCTCAGGCACGCTTTCGATATCGAAGTAGTGAGTGCCGAAGGTCTTGGCGAGAGTCGTTTTTCCACACTGGCGTGACCCCACGAGCCCGACCGCGGGGAACTGCCGGAGCATTTCCTGGATGAGTTGGACGGCTTCTCTTTGGATCATGCCAGAAGGTGAAGCTATTTCTAGCAATCCGCAAGCCAGTCATTAGCAATCTGCAAGCCAGTCATTAGCAATTTGCAGATAATTCATTGGCGATCTGCAAGACTCAACTTCCAAATGGCGGGCGGAATATTTCCAATCTGCGGCACCCCTTGTGAAAAATTTCACAAAACCCCCTTGCCGCTCCCCCGCTCGCTCCGATAATCGAGCATGGCCTCCGTCGAATACCTTCCTGGCAAGCAGCCGCACACTCGCGAACACCGTCTCATTTTCCGCAATGTGGATCGCGTGGGCTGGGATCAGAGCATTGAGACCGCGATGGCGGACGGTGCTTATGAGATGCTGAAGAAGGCGGTGACGATGGAGCGCCAGGACATCATCAATGAAGTCA
>CAUJJC010000238.1 GCA_963204975.1 Verrucomicrobiota bacterium | reverse complement strand
GGCGTGAGGATCATGAAGCCCAGGTCGGACTTCGGTCCCACCATGCTAAAGGCGAGGAGTTGGGTGTCCGGGTGCTTGCGGATGCGCTCGACGGTTTTCACCAGATGCTTGCGGGCGTCGTCCTGCTGATCCTCCTCCATGGAGGCCCAGTTCGTGTGGTTCAGAGAGAAAAAGAGATGCTGCACATGCCAGCCTTCCTGCGGGACGATGGGCTTGCTCTGCGTGGGGATGATATGATTGGCCATGGTGGCGCGCACTCTTCAAAGAAACGCCGCCGGGTCAAGGCACGGTCCTGAGCACATTCTGGGCCGATTTTGCGGCCAGCCCGCTCCCCAAAAAAGCGATTGCACCGCCCCCGTGAGACCTTACTATCGCGGCCCTTAACCAAACCCAAAATACCGATGGCCGACGCCGCAAATAAATATCCTCAGAACGTCACAGGTGCCTACTACGTTGACGATCAATGCATCGACTGTGACCTGTGCCGCGAGACCGCGCCCGCAAATTTCAAGCGTGATGACGACGGCGGTCACTCCTACCTCTACAAGCAGCCTGAGTCCGATGACGAGAAGAACCTCTGCGAAGAGGCCCTCGCTGGCTGCCCCGTGGAAGCCATTGGTCGCGACGGTGAATAATCCGAGGCAGACATTCCTTTCCAAGCAAACACGGCGCTCACTTCGAGCGCCGTTTTTGTTGCTGCTCGCCATCGCTGGCTGTCTGCGTGCCGAGCCCGAATTGAAGCGGTTCAGCTTTCAGCGACCCGAGATGGGCACGGTCTTCAAGATCGACCTCTTCGCTCAAGATGAACCCACGGCGACCAAGGCTGCCGAGGCCGCCTTCGATCGCGTGGCAGCCCTCAATCGCATCTGTTCGGACTACATCCCTGACAGCGAGTTGATTCGACTATGCCAGGCCGGCAGCATGAAAGTGAGCGATGATCTGTTCCGCGTGCTGAAGATCTCACGCACCATTGCCAAGCAAACAGACGGAGCCTTCGATCCCACCATTGGCCATCTCACTAACCTCTGGCGACGCAGCAAACGCAAGGGCCTGCTGCCCACCGATGCCCAACTAGCCAAAGCCAAGGCCCTGACCAAGTGGAGCTACCTCATCCTCGATGACAAGACGCAGGAGATCACGCTGGCGATGCCCGGTATGCAGCTCGATCTGGGCGGCATCGCGAAAGGTTTCGCTGCTGACGAAGCGCTCGCGGTGCTCAAAAAACAAGGCATCACACACGCCGTGGTCGCCGCCAGTGGCGACCTCGCGATCGGCGATGCACCTCCTGGCTCGATGGGATGGGAAGTGGGGCTGCGCACCTTTGAGGCCGCCGAGGCGCAGGATCAGCAGATCAAGCTTCACCTAGCCAACTGCAGCGTCTCCACCTCCGGCGATCTGCACCAATGGACCGAGATCAATGGCGTGCGCTACTCCCACATCATCCACCCCACGACCGGACTCGGGCTGACGCAACGCATGGCCTGCTCCGTGATCGCGCCCACCGCGACTCTCAGCGATGCGCTCGCGACCACGATGTGTGTGCTCGGGATTGAACGCGGAAAAGCCGTGCTGCCGCTCTTTGATCAAACAAAGGTTCGCTTCGTCGATCTCGATGCCGAAGGGAAAGTGCGCGAGACCAAGACACCGGGATTTCCCTGACGCTGAACCGTTTGCACACGGCGCATCGCGGGGCATCGTCGCCGCCGCATTCCCCAACCGCTTATGAAATTGCTTCCCCTTGTCGCTCTGGCGCTCGCCGCCACTTCTACCTTCGCCGCTGATGCGAAGCGTGTGCTCGTCTGCACCGTCACCGCCGGCTTCCGCCACAGTTCCATCCCCTGGGCTGAGAAGACCCTGCAAAAGCTCGCCGATGAATCCAACGGTGCCTTCACCGTCGTCGGTTTCGTTCAGCAGCCCGACATCCAGGTGCCCCAGGCTCCACGCAAGCCCAAGGACCTCGACGCCGCAGCAGATGACAATGCGAAGAAGCGCTACGCCAACGACATGAAACGCTACGAAGCCGAGATGGCCAAGTGGACCCCTGAGGTGCAAGCCGATGCCAAGGCCAAGCAGCAAGCCCTCGCCGATGGACAAAAGAAAGCACTGGAGCGCCTGAGCCCAGCCAACCTAGCTGCCGAAAAGATCGACGGCGTCATCTTTGCCAACACCACCGGCCCTCTCCCGCTGCCTGACAAGGACGGCTTCATCAAGTGGATCGAAGAAGGCCACGCCTTCATGGGCATGCACAGCAGCAGCGACACCCTGCACCCCCGCGATGTCGGCGGCTGGGGCGGTTACATCGACATGCTTCAGGGCGAATTTGAAACCCACAAGGCCCAGGTCCCCGCTGACCTCATCGCTGGCGACACCGAGCATCCTGCCAATGCTGGCATCGGCCCGAACTGGAACCTCGCCCAGGAAGAAATGTATATCATCAAGAGCCAGGAACGCTCCAAGGTGCGCTCCCTCTGGTTCATGCGGCATCATCCGAATGATGCGGCCGACCAGCGTCACTTCCCCGTCTCCTGGTGCCGCAAGGCCGGCAATGGCAAGGTTTTCTACACCAGCCTCGGCCACCGCGAAGACCTCTGGAGCGACTCCCCTGAGATCAAGGACCGCAAGAACTCGGTGGAACTCAGCAAGCAATATCAGGCGCACATCACGGGCGGCATCAAGTGGGCTCTCGGCCTTGCCGAAGGCAGCTCCACGCCCAATCCGGAGGTGAAGTAAAACGCCATGAGCCAGCCCTCTTCAGGCTCGCCTTTTGACCAGTTGAATCTCTCGAATCTGCCGCCAGGACCACCTCCGGTCACGGCGGCAGATTCACCGCAGAAGATCTGGAAGATGGGCCGTGTGGTGCTCCAGCGGGAGACGGCTCATCGCGGTGGAAAGGTGGTGACGGTGGTGAAGGATTTCGCGTCTCACCTGCCCGTGAGCGTCATCGAGACCATCGGCAAGAAGCTGCGCTCTGCCTGTGGGTGCGGTGGCACGGTGAAGGACAAGCGCATTGAGATTCAAGGTGATCAGGTGGCGCGCATTCGTGCGCTGCTGGAGCAGGAAGGCTTTCAGGTGGCGGGCGTGAAGTAGATCGCCATGGAAGCACAGCCACCGCCCTTGCCCGCCAGCGTGCTTCCCGTCAAACGCTGGCGGCTGTGGCTGCACCTGCTGCTGGTGGTGCCCTACCCCCTGATCGCGGCTTTCGCTGGTGGCGCAGACAAGGAAGCAAAAAGCTCGGTGCTAACCGGAGGCTGGAAGGGTTTGTTGATCGTGTGCGGGATCGAGCTGGCCTTGTTCAGCGCAATCTTCGGACTCGCCGTGTGGCTCTCGCGCACGACGCGCGACGATCTCATGCTTCGCACCCGAGGCATGGGGCGATTCATAACTCACGGCATGGGCTACAGCCTGGCGATTCGTTTTGGCATTGGCCTCGTGATGGGCTTGGTGGCTGCGGCGCTCATCGTGCTCGGCGTGGTCACTCAGGAAGCCGTCGAGCAATTCGTGAACTCCAACCGTCCAGACGTGGAAAAGCTAGTGGATGTGAAGGCCCTGAAGAACGACCCGATCTACTTCTGGCTGACGCTGACCTTCGTGAGCTTCGTCGTTGCCGGACTGCGCGAGGAACTCTGGCGCTCGGCCTCGCTCACGGGCTTACGCAAACTGTGGCCACAATGGTTTGGGTCCACCAAGGGACAACTCATCGGCGTGGTGCTGACCTCGCTCCTCTTTGGCCTCGGCCACCTGGGCCAGGGATGGTTCGCGGTGGGTGTCACGGCTCTGATTGGCATGGCTCTGGGCACGATCATGGTGCTGCACCGATCAGCCTGGCCCGCGATCATTGCTCACGGTGCTTTCGATGCCGCCAGCTTTGCACTGCTGCCACTGGTGCTGAAATAAAACGTCGAGCGCGGAAGTAGGATGGCATTCATCCAGCCGACTCCGACTCCAACAAAAAGAGCGGAGCCCTATCGGCTCCGCTCCTGTGATTCGAGTTATGGCGTGACGATCAGATCACCCAGCCTTCGCGATACTCGCGCTTCACCATTTTGTTCGCAGCTTCGTTGTTCGGTATCTTCAGGCCGGGAGAATCCCAGGTAAGGACCTCGTTGGGGAAGACACTCGCGAGGCAGCCGAGGAGCACGGCTTCTGTCAGCGGGGCAGCGTAATCGAAGTTGGCGCTGGGCTTCTTGTCGCCCTTCAAACAGCAGTCGATGAAGTCGAACCAATGGTTGCGCGGCTCCAGCTTGGGGAAGACCACGGATTTGAACTTACCCGCTGGATAAAGCATCGGCCGTCCGCCGTGCGGATGATGGAGGATGCCTTCGGTGCCTACATAGATGGTGCCCTGGTCGATCTTGGCCAGCTTGCCCGATTCGCTCACCAGCTTCTCAGTGATGGCCACGGGCGGCTTGTTGTCGCCGTCATACCAAGTGACCTTCACATCGCCGTCAGTGTATTGCGTTCCTTTGAAGGTGTATTCCACCAGACCGTTGATAGCCCAATTCGTGGCATTCGGTGGTGGAAGGCCCGTGCTCTTCACGGAAATCGGAGCCGCGAGATCCATGGAGCGGAACCAGCCGGAGAACATGTGGCAGCCCATGTCGCCGAGCGTGCCAGTGCCGAAGTCGCGACGCTTGCGCCAGTTGCTCGGATGATAGTAACCCTGGATGTAAGGCCGATCCGTGGCGGATCCGAGCCAGGTCTTCCAATCGAAGCCCGCAGGCACCTCGTCCACCTTCGTGGGCACAGGTTCCATGTCGCCCCACTTCTTGTTGGAGAAGGTGTAGGCTTCCTTGACCTTGCCGATCACGCCCGAACGAATGAGTTCGACGGTGTAGCGTTCGGTGAAGTCGGACGAGACTTGGATGCCCATCTGCGTCATAACACCTTTCTCACGCGCCTTGAGCATGAGCTGACGGCATTCCCAAAGGTTCTGCGCGAGGGGCTTCTGGCCATACATGTGCTTGCCCAATTCCAGCGCCTTGAGCCCGATGGGGCCGTGCATGTGGTCGGGGGTGGAGACGTTCACGCTGTCGATGTTTCCACCTTCCTTCTCCAGCATCTCGCGCCAGTCCTGGTAGCATTTCACATTCGGGAAATCCTTCTTCACGCGGTCGAAGTTGCGCGTGTCCACATCGCACACTGCGACGAACTCCCACATCGGATGATTGGCCATGGAGGTGTAGTCCGCGCGCGACATGCCGGAGGCTCCGAAGGCGGCATGGCGAAGCTTGCCATTGGGCGAGGCGGCGCGCAGGCCGGTGGTAACGTAAGGTGCTGCGAAGAGCGTGGCGGCGGTATGGATGAAGCGGCGGCGTGTTTGCATGAGGATAAAAAGATGGCCCGTGGGCTTCCAAAGATACGCGGAACTTGGAGTTAACTTGCCGTTTCGTCTTGGTTAGCCTCCGCGCCGTCATGAGTGACCTCCTGGAATTCCTTGCCCGCGCCCTCTTCGAGACCGTGTTCAGCTTTGGTGACAAAGAAAGTGGACGCGGGCTGGGGCAGGTCATTGGCTGCTTCGGAGGCAGTGTGATCTATGCGATGACAGCTAAACGAGTGGACCTGGAGAACGACGATTGGCGATCCGTGATCGTAGGGCTGATGGTGATCGCAGCAGTTCTCGTTGCCGGTGGCTTTCTTTTGGTGACGACCTTGCGCTGGGCGTTGAATTGAGAAACGCTGGACGCAAGGCACTGCTCTGCTTCCAGTCCACCATTCATGAACACCATCCCCGTCGTCTGCGCCTTGATCTTTCGCGAGGGGCTTGTGATGCTCGCCCAGCGCCCCGAAGGCAAGCACTTGGCCCTGAAGTGGGAGTTCCCTGGGGGCAAGGTGGAGCCGGGCGAGGAAACAGAGCACGCGATGATGCGCGAACTCCGTGAGGAACTCGGCTGCGAAGTTCGCATCGTGGCCGCACTGACCCGCTCAACGCACAGCTACGAGAGGGGCACGGTGGAGATGATTCCCTTCGTCTGCGAACTGACGCACGATAGTCCCCTGCCCCACCCGCACGAGCACGCAGCTCTGCTTTGGTGCCCACCTGAAGAGCTGCTGGCGCATGACCTCGCACCAGCCGATTTCCCCGTTGTGGCTGCCTTCCAGGACTGGCGCGCCAATAAAAACACTTCCCAACCGGTGAACCTGGGGTAAAGCGCAGGCCTGATGCGTTTGCTGCCTGTTGCTTTGATTGGGTCCCTGGCCCTGTTCTCCTTGCCTGCCTGTGCGGAGAAAGGTGCCGTCAGTTCACCCGGCGCTGGCAGCGTCTGGATGGTGGAGAGCAGCACGACTCGCCTTTACCTCTGTGGCACGATCCATCTGCTGCGCCCCACGGATTATCCGCTGCCTGAGGTTTATGAGAAGGCCTACGCAGACAGCCAGCGCGTGGTGTTCGAGCTGCCTCCCGGCGTCTCTCACGATCCGCAACTCGCCATCAAAATGCGCACGGCGGGCTCTTACCCCGAGGGCGACGCATTGTCCGCCAAAGTAAAGCCTGTGACTTGGCAGGCCCTTGAGGCCTGGGGGAAAACTCGAGGTCTGCCATCGTCGATGTTCAATCCCTTCCGCCCTTGGTTCGCGGCGCTCACAGTGTCCGCCACCGAATACTCGCTCCTCGGGGCTGATCCCGACCGCGGCGTGGATCGTTTCTTCGAAAAACGTGCGACCAAGGACGGCAAACCCGGCGAGGGTTTGGAGACGCTTGAATTGCAAATCGGCCTCTTCACATCGCTCAGTGAAGAGCTTCAGCAGGAACTCCTCGAACAAACGCTGGCCGAGGTGCGGACACTCCCGGACCAGTTCGAGCGCATGATCGCCTCCTGGCGCGTGGGCGATGCAGACGCTTTGCACCAGATGCTTTTCGAGGAAGCCGAGAAGTATCCCGAACTCCTGGATGCCTTCCTAACACAGCGCAACGAACGGTGGATCAAGCAGCTCGAAGGCTACCTCTCGGGCAAAGATCACGTCATGGTCCTGGTGGGCACCGGCCACCTCGGCGGAAAAGAAGGCGTCCTCCACCTGCTGCAATCGAAGGGATATAAAGTCACCAAACTGGCCGAGGCCGACAAGACCGTGGCCCGATAAGTGCTCCCGAATGCCCCTTCCAACAACTTTGCCACCCCAGGATTTCACCTTGACGCCCATCGCCGCTTCCGTCAAAAGTCACGGCTTGGACTGACAGTGTGTAACTGCGTCCACCACCACACCCCGACTGCCTCAGCCCTCCCTTATCATGACAAGCCTCAAGCTTCTTCGCCTGCCCGTCTTCAGCCTGGTTTTTGCCGTGGCTGGAGTGAACTCTCCCCAGCTCGTCTTCTCACAAGACGCCGCCGTGGTCAATGCACCCGCCGCTCGCAAAATCGTGAAGGAAGTGCGCATCGTCTTCAAAGGATCGGCCTCCATCAGTGAAGCTCGTGTCAAAGGCCAGATGGCCACACGCGAAGGCGAGGCCTTTTCGGACGACCTTGTCGAGCAAGACATCCGCAACATCTACAGCACCGGTGCCGTGGACAATGTGGAGATCGTTGGTGAAGACGTATCTGGTGGCGTGCGCGTGGTGGTGACGATCACAGGTCGTGGAGCAGTGGGCGATATTATTTTCCAGGGCAATACCCAGGTGGACAGCAGCAAGCTGCTCAAGGACATCGAACTGAAGACCGGTGATTCCGTGGACGAAGTGAAGATGGCCCAGGGCACTCAGAAGATTCGCGAACGCTACGAGAAGCAGGGCTACGCCGATGTGTCCGTGACCTATCAGACGGAGCCTATGGCCGAATCCGGCTTCACCCGCGTGACCTACATCATCGGTGAAGGTGCTCGTGGTTTGGTTCGCAACATCAACTTTGAAGGCAACTCCGCCCTCAAGGCCAGCGACCTCCGTGGCAAAATGAAGCTCAAGGAAAAAGCCGTCTGGCGTGTCTGGCGCGGCAAGTCCGGTCGTCTGAGTGACGAAGCACTCAACGCTGACGTGAAGGCTGTCGAAAGCGCCTACCACGATGCAGGCTACGTTTACGCCAAGGTTGTCGAAGTTCGTCGCGAACCCGCCGGTTCCGATTACGTGGACCTCACCTTCGTCGTCACGGAAGGCGAGCGCTACGATGTGGCCGGTGTCTCCATGGAAGGCAATACCGTCTTCACCAGCGAAGAACTCCAGCCCGCTCTGAAGACTGTGACTGGCTTCGCCTACTCCGGTTCCGATGTGAAGGACGACGAGAAGATGATCGGTGACTACTATGGTTCGCGCGGCTATGCCGATGCTCGTGTAGATGTGAGCGTGGTGCCTGCGGGCCAGGGCCAAGTGAACGTGCTCTATCGCATCAACGAAGGTCAGAAGTCTTTGATTCACAAGATCAACATCTCCGGCAACAGCGTGACTCAGGATCAGGTGATCCGTCGTGAGCTTCCCGTCGCTCCTGGCGAAGAACTCAACACCGTCAAACTTGAAGCAGGCAAGTCCCGCCTCGAACAGCTCGGCTACTTCAGCGGCGTGGATATTCGCAACAATCCCAGCGGCCAACCAGGCTTCAAAGATGTGGACATCGCCGTGACGGAACAATCCACTGGCACGATCAACTTCGGCGCGGGCTTCAGCTCCATCGACAGCCTCGTGGGATTCATTGACTTGACCCAGACCAACTTCGACATCGGTAACTGGCCTAGCCTCCGCGGTGCTGGTCAGCGCTTCCACCTGGGAGTCAAATACGGCACCAAGCGTCGCGACGGTTCGATCGCCTTCACAGAGCCCTGGTTCCTCGGCCAGAAGCTTGCCTTCACCACCGAGCTGTTCTATCGCGATCTCTACTACCTCAGCGATGTTTATGACCAGCAGAACTTCGGCGGCTCCTTCAGCTTCCGTAAGCCTCTCGGCGAGCATTCCTATGCAGAACTGGGCTACACGCTCCAGAAAGTAAAGATCCACAACATCGACGACGAAGCCTCCCCTGAAATCCTCGCCGAAGAAGGTGATTACCTCCAGAGCAAGATCGACCTCAACTGGGTGCATGACACCCGTGACAGCGTTTATATCACACGCTCGGGCCACAAGCTGGAACTCGGAGCAATGATGTCCGGTAGCTTCCTTGGTGGCGACGCCGATGTCTATGGCCTGAACGCCACAGGATCGCAATACTTCAGCCTGCCATGGGATACCATCCTGAGTGTTGAAGGCTCCGTCCGCACTGTGGATTCCTGGGGTGACGGCAAGAATGTGCCCATCTTCGAGCGTCTCTTCCTTGGTGGTGCCAACAGCCTCCGCGGCTTCGACTACCGCGATGTGGGTCCAAAGGACGCCACGGGAGAGCCTCTCGGTGGCCTTACCTCCGCGTATGCTTCGATCGAATACACCTTCCCGATCATGGAAAAGGTCCGTGGTGCGGTGTTCTACGATGTGGGCGTGGTCAGCGGCAGTTCTTATGATTGGGGTGGCGAAGTCAATTCCGACGTCGGTATCGGTCTGCGTCTCTACCTGCCTATCGGCCCGATCCGTGTGGATTTCGGTATCCCCGTTCAGTCGGATGAGCACAACGATTCAGGCGGCAAGTTCAACTTCAACATCGGCTACAAGTTCTAAAGCCTGATCGTGCTAATCCCCAGACCCCCAAGCTATCCAATGAGATTTCTTTCTTCACTCCTCGTCCTCTTCGTTGCCTCTAGCATCTCCGCCGCCGACCTAAAAGTCGGCGTGGTGGACATGACCAAGGCGTTCACGGAATATTACAAGACCAAGGACGCCTCTTCGAAAATGAAGGGCAACAAGGACAAGGCGATGTCCGAAATGAACGAGCGCTTCGCCACCTACAAAAACCTGCTCAACGAGGTTCAGAAGAAGCAAAAAGAAGCTCAGGACCCGATCCTCACTCAGGAAGGGCGCGCCAAAGCTGGTGCAGAATTCCAGGACAAGCTGAAGGAAGCGCGCGCGCTGGAACAAGAGATCAATGAGTTCCAGCAGCGTCGCTCGATGCAGTTGAAGCAGGAAGAGATGCAGCTCCAGAAGGGCCTTTACGATGAGATCGTTGCCGTCGTGAAGGACAAGTCGAAAAGCTCCGGTTACGACCTCGTGTTCGACAAGTCGGGCGTGAGCATGACCACTGTCCCCGTTCTTCTCTACTATAAGGATGCCACGGAGTTTACCGACGAAGTGATCGTTGAGTTGAACAAGAACGCACCCGCCGACAGCGGCAAGAAAGACGCTGATAGCGAGCCCTCGACGAAGAAGTCGAAGTAGTCCCGAAAATCCATCTCACCACGCGACGGCGGCCTGCATGGCCGCCGTTTCCATTTCACGATTTCGCAATGCCTCCCACCCTAACCCACCAAGCCCTGGCTGACCTGGTCGGGGGACGATTGCTGCAAGGCGAACCTGACGGCGAGATTAACGGCATCAATTCACTGGCTGACGCACAAGCGGGCGAAGTGTCTTTCCTGGGCAATCCCAAGTATGCCTCACTGACGCAAACAACGAAGGCGTCAGCCATCTTGGTTGCACCTGGTTTTAGCGAGGTTCTACCTGGCAAGGCGCTCATCCAGGTAGCGAATCCAACGCTAGCGTTTGATCGAGCCGTGAAGCATTTCGGGCCACCTGAGCGCCTGTTAGCTCCTGGAGTGCATCCAACATCTGTCGTCGCCGAAAACGCCCAATTTGACCGCACCAAGGTCCATGTGGGACCGCACGCGGTCATCGAAGACGATGTTGTCATCGGAGACGGAAGCGTCATCCACGCAGGCGCATTCATTGGCTTGGGCAGCCGACTGGGATCAAGTTGTGTGATTCACGCAAATGCAGTCATCAAGGAGCGTTGCATTCTGGGAAATCGCGTGATCATCCACAGTTGCAGTGTGATCGGGACGGACGGCTTCGGCTACCAGACCGTCAATGGACAGCACTTGAAAATGGATCAGGTGGGCATTGTGCATATCGAGGACGATGTCGAAATCGGCTCCTGCACAACAATTGATCGCGCTCGATTCGGGAGAACCCTCGTCGGCTCGGGAACGAAGATCGATAACCTCGTCCAGCTTGGCCACAATGTATCCACAGGGCGGGGCTGCATCATCGTCTCGCAGACAGGCATTTCAGGCAGCACGCAGCTTGGTGACTACGTGGTGATGGGCGGTCAGGTCGGCGTTGCCGGTCACCTCAAGATTGGCAATCAAGTCACGTTCCATGCCAAGAGCGGCGTCACCAAGGACACGCCAACGGCAGGAGCTTACACCGGTTTCCCCGCACGCCCGCTCATCGAAGGGCGAAGAATGCTGATGTATCCATCGCGTGTGCCTGACCTCACCCGCCGCATCCAAGATCTCGAAAAGAAGCTGGCAGAGCTGGAGCAAAGACTGGCCTAACACTTGAGGTCACATCAGGTTCAGCGCGTCCACGTCCCATGTGACTATCACTTCTTGAGGAAACGTCATGCCATCGACGACCCCATGGATCTGCCGCGCTAGTGCACGGACGCCGCTGGATCGAATGATCAGTTGGAATCGGAATTGTCCGTGAGCTTTCGCCAGCGGCGATGGCATGGGTTCCCCCATGCGGCCATGCTCACCGACCACCGCCCGCAGCTTGGTGGCAATGTTTTGAAGGGTAAACTCAGCCATCGACTCATTTTTGCTGCGAGCCATCACCAGAATGACATGGGTATCCGGTGGGTAGTGAAAGATCTTCCGTTGCTCGAGTTCCTGTTGAGCGAAACCTTCAAAGTCACCTTGGCGGGCGAACTGCACTGCCGGACTATGGGGAGCAAATGTCTGGACAAAGACTTCACCTTTCACCTCGCCTCGTCCCGCTCGTCCTGCCACCTGGGTCAGCAATTGAAAAGTCCTCTCTGAAGCTCGGAAATCTGGCAGGTTGAGAGCTAGGTCTGCATTCAGGACACCTACAAGCGTGACGTTGGGGAAATCGAGCCCTTTGGCGATCATCTGAGTGCCGATCAGCATGTCCAGCTTCTGGCTGCGAAAATCGCGCAAGGTGTCCCGGAGCTGGTTCTTGCGCTGCATCGTATCAGTGTCCACGCGCGCGATGCGGGCCTGTGGAAAGGCTTGGCGCAGGACTTGTTCCACCCGCTCGGTGCCGAATCCCGCAAACCGGATGCCAGGATCTCCGCAGGACGGGCATTTGCGCGGCGGCACCCGTCTCGAACCACAAATGTGGCAAACCAGACGATCATCCGTTTTGTGGAGCGTCATGGGCACTGCACAGTCCTGACATTGGCACACATGCCCACAGGCGAGGCATGAAAGGGAAGTATTGTAGCCTCTTCGATTCAGGAACAGAATCGTCTGCTCATTCTTCTCCAGACGGGCCAGGACCGCTGTTCGAAGCCGTTCTGACAGGATTCGCGTATCAGGGCTGTTTCCTCCTTTGCGACGTTCCAGGCGCAGATCCACGATTCGAATCAGAGGCATCGACTTTCCATCGGTCCGCCGAGTCATGCGCAGCAACTCGTATTTTCCGATGCACGCATTGTGAAACGATTCCAGACAAGGCGTGGCGCTACCCAACAAAACCGCACAATTCTCCAGCTTGGCACGCACCACCGCGAGATCACGAGCGTTGTAACGAGGCGACTCCTCCTGCTTGTAACTGGGCTCATGCTCTTCATCGACGATGATCAGCCCCAGCTTTTCCAGCGGCGCAAAAATCGCGCTTCGCGCGCCAATCACCACATCCGCCCGCCGTTCGTGAACCTTGAACCATTCATCGTGCCGCTCCCCATCGGAGAGATGGCTGTGAAGCACCGCGATGCGCTCCTTCTGGTCTGAAAACCGTGCCTTGAATCTCTCGATTGTCTGCGGAGTGAGGCTGATCTCTGGAACGAGAACTAGAGCGGTCTGCCCTCGTTCGAGGACTTTGGCAATGGCCTGGAGGTAGATCTCCGTCTTGCCACTCCCAGTCACTCCGTGAAGCAGCATGGGACGGGATTGGGCCGGATTCTCGACCGCAGCTAACACCGGAGCGAGACACACTGTCTGCTCCTCTGTCAAATCAAGCGGTTGAGTGGGAAGAAACTCCTCTCGATCAAAGGGGTCCCTCTCGACACGAACTTCAGCACGCGTGATCCAGCCCTTCATCAGCAGCGATGGGAGATAGCTCGATGCCTTGGGCAGCTCCCGTCTGAGCAGACTCAAGGCAGCAGTCCCACCCGCCGCCGCAAGTTCATCCAGTATCCTCGCCTGCATTGGGGCCTTGGCCCGCAACTTCTCGATCTCGTCGTCACTCGGTCGTTTGACGAGCGTGAGGTGGCTGTCAGTGATGAAACTCTCAGGCTTGGCCCGCACTGCCTTGGGGAGCATGGCTCGCAAGACCTGCTGCACGGGGCACACGTAATAGTCGGCGACCCATCGTGCCAGCTTAAGCAAGGCGTTAGTGAAGACAGGATCACCCTTCCCCTTGATGTCCAGAATCTCCTTCAAGCGATAGCCGTGTGAACTCTGATCCAGAAGCTCCAGCACCACTGCCGACACCCGCTGCTGCTGAAGAGGGACCATCACTCGCGTGCCAATGAAGACGCGATGCTGCAGGCTTGTGGGAACGAGATAGTCCAATTCCAAAGCCGCCGCGTCTTCGAGCTGCACTCTCGCTATCGCCTTGCTCCCGGCTCCCTCGGCCTGCACGGACTTCCCGCCTGGCAATTCAAAGAGCATGCCTTGGTCTGGGCGATCAGGATGAGAAGGTAACGACGGCACGGAACGGGGGCGTGATCAGAACTCCAGGAATAGGTGCTAGCCAACAAAAAACCTCCCAGCTTTCGCCGGGAGGTTTTGAAAACCAAATAAGATTGGTTAGACGGAGCGGTTGCTCCTCGGTGAATTAGAACTTCACGCTGAGGGACACGCCACCGAAGAGCTGGTTGTCTTCGCCATCGAGTTCGTCGATCGGAAGGTTGCCAGCGATGTAGGGGGTCAGGGTAGCCGTCTTGGTCAGCTTGATCGGAAGAGCAAGGCTGAGGCCGACGTGGCTGAAGCCATCGATGCCATTTGCACCTTCAACATGGTAGTTGTAGGAGGAGCCGTAGCCGAGGTTAGCACCTGGGACGAGGCTGATGGTGTCGTTGATCTTGATTTCGCTGTTCACGCCGAGTTCGAAGAACCAGCCTTCGATAGCGAAGTCATAGTAAGCGCCAACGCCGACGTTCAGAGGGCCAGCCTTGGAAGCCAAGGTAAGACCCACTTCGTGACCATCTTCAAGGAAGATGTCGCCGTCGCCCTGATGGCTATACCAGCGGTAGCCGAGGCCCAGTTCCGCAGCGCCGAGGTCGGCGACGATACCGGTGTTCAGCTCAAGGCGCTGATAAGAAGCTCCGTCAACACCGAGGAAGCTGTCGTCAGCCGACACTCCATAGGAGGCGCCGGAATCAAGACGAACGGTGCTGGTCAGTGGCAGAGTCCAGTCGAGGGAGGTGGTGATCCAGTTATCAGCGAGGTCGAGACCACGGAAGATATACTTGGTGTCATAACCGGCGCTCAGCGTGAAGCCGAGGTCGGTGTCAGCAGCCGGAGGAGGAGTGCAGGTGGTGCACTTCTTACCCGACGGAGCGGTGCCGGCAAAGCCGACAGTAGCCAGAGCGAGGCTTCCCACGAGGGAGAATGCGAGCTTGTTCAATGTCATGGTTTGGTTGGTTCGTTTGGTTGTGTTGTTGAGGTCGGTATGAGGGTATCTCCTCCGCAGACCGCATCTTCATGACAGAAGCGTTGCAGAGGGGCCACCGTTCAAACCTTCCGAAATTCGTAGCAGCGGGATGGGGCTCGCAAAAGGATTTTCTGCCTTTTTATTCAATTTCTTGGATAAAGCATAACTCAGGACAGCCCTTATTTGGCTAAACGCAAATACTAAATAAAGACATTTAGCGGACTTTACCCGACTTCTCAAGGTTCCTCGACGCTCATGCTCTGGTGTGCCACGTCCTTGTAACAACCGACAACTGGCTCGATCAAAACGCAGTTCCGACACCTCGTGATGCCCTGCAAACCCACCAGTTCGATTTTGAAACTCGCTTGATCGGCGAAATCCTCGCCTGCACGGCACTAGGAGAGGTCCGAAGCCAGAACCGAACTCGGATTACGCATCGCAAGTGCCTGTGCCTGCGAGACGATGCGGGCCGGAGTCCCGTCAAAGCGATAGCCATGACAACTGGGGCAAGACACCGCCCGCACCACGACTATCGAGCCGCATCCTTCGCAGACCTTGTATTGCTCTGGGTGATGGGCAATTTTTTCAGCCTGTCGAAGTCGGTTGTCTTTAGAATCGTCTGCAGCGCTCATGAAGTTTGGAGGATCATACGATGCCCATCGCACCTGTGCAACGACACGATCTAAAGTCGCCATTGATCATCTCAGAGATGGATCATTCTTGGCATCCTGAAGCCGGTAAAGAGCGGTGGGAATGAGTGTTTGCGGAGGCACTGCCTCGCCTTTGGAATGTTTCACAATCGCTCTCGCAATTTCTATGCCCATCTTGTCCGGGAACTGAATCGGATCAGCGTAAATCTTGCCATCTCGAATGGCTTGCTTGCCTTCAGGCTGACCGTCGAATCCAATGATGATAACGTGATCCGCCTTGGACGCTTTCTCCAGCGCAGCACGCGCTCCTAGAGCCGAGGGATCATTGATCGCGAAGATCCCTTTCAATCCAGGATGTGCCTGAAGCATGTCTTCCGCTGCTTTGAAGCCTTTGTCCTTCGCCCCGCCACCAGCTAGTTCAGCGACGATCTTAATCTGACTCGCAGGTGAAGCTGTGTTGTGCGCTTCAATGACCTCCTTGAACCCCTTCACCCTCAAGATGCAGCTTTCCACCTGCTTCAGGTCCAGCACGCCGACTTCGGCAGGCTGGCCCGCAAGTGCTTCGATCATCGCTCTTCCTGCCTCACGCCCGCCGCCAAGGTTGTCCGTCGCGATCTGGCTCACAATTTTGATGCCCGGCTCGTTGCAAGGGATGTCCACAGTGAAGACAGGTATTCCAGCCGCGTTCGCTTCCGCAATGACTGACACGATCGACTTGCTGTCTGCGGGGCTGAGAACAATCGCCACACAGCCTTTGACGATGAAGTCCTTCACCTGATTGCTCTGGCGTGCCACATCGTTGTCAGCACTCACCACCAGAGTCTGGTATCCATGGCGGGCAGCTTCGGTAGTCAGTTCGTCGCCAATCACTTTGAAGAATGGGTTCTGAAGTGTCAGGAGCGAAGCCCCGATCATTCCACGCGGAGGCGGGGTAGTATCACCGCATCCAGCCAGCACTCCGATCAATCCCAGAACGAACCAACGTCTCAATAAACTCATATGACGGAGCCCTTTTTCTTGCCTGGAACAGGGGATGCCGCAGGTGCTTTGTTGCCACGGTTCGGAGGATTGGCATTGAGCACATCGTCAGAGGGCAGAGGTTCGCCCTTGGTTTTCGGAGCATTGGGCTTGTCGGAGTATGCCTTCCTCTCGGTGTAGAGTTTCAGCCTTTCTTCGAACTCCTTCTGGAGTTTGGTCCGTTCCTCAGCGGGCAAGTCACCATCTTCCTTGAGCAGCGTCAGGCACCGCTTCTGCCACACTACGGCCTCGCCGAACTTGCCGCTCCTGGCGAGGGCCGCAGCCATGGTGTCCACCATCTCATGCCGCTGCTCGCCGGAGTTGCCTTGCAAAGTCTTGACCGCAGCCTTGGCAATCACCACCGCTTCCTCGCCTCGATGAAACTTCTCATCCGGGCAGGTCGCAAGGAACCAAGCGAGATCATTCAATGCCCAGACATCTTCTTCATTGGATGCTGCACGGCGATACCACGCCTCACAGCGTGCATAGTCCACAGGCACCCCTTCGCCTGTATAGTAGAGGTAGGCGAGCTGCCGCTGGGAGAATCCATTGCCCTGCTGGGCCGAACGAAGGAACCAAACAGCAGCTTTCGCACTGTTCTTCGGCACGCCATCACCCCGCACCAGCTTGAGCGCATAGAGCGCCTGCGCAGGAGCGTGCCCCTGAGTCGCTGCTTGCATCGCCCATTCAGCTGCGGCAGCCTCGTCTTTCTCGACGCCTTTGCCCTGATCATAAAGAAGTGCCAGGCGCATCTGTGCCTCAGCAAGGCCCTTCTCGGATGCCTTCAACTGCCACTCGGCAGCTTTCTTGAAGTCCTGGCCCAGGCCCTCGCCCTCCTCGTAGAGAATGCCAAGAATATGCATGGCCTTGTCATGATCCTGCTTTGCAGCTTTTTGGATCCAGGCAGCACCTTGAGCTTTGGAAACCTTTTCTCCGCCCTGCCCTGTCAATAAACGAAGTCCATACTGGAACTGCGCTTCCGCATCCCCCTCCTCTGCTTCAGACTTGAGACTCTCGCCCGCAACGTCGCCGAACTGCCCAAACTGAGCTTTGACCTCAAGCGACAAACCGCTCAGGACCCCAATGACCACCGCAAATATTCTCCAGTTCATGGTAAAACATTAATCGCTAGATCACTGCTCTGACAACGCAAAAGGCCGGAAACCCATGGGGTTCCCGGCCTAAATCTGAATTCCTCACACTGAGGACCAAACTTTATGCAACGACTGGTGCAGCGCCTTCTTCGGCAGCAGCAGGTCTGGCGTTGTTAAAGCGGAAGCGAATCTTGCCACGCTTGGCAGATGCGCGGGCCTTGCGCTTGGTGCGTTCCTTGGGAGTCTCATGAGCGCGCAGGCGGCGGACTTCTTCAAGAATGCCCTCCATCTCAAGTTTGGTCTTCAAACGCTTGAGAGCGCGATCTACTGGCTCACCTTTACGGACTTGAACTTCGGGCATGATGGGACTTGGAGTGGGTTGAGGAAAAGGGCGGCCAAAGTATGGCCGGGAGAGGAGTCGTCAACCGCGAAATCAATTCGATCACGGTTTAGACTTGGCGGCGATCTCCTTGAGGAGCTTGTCCGCATTGGCATCGAACTCCTCTAGGCACGCTTCACAGCACAACTTCACTTCCTGGCCGTTTCGGCTGAAGACAAACGGCTCGCCATGATCATCCACCTTCTTGCCAGAGATCGGACAAGTATCGAGGGGATAGGGTTTCGCAGGTGCTTTACTACAACTCGAAGTGAGCAATCCAAAAGCTGAAATGAAGATAATAAGTCTTGAGAGCATGGGGCGGTCAGGCGGAATGGCCGCCGCCCTCCCGGTATGAGGGCGGCGACCTAGTTTCGGGTCAGAGTGGGTTACTTCTCGCCTTTGCAGCAGTCCTTGCCGCAGACTTTACCCTTGGCTTTGCAGCAAGCGGCGCAGTTGTCGCCACAGCACTTTTTGCAGGCTTCACCTGCGGTTGCGGAGAGGGCCATGGAGGCGACGGCGAGGAGGGTCATCAATGTTTTCATAAGTTAGGTCAGTTAGTTATCGGTTCAGTTAGCTTGGTCTGCTTGTCGAATAGGCCGGGCGCACCGCAGCCAGAGTTCGTCCCGGTTTGCCCGTGGGCAAAAATGGATCAACGAGATGCATGGCTTCAGCCGAATCTCTCGGGGCACTCCCTGGTGTGGCTCAAAGGCCAGCCTTCGTGCGCCCGCGTCAGCCGCTCAGGGCAGACGGACGAGATTTCAGCACGCGGCGGGTATCAGATCAGTAGCGAGCAATGCACCAGATAAAGAGGCACCACCTCTCGTGGCGGACCGCGCTCGGTCCCCCACGGCGATGCCTCGTCCCTGGACCAGTCACCATGCATCACCAGGACATCGGTCCAGGTCTGCAAATGAAAATCTATCACCTTCAGTGAGGGCACCGGCACCTTGCTGCTCACCACATCCCGGGCCTTCGGTGCATGGGCGCATGGGCAGTCTTCATTAGACTTGTCAGACTCATGGTTTGCAGTGTCCTTTGCCTTGCTGTGACAGCAAGCAGGCACAGTAGTCGCTGCGTCCTGAGCCCGGCTGTGCATCCAGCCACACCAGCACATCGGGCTACCGATGAGCAACGCGAGCATGAAGGCTGTGATTTTGTGGAACATGCGCTTACCTCACGATTAATAAACGACACCGCTCACGCGCAGCGATCACATTCTTTGAATCTTTTTTGCGACCATGAGTCCACAAAGCCCATCGCCGCGATTGCATTCCCAACGCGTGACCCCACACTGCAAGCCACCACCCACGGACCTCTATGTCATTTCTCGACCGTCTTGAACGAGTCTTCTTCTGGCTCTCCGGAGCCTCCACCGATGCCCTGGAAAGCTGCCCCGCCTGGGAGCGCCGCAAATACGTCGCCTTCGGTGCCACGGTCCTCGTGCCGTCCGCCTTCGCCCTCATCGCCTCCGCGTATGCGATCAGCACGCTCACGGACAAATGGGAATTCATCATCCCCATCGCGCTCGTGTGGTCCTTCATCATCCTCACCGTGGACCGTGCGCTGCTCGCCACGTATCGCTTGTCAGAGCCTCTTCCGCAAGCTGGCGCAGTTCGGCCTTCGCCTCGTGGTCGCTGCCTTGATGGGCATGACCATCAGCCATCCGATGACACTCCTGCTCTTCCGCGACACCATTCAGTCCGAGATTGAAAAGGATCGCCGGGCCGAGATTGACGCCGTGCGTGCCAAGACGGTGGAGCAAAAGAAAGGCGTCGAGACCAAGGTCGCCGCCGTGGAGAAAGAGATCGCCGCTGCGCGCGAGCGCTGGAACGAAACCTTCAGCGCCAAGTTCCTCGAAGGCGAAAAGAACGCCGACGGCATCCCGCTCACCGATGAGCAAAAGAAGGCCAAGGACGCGCTCGAAGCCCAAGTGACCGAGGCGACCAAAGCCCAGCGCGAGCAGCTTGCGACGCTAGACAAACAGATCACCGAACAGACCGAAGCCAACACCAAGCTCACCAGCGAACTCGGCTTCTGGCAGACGGAATTCGAGCGCGAGATCAACGGCCAGCGCAGTGGACTCCTCGGTGAAGGCCCGCGCGCCAAAAGCATCCGCGCCGACCAGCTTGAACCACGTCGTGCTGAATCGAAACGCCTCGCCGCAGTGCTCGAAGCGCTCACCATGCAGCGCAAGCAACTGCAGTCCGATCTCGACACCACCGCGCAGCTCACCACGGATCGGTTCAATACCAAGCTCGCCGAGAACTCCGCTCGCGCGAAGGCCGAGCAGGACCGCGTCGATGCCCTCAAGCGCCAAGTGCAGCAGCAGCAGGCCGATCAGTTTGTCACCCAGCAGAACGGCATCCGCGACACGCTGCAAAAGCAGATCGACGCCACGCTCGTCCAGCTCAAAGGCCTGCACGAAGAGATCGCCCGCCTCGGTGCCGACGAGGAAGCACGCATCGGCTCCATCCGCGCCGAGCCACGTCGCGACATCCTCACGCAGACCCTCGCGTTGCATCACCTCTTCGACAAAGGCAACGAAGGCGGCCAGTTCGCGTTCGCCGCGTATGTCGTGCTCACACTGCTCTTCATGCTCGTCGATACCATCCCGCTGGTGATGAAGTTCTTCTCCAAAGCCGGACCGTATGACACGCTCATCGACATCGACGAGGCCCGTTTTGATCGCGAGCGCAAGAGCTTCCTCCAGAGCTTCCACCGCTACATGGAAACGCTCACCAATGGCCCCTTCCTCCACCTCACGCGCAACAAGCCCCTCGAAGCCGCGCTCATCGAAGGCGTGGATCGCAGCCGCGCCGCGAAAGAATTCCTCGAGCACCTGCTCGAACTCGAGCGCGCCTTCGAAGACAAAGTCCGCATCGAACGCGAGCGCATCGCCAGCGAGCAGCTCGGCGAAAAGGCCGCCGAGAAAATCGCCATGCTCGAAGACATGGTCCAGGCCTTCTACGCCGACCTCCGCCGCCGCATGGAACTGTTCTTCAGTGACAGCAACGCGCGCCGCGTGGCATCGTGATCACTCCGCTCGAGCATCCTTGAGCCGCTCATCATCAAGGTCGAGTCGATACATGAGCTGATTGTAGTCGTAGCGTGCGGGTGCCAGCGGATTGCCGGAGAACTCCAGCGAGTAAGTGCCCTCGAAGTAGATGTAACGCCCGCCTTCCGCATCCAGGAAGCCGTGATGCACGGGGTTGTAATACGTGTAGCGCGGGTGGCTCACGACTTTGATGGCCTTCGTCCACGGGCCGTCGGGTTGCTTCGATTCGGCATACCACACCTCGCCGAGCGGTGAAGGATCATCCTTGCCGCCGCGCTGCAAGCCGATGAGCACCCAGCGCTGGCGATGCTCATTCCACTGCACACTGCCGCCGTGCAGGCTGACGAATTTGTCGCTCGCCACATCCTTCAGATGATAGCGCGCGTGTTCCTTGGGCATCTGGCCTCGGAGCAACATCTTCACCTCGTCGTTGGGCGTGGTGGGTGGTTGATCGCGCTGCCAGCGCCATTCATGCTTCGCCTCATCGTAGCGCAATGCCTCGTAGCTCGCGGGTTCGATGAGGCTCGTCCATTCGGCTTTGGTGCGCGTGAGCAGGAAGCCATCGGAAAAATAGAAATGCTCGCCCGCACGCAAGGCGTGGCCGCGTGGGTATTGCCAGGTGTTCGCCTTGTCGAGCTGCTTGAGCACCGTGAAGTGCCCGAGCTTGTCGTCGAACTTCGCGAGACCGTGCTCCACCGCGTTGTCGAGCGACTTGTGCCGCGAGTAGTGGGCGAGCATCGCCTCCTCGTCGCGCTCGTCTTTGGCAGTGAGCAGGCCGAACAACCACACGGCTCCCGGCGCATTGATCGGCAGCATGTGGCGAATCTTGTCGGGGCGCTGCTCATCCACGAGGTAATCGAAGTCGATGCCTCGCTCCGGCTTCAACTCGCGTGGGGTGAAGGCCGAGGTCGTCTGGAAGTTGCCGAGCGGATAGTGCGGCACGTTGGTGTCGCCCCAGACCCAGAAGATCTTCCCGCGATAAGGCACGGCTTGCACGCTGTCGGAGCCCATGACACCGGCATTGCCGAGGTTCGGCAGCGAACACGGCAGGCCGAGCATCTCGCTGTCGCGATACAAGCCCTGGCCGGTGGTGCGGGCGATGCGCTCGGCGATGTTGGTGCGCTTCATCTTCACCGTCGCCGTGGTGCCGGGCGTCGTCTTGAGCCGGGCACCGATGTAGCCGAAGCCGTCCTTCTCTCGCTCGTAGCCCGGCGACAGGCTGATGTAGAACCACACCTCGCGATCCATCAGCCCGGGTTCGTAGAACGCGATCCAGCCTGCGTTGTCCGTGATGCCGCGCACGTCATTCACCGTGCGCATCTCGATCAGCGGAATGCCTCGCCCCGTGGCTTCGTCGATGACATGAATGCCGAAGTAAGGCGGCTTCACGGTCTCAGCGGCGAGCGCGGAGACGATCAGGCAGAGAAGAAGGGCGAGGCGCATGGTGCAGGAGAACGTGCGATATCGCGCGTTCTACTTCCCAAGCACCTCTTTCAGCACCGCGATGCAGCGTTCATTTTGCGGCATGGTGCCGATGCTGATGCGGACCCACTGCGGCAGCTTGTAGGCGGCCATGGCGCGGACGATGACGCCCTTGTCCATCATAGCTTTGAAGACTGCGTTGCCGTCGCCAACCTTCACGAGCACGAAGTTGGCGAAGCTCGGGATGAACTCCAGACCCATGTGCGCGAACTGCGTTTGCAGATAACTGCGGCCCTCGTCGGTGATGCGTTTGGTCTTCGACTGATGCTCGTCATCGAGCAGGCCAGCGAGCGCTCCGGCTTGGGCAATGGAGTTGATGTTGAACGGCTGGCGCGTGCGTTGCAGCACCTCGATGAGGTCCTTGTTGGCAAGGCCGTAGCCGATGCGCAATCCGGCGAGTCCTTGGATCTTCGAGAAGGTGCGCAGCACGACCACGTTACGGCCTTCGCGGACGTATTTGAGAGTGTCCGGCGGGTTGTCGAGGAACTCGTAGTAGGCCTCGTCAAACACGACTACGACGTGATCTGGCACCTTGGCCATGAAGCGGTCGATCTGCTCCTGCGTCACCAGCGTGCCGGTGGGGTTGTTCGGGTTTGCGATGAAGATCTCCTTCGTCTGCGGAGTGATCGCAGCTGCCATCGCGTCGAGGTCGTGGACGTAGCCGGGATCGGGCACTTCGATCGTGTCCGCGCCGAAGACCTTGGCCATCAGTTTATAGACCAGGAAGGTGTGCTCGGCGGTGATGATGTTGTCGCCCGACTTGAGGAAAGCGTGGCCGATGAACTCGATCACTTCATTGCTGCCGGAGCCGAGGATGACATTGCCCATTTCGAGGCCGAACTTCTGAGTGATCGCATTGCGCAGCTTGTAGCTGCCGCCATCGGGATAGATGTGCACGTCGCTGCACGCGGCGGTCATCGCGGCCTGGGCCTTGGGCGAGGGGCCGAGTGGGTTCTCGTTCGATGCCAGCTTAATGATGTCCTCGGGCTTGAGGCCGCGTTCGCGCGCGACTTCATCGATTGGCTTGCCCGGTTCATAAGCGACGAGGTCCTTGAGCTGCGAGTTGGCGAATTCCCAGATGTTTGACATAGCCCCGGTTCATGGAGTGGAGCGGCGGCGATTGCAACCAGGAGATCAATCTTGCTTCCTCAAGCAGCCCTTCATCAAAACAAAAACGGCGCAGAGGATGACCTCTGCGCCGTCAAAAGGAATGATCGTGTTAAGCGATGACTTCGTTGAGGATGCGACCACCGTTCACGATGTCGATTGGACGAACGCCATCCGCAACGATGCGCTTGTCGGCATTGATACCGATGAGGCGATACATCGTCTTGGCGAGATCCTCTGGACCCACGGGATTGGTGTCGGGCTCGCCACCAAGGGCGTCGGAGGAGCCATAGACGTGGCCCTTCTTGATGCCGCCACCAGCGAGAGCAACGGAGAACACGCGAGGCCAGTGATCACGACCATTGGTGCCGTTGATCTTCGGTGTGCGTCCAAACTCGGAGCTGACCATGACCAAGGTGCGGCCCAACATGCCACGATCTTCGAGGTCCTTGATGAGGCGGCTGAAGGCCACGTCGAAGTTTGGAGCCTGGCCATCGAAGGCGCTCTTGATATTGCTGTGGTGATCCCAGCCACCGTAGGTGACGGACACCATGCGCACACCGGCTTCCACCAGACGGCGGGCCAGCAGGAAGCGCTGACCGGCGGTGTTGCGACCATACTCATCACGCAGCTTGTCAGGCTCGGCATTGAGATTGAAGGCTTCACGAGCCTGCTGGCTGCTGATCAAGCCGTAAGCGGCCTGATAGAAGCTGTCCATGGCGCTGAGAGCATCACTCTTTTCGATGGTGCGGAAGTGCTCATCGACGGCACCCAGCAGCGAGCGACGGCGGTCGAAGCGCTTGAGGTCGATGTCCTTGGGAGCAAGCAGGTCGCGGACGGTGAAGTTTTTGTCCGCAGGATCGCTGCCCAGAGCGAACGGACCGTAGGCGCTACTCATGTAACCGGACTGCTGCTCGGGAGCCGACACATTGGGCACCACCACGTAGGGCGGCAGGTTGTTACGGGAACCCTGCTCGTGAGAGATGATGCTGCCGAAGCTGGGGAATTTGATCGCCGGGCTGGGGCGGTAACCCGTGAACATGTTGTGCGTGCCGCGCTCGTGGGCAGCTTCGCCATGGGTCATCGAGCGAATGATCGTGATCTTGTCGAGGATCTTCGAGATGTTCTGGAACTTCTCGCCCACGTATTCACCCGTCACGCCTTTGATCGGGCTGTAGGGGCCTCGGTAATCAGGTGAAGCAAAGGGCTTCGGATCCCAGGACTCGTGCTGGGCCATGCCGCCCGGCAGGTAGATGTGAATGACGCTGTCAGCGACAGGCTTGAAGCTTTCCACCTTGGGCATCTCAATCGCTTGGAGACGCATCATTTCAGGGAGGGTGAGTCCAAGTCCGGCGATGGCACCGATTTGGAGGAAGTCACGGCGGCTTTGGCCAGCCATGAGATCGTTGTGATTGCCTTGGCAGAGGGGGTGCATTTTCATAGCGAGGGTAGTTGTCGGCAAAACCTACGACTCTATGCTGCCGATCTTGCGCTGCTATGGAAAATATTTGCGCAATTGAAGCACAATTACTTGGTCACCCGACGGCGCAAACGCATCCAGGTCGGCGTGTCGAGGTCTTCATTCCCCTGGGCCGCGAAGGATGGCTCAGTGTCCTTAAATCGACCTCCACGCTCCTCCGTTCCGAGGCGCAACGATGGTTGCTCGACCGGTGCTGTCTTTTTCACGGCGGGAGCGCTGTCGCGTCCGCCAAAGAGATCAGGAGCTTTGCTCTCGGGCTGGGGAGCGGGCG
Organism: Verrucomicrobiota bacterium; assembly: GCA_963204975.1. Taxonomy (GTDB): domain Bacteria; phylum Verrucomicrobiota; class Verrucomicrobiia; order Verrucomicrobiales; family Verrucomicrobiaceae; genus JAEUHN01. Next base: position 11,519 of record CAUJJC010000238.1, on the reverse strand, counting down.
TTTCAGTCGTGCGGGCCACGATGGTTGGCTCGGCCATCGCCGCAGGGCGCACCTGAGTCGTGGCTGGCGTCCGGCTGACCGGCACGGACACGGTTTCTGGCACAGGGGCCACCACCTGTGGGGCAGGCTCGGGCTCGATGCGGACTTCATCGACTGGAGGTGCGGCTTTCTGAACAGGTGCTGCCACGACCGCCTTCTCAGGGTTCACGACATTGAGCAGACGAACGCGAGCTGAATCCCTTGTCGGTTCACGAGGCGGCTCGGGGGCCACATCTTCGATGGCGGCTTCATAGACCACTTCTTCAGGTGCAGGCGCTACTACTGCGGGAGTCTTGGCAACAGGCGCAGGGCGCGTCTCAATCACTGGCAGAGGAGCAGGTTCTGCGATCTCTTCGATCACGGGATCTTCGGCACGAGCAGGGCCTGAAACGAAAAGATCATCCAACGCGGGAGGCGGTGGTGGAGGGGGCGGCTGGGGTGCTGGAGCTGCTTTCGCAACCGCAGGCTGCTGCCGAGCGGAGGGCTTGGCGACGGGTTCGGGAGCGGCGGCGGGCTGTGCCTGCGGCTGACGCACTTCCGTCTCGCGCCGTGCCGTCGCAAGCTCACGAGCACTGAGCGCGCTGATGAGTGTGACGGTGATGGTCTCACCGAGCTTGGGCTCGACACTCAAACCGAAGAGGATTTGCGTCTCGTCTGGCACATGGCGACCGAGTTGCTTCATCACCTGCTCGACCTCGGCGAGGGTAAGCGATTCGCCGCCGACGACGTGAACCAGGAGGTTCTTGGCGTTGCCCAGCAACTCGCCCGAATTGATGAGCGGGCTCTTGAGAGCGCGCCTGAGCGCCTCGGTGCCGCGGTTCTGGCCCTTGGCTTCACCAAAGCCGAACAGGCAACGCCCTTCGGAGACGCGGAGAGCGGCGACGAGATCATCCAGGCCCAGCTTCACGAGCCCCGGTGTGCCCACCATGCTGGTGACGGCTCGCACGCTTTGAGCGATGAGTTGATCGCCTTGAGCGAAAGCCTTCTGAATGCCTTCTTTCGGCAGGACGAGTTCGCCCATGCGGTTGTTGTCGAAGAGGATCAACGCGTCCGCACTCTTGGCCAGACGGTCCAGTGCCTCACTCGCTTGAACGCCGCGACGACGACCTTCGAAGGAAAATGGAACCGTCGCAAACACGACCACGATCGCGCCAGTGCTCTTGGCGATTTCAGCGATGACCGGAGCCGCACCGGAGCCCGTGCCTCCGCCGAGACCAGCGCTGATGAAGACCATCTCATGGCCATCGAGTGCATCGCGGATTTCATTCTTCGAAAACAAAGCGGCTTCGCGCCCCAAATCAGGATCACCACCAGCACCCACACCGCGCATCAGGTCCGTCCCAAGCTGCACACGGTTCGTGACATTGGTGCGATTGAGCACCCGAATGTCAGACTGAAAGGTGACCAGCTTGGCATCCACAGAGCGATCAATGGAGATGCGGTCCAGGACATTACTGCCAGCGCCTCCGACACCTGCTATGCAGATGCTGAACGGATCTTTGCCACTGGCTTCACTGGGGGCGGAGCGATCATATTCGACCATGGTTTGCGAATGTTAGGAGGTTGCTGGCGGAGATTGATGTGAGAGACGAAAGCGCCGTGCAGGCTAGTGAAGGAGTTCCTTCATTCGACGACCGAGACGGGACAACGGCGAGAGAAATGGCTTCTCGCTATCGAGGATCTGGGCATAACGGATGAGTCCAATCGGCGCTGAGTATTGAGGATTCTCAAAGGTGGCGGTCACACCGCTCACAGGGGCGGAACCAGCCTTGGTGACTTTTAATCCAAACACTTCCTTCGCAACAGCGTCAATGCCTTTCGTCAGGCTCACTCCACCCGTGATGTAGATGCCTGCAGCGAGCTTGCCCAGATGATCATCCACGCGAGCGCGAACCTGGGTGAGGATTTCCTGCGTGCGCAGATAAATGACTTCGTTCAAAAAGGCGCGCTCCACATCAGTGACGTGCAGACCATTGTCATCCTCCACTCGGATCATTTCATCCGGCGACACGTCTTGATACAAGGAACTGCCCTCGTCGATCTTCAGGCGCTCGGCACGACCGTGCGGCATCTGGAACGCCTGTGCAATGTCTTGAGAGATATGATCGCCGCCGAGGGGCACACAACCTGAAGCGGTGACCATGCCATCTTCATAAAGAACATAGTCCACGGTGCCCGCACCGAAGTCGAGCATGAGCGCGCCCTGGTGCTTGGCCTCACGATTGAGCACCACCTGCGCGGCGGCGATGGGATTGAAAACCACGTCTTCCACTTCGAGTGGAATCTCACGCACACAACGGATGGCATTTTGAATACGACCACGCACGCCATGGATGATGTGGTAGTCGGCCTCCAAGGTGCGCGCCTCACGACCGATGGGTTGCCGCACAGCCTCCTGGCCATCCACGATATATTGACGCGTGATGCTGTGCAGGAAGACGTTTTGCTGCGGGATGGCCACGTTGCGGGCGATCTCTTTCGACTCCTCGACGTCATCCTCGGTGATCTCGGGCTGATCTTCGGGGAGGCAATGGCAGCCACGATTGTTCAAGCTCTCGATGTGGGCTCCGCTGACGCCGAGGAAGACATTGCGAATCATCACATCGCTGCGGTCTTCGGCGCGCACGAGGGCATCGTTGAGACAAGTTTGGACCTTGTCGAAATCGACGATCTCGCCCTTGCGAACGCCTCGTGAGGGTGCCTGGCCGACGCCAAGGATCTTGATGGCGCCGTCGCGCTTGGCTTCGCCGACAACCACACAAATTTTGTGTGTGCCGATTTCGAGTCCTGCGTAAATGGTGCTCTTGGCCATGGGAGGTTAGGATTTGGTCTTTCGTGTTTTGCCTGAATTCCGCGGGCGTGTCGATGAGGAAGACGCAGAGCGGGAGGGAGATCGGGTGCTGGAAACGGAGGTGCGCGTGGGCGTTGGCGGTGGAGGAGCCTCCTTCACCTGGGCCACTTCGAAGACGACGGGAATGTTGAGTTCAGCGGCCAGATTGATGGCACGGGCCTTGGGATCGCGACCACGAACGGCGGCCACGAATTGATCGTAACGCTTCATCTCGGGACCGATGCTGTCGTAACTGAAAGTCGCCGTGAAGCCCGTGTCGAACGTGGCGATGAGGGCAAATTTGTTTTTCACCTGGATGCTCTTGAGTGCCTGACCGTCGCGGCTCTGCCGCTCGACCAATTGCTTCATGAGATCGAGGGAGGCGACGAATCGTGGCGATACGATCAGCGCGCCCAGCGTGATTTGATCAATGGTATCGTCATCAATCACGGGCAGTTGCGCATACTCAGGCAGGACGGTATCCGCACGAATAGCACGGCCATCGGCATCAACGAGCAAACCCTGTCCCACACGCATCGGCACCCAGTGCAGATGATCGCACTTCACCCAGGCTACGGGCCTGCGCTGTGTGGGTGTGATGGTGATCTTGCCAGCGAAGTCATGCTCCACGGACACCTTGCTGATCGCGGGCATCTGCATCAGTTTCTCGCGCACATCGCGCAGGTTCACGACGAGCAGATTCTCTCCCTCACGCAGGCCGGAGGCCTCTTTGATTTGCGTGGGCGTGAGCATCTCATGGCCATCCTCGGGCGTGACGTAGATCTCACGAACGGCGAGCCGGGGATTGTTGAAAACTGTTTCCCGCACGGCCAGGAAAACCACCGAGCCCATCGTGACCACCATCGCGGCCAGGCCCACCAGCCGGAGATTGTGCCGGAGACGTTCGGCTTGCTCCTCGGCCCGAATCTTCGGCGTGTCCGGCGTCTTGTGAACCTTCTGCCGGTCAGGTGCCACGAGCCGTTGACGAGCGGTGCGGCGGTTGCCTCGCTGACGGCGCTGCGGCTTGTTCTCGTCCTCGCTGCGGAGGAGAGACCAAATCATCTGGCAGTAGCGGATAAACTTCATCGAAGGGAATTCAGGCGCGAGCTTGGAAGGACAGTTGAATGATGCGTTCGCAGAGCTGTTCGTAGCTGATGCCCACGGCATTGCAGGCTTTGGGCAGCAGACTGGTTGGCGTCATCCCTGGAATCGTATTGATCTCCAGCACGTAAGGTTTCATGTCCCGCTCGCGCAGCATCACATCCACCCGCGCATACACCTTGCAGCCCGCCGACTTGAACGCCGCCAAAGCCGCAGCCTGCACGGCACTCGTGACCTCCGCAGGCAACTCGGCAGGGCATTGATACTCCGACTTCCCGCTGCCGGTGAGCCAGGGATACTTGTTGCTCATGTCGTAGAAGCCATCGACCGGCATGATGCGAATGATTGGCAGCACCTGATCGCCCAGAATGCCCACGGTGAGTTCGCGGCCTTCGATGAATTCCTCGACGAGCGTGCTGCTGCCGAACTTCTTCGCATCCTCAATCGCCGCCTCAAACTCCGCCGCCGTGCGGCAGATATGCACGCCCACGCTCGAGCCCTCGCGCGGGGGCTTGACCACCACGGGCAGGTCGAGCTGGAGCTTGTCAGATCCATCCAGGCGGAAGCTCTGTGACAACGGCGTCGGCACGCCGGCCTTCACGAAGCACTCCTTCGTCAGTTCCTTGTCAAAGGTCACCCGGCTCGTCGCCGCATCTTCGCCCGTGTAGGCCACACCGCGTCCTTCCAGGATCGCCTGCAGTGCACCATCCTCGCCAAATGTGCCATGGATCATGTTCACAGCGATGAAGACACCATCGGGCAAAGTGAAGTCCGGCCCCGTCACAGCTACCTCTACCACTTCGGCCCCCAACTCACGCAAGGCCGCAGCCACACCCTCTCCCGTCTTCTGGGAGACCAAGCGCTCAGAACCGGGACCACCCCAAAGGAGGGCGACCTTCTTGCCAGCAATTAAACTCATAATTGCTAGTTAATATCTATTAACTATAAACAGGCAATGATAAATTGCCGCAAGTTCCGTTGAAGTTGCCTAGGGCAATCGGACCTTGAGGCTCGCCACGGCGGATCGCACATCGGGAGCTTGAAGAAAAGCCGACACCACCACCACCCGCCGGGCTCCTGCGGCCAGCACTTCATCCAAGCGGGCAGCATTGACGCCGCCGATGCAGAAGATCGGCAACTGAACGAGCCGATGGACCTCGGCGATGTCGGCTAGGCCGATCGGCACGTAGTCCGGCTTGGTGCCCGTGGCGTAAAGCGGGCCGAAGCCAATGTAGTCCGCGCCCTCGGCCTGGGCCGCCACGGCCTGAGCGAGACTGTGCGTGGACTTGCCCACAAAGCATCGGTCGCCGACGATGGCGCGAGCCTTGGCCACCGCATCGTCATCCTGGCCCACATGCACCCCCTCGCTGCCGATCTCAGCAGCCACGCGCGGATGGTCGTTGATCACCAGGGGCACGCCAGCCGCCTTGGTCGCCGCATGCATCGCCTTGCCCCATCGGATCACGTCAGCCTCCGGGTGTCCTTTGGCCCGCAGTTGCAAAATGTCGATCCCGCCCGCGATCAGGCCCTCGGTCATCGGCACGATCTGCTCCGGCTTCACGTAGCCGAGGTCCACGATGCCGTAGAGAAAGGCTGAAGTAGGAAGGCTGAAGGATGAACTACGAGGCACCGCTTCCTTGGCTGTTCCATTCATACTTCAGCCTTCATCCTTTAAAGGAGCTGCCCTTCGAGGCCCTGCACTTCCTTCTTCACGAGGTTGCCCACGCGATGCTTGGCCAGATAGACCTGGGCGGCATTGATGCCGAGGGTCTCGGAGGTTTTTTTCACGCCCCAGCCCTTGAGCACGTAGCAATCGAAGATCTGAAACTGCCGGGGCGAGACGCGTGACTTCACGCGTTCCAGTGCGGCGGCAAAAATGTTGTCCTTCCACTCCTTGTCCCAGATCTTGTCGAGCTGGTTTTCCTTCTCAGCCGCCATGCGGTCGAGGATGAGCGGTGTGTTGTCTTCGCTGTAGGCATCGCCTTGATCAGCGAGGGACGGCTGGCGCTTGCGTGCACGGAACTGGTCCAGAATGCGCCAGCGGGTCATCTGCAAAAGCCATGCCTTGAAGCTCCCGGCGCGCGGATCGTATTGGCCGCGCTGCACCTGGCGAGCGATGGCGATGATGGTTTCCTGCACAACATCGAAGGCCTCTTCACGAGTCAGCCCCTGCTTCGTCGCCACGCTATAGACCAGCCTCCAATAGGTCTGGTAGAATTCGTTCCACGTCTTCTGGTCTTCCCAGTTGTTGAGACGCTCGATGAGGCTCTTGCGGGTCTTTTCCCACAAGACTTTCTCTTTCTTGCCGTCCTCTGTGTCTGGGATGTCAGGCTCCATGGTTATTAATTTCGAATGCTAGGCGCTGAACAAGTCGTCGCAAGTCCGCCGTTGCTTTCATTCAACCGCTCGAAGTTGGCATCGTCAACGGGAGGATTGGAAACAAAGGCCTCCATGCGCCACCGGCTCTGATTCGTTCACTCGAAACTCCACTCGATGCTTGAACAGCTCCGCGTAGCAGACCGCCAATGCCAGCCAGAACATCGGCATGTCTGGCAGCCAGTGCAGACATGGGATGTCCAGGAAGGCAGGCAGCAAGCACCACCCCTGACGGAAGCCCCCCATCGCGCAGGCCACCGTGGGCACGAGCAATTGCAGCACATAGATCAGCACGCCGAAGATCCCCAGTTCCAGCCAGAGTGCCACCACCTGATTGTGCGGCTGCCATCGTTCGCCACCCGCGCAGCCCGTGCCGTAGCCCCATGTGGGCCGCAGCCACACCGCCGCCCAGCCATCGGCCAGATCCTTGCCACGCTCCTGAGACTTCAGCCCCTTCAGATCAAACTTGTAGATCGCCGCCAGACGACCCTCCGTGAATTCATCGGGACGGATGCGACCATGAGTCGCCCGTGCCTCCACCGCCGCCAGCCAGGCCGAGAACACCGGCGGCATCATCAGCGCCACCAGCAGCAGACCACGCCAGTGCTGGCGCGCATTGACCGCGATGTAGATCGCCGTCACTCCGAAGTAGATCATCGTGCAACTCCGGCTGATCGAGAGCATTGTTGGGATGCCCGAGAGCAGCACCATCAGCATGTTCCACCAGAAGCGCTTGTTGAGCGTAAACAGGATCGTCAGGCAGAACATGCAGAACGTGGGGCCTGTGTTCGGGTGCCGATGGAATCCGGCGACTCGATTGTCGATGGAACTCCACTTCGCATACCCCAGCCACTCATAGAGATTGGACCCCACGATCACCAGGATCAGCGCGACCGAGCCCCAGATGGCAAATCGCCGCCCGATCCGCGAGGAGTAAATTACCAGCATCGCCCCCGTGATCAGCACTGGTGCCGCCAGCTTCACGACTGACGAGTTGTGATCGCCCAGCTCATGCATGTCGAATCGTCGCAGCAGCGCCGCATCCGCCAGCCGCAGCAGCGGGATCGTCAGCAGCAGCAGCGCAGGCACGCAGTATTGCTTCCGCGACAGGAGCAAGGGCACCACACACAGGGCCAGCAGAGCCAGCGTGCCATCGCGCGGCTTCAGCGGCAGCACCTCCGCCGTCAGCACACCACTATTATACACCACCAGCAGGAGCACGCCCGTGAGCAGCAGCGCCAGCTCCGGCCACGTCAGAGCCGGATCATTCGCTGAGTTCGTTGGTGAACGCGCATCCATGAGACCCATCGCCGCTTCAGTTTACCACGGCTGGTTCGCCACGATGCCACGCAGCACTGCCGGTGACGCGATGCGTTGCAGCAGGACCAGCGCCGCCTTCACATGGCGCGTGTCCGCCCGTGCTTCATCGTGCACCAGCAGAATGTCCGTCGCCAGCGGAGCCAGCGGCAGCACATCCGCGCAGCCATGCAGCAGCGGTGCCGCGTCCAGGATCACCCAGTCCACCTGCTGCGCCCGCGCCTTCTCCACCCAGGTGCGATAGCCCACCGCCAGCGTAGCCACATCATGGGCGGGCAATTGATCTGCCGTGAGCAGGAAGAGATTGGATTGCCCGTAGCGCAGCGGCTCGATGTGCTCGATCCACGCCGAGTGCGACCCCGGTCCTGGGAACCTCTGATGCACCGCGGGTGCCACCGGATTGCACTCAATGAGGAACACACTCCTGCCCATCTGGCAGAGCGCCGCCGCCAGAGCCGAGGCGCACAGGCTCTTGCCCTCCGCCGAGTGCGCACTCGTCACCAGCAGCACCCCCGTGCCGCCACGCGCCTGCCGCTCCTGCTCCAGGCACACCATCGCCGGAGCCAGCGCATTCCCACCCAGGTCCGCCGGGCGATGAATCAATTCATTGAGCTGTAGCGGTCCCTCGCGGTAGTTCAGGCGCGGCAGCATCGCCACCGTGGGCGGCATCTTCATTTCCACCAGCGGCGGACGCTCCACAGGCGCAGGAGCCGGAGGCGGCGACCAGGGACGCATCGCCGGAGCTGCCGTGAATTCCTGCCGGGCCGGAGTCATCGCCAGCGAAGGACTGCTCCCCTCGGCAGCGAGCGGCTTGATCAGCGGCACCAGATGATCGCGCGTCAAACCGATGCCCATGGGCAGGCCGATGCCCAGCACGCCAAACACCAGCATTGAGGCCAGCAGCGCGAGCGACTTGCTGGGCCACACCGCAGCCTCCGGTGGCAAGGCGAGGTCCACCACCTCCAGGTGGTTGCTGTTCCGCACCTCGTAGGCCATGCGTGCGATTTCCTGCTGCTTCACCAGGCTCGATTGCAGCGTGCGCATCCCCTCCACTTCATCGGAGAGCTGTTTCTGCCGCGTGCGGTTCCCCCCTTGCTCGAAGGCCGCCTTGCGCGCCTCCGCCAGCTTCACGGCAAAGTCTTCCTTCTCACTGATCAGCCGCTGCTCCTCACTCTTCGCCGCCGTGATGATCGCCTGAATGCGCGAGCGCCCCTCCTGCTCCAGACGGCTCACCTCACTCTCGCACTGCACCAGCTTCGGATGTTGCGAGCCACAGTATTCCAGCAGCGCATCCCGACGCGAACGCGCCGCAATCAGCATCTTCTGAATCTCAATGATCTGCTGGTCATCGCCCAGGCCCTTCACCCCGCTCACATCCACACGCGGCGACAATCCCGCCTGCAATTGCTGCAAGCGCTGCTGAGCGCGCAGCAGTTCCACATCGATGGCCGCACTCGCCTTGCCGATCTCCTGCACCATCAGCACGCTCATGTCCCCTGCCGTATCGCCCGACTTTAAGAGGTCCGTCTGCCGGCTGAACTCCGCCAGCTCCGCCTCCTTCCGGTCCAGCCGCTGCCTCACCTCCGCCACCTGATCCGCCAGCCGGCTCTGCGCACTCGCCGCGATGCGGGCCGCCTCGTTCTCCTGGAAGTCCACATACGACTGCAAATACAAGTTCGCGAACTTCGCCGCCACCTCCGGGTCACTGTCCTTGATCGTCACCGTGATCATGTGCGAGTCCTTCACCGGCTCCACCCGCCGCACCACGTTCATCTTCTTCGCGAAGTAATCCTGCGGCGACAGCACCTTCGGCCGGTCCTTGATATGCAGCGCCACCAGCAGCCGCGATAGCAGGCCCGTCTTCTCCGCCCCGTCCAGGTAGGCCTCCATGTCAGAACGCTCAGCACGGCTGTAAACGAAGTCCACAAACCGCCTCGCCTCCATCGTCGTGGTATGGTTGTTCACGATCTGCATCGCGCTCTGCTCCGTGAGTCCCCCGCCCTTGTGCTCGATGTCCGTCAGGCTCGTCTCCTGAATGCGCACCACCAGCGTGGACACCCCTTCATAAACCTTCGTCCCACAGCCCAGCACCACGAAGGCCATGATCGCCGCCACCGCCCCCGCGATCACCCCCGGCTTCCAGAAACGCGTCTGATAGCCGATCACCTCACGCAACCGGATCACCGTCACATCCCGCGCCAGCGGCACCGGCTTCGTCGCCGCATCCGGCAGCAGCATCAGACGATCCGCCCCCAAGCCCTCCTCCACGGGAGTCAGTGCCATCGGCTGCGGGCCGTGATTCAATCCCATCGGGACGTGCTTGAGAGAGGTGCTCATTAGGGAGGAGTTGAAAAAGATCACCCCACAGTCCCAGTCCCCCCGTGGGGGTCAAAGTCTATCATGTGCTACTCCTACAAAGTCGGGCCGTATTGCCTCCATTCACATCCAAACCAACAACCAGGAGCACTGAAATTCGCCAAAACCGCCCCTGCTGTCGCCCACAGCACCGTTGACGGACCCGGCATTGTTGTTCACGATCAAGTGCTTAGGCGACTCAAACCCGCGTTCCCATGCCAAGTAAGACGTCAATCAATCATCTGTTCCCACCAGAGAGCATTCACGAGCTTCCGACGTGGCGGTTCATCCTGCACGTCACGAGCCCGATGTTCTTCAAGACCAGCTCACTCAACAAAGCTATTGCTGCGCTCAAGAAACGTGACTGGAAGGTAACTACGCTCGCATGCCAACCCGAAGAGCTTACCATCTCACCACAGACGCGGACACTCGATGTTCCAATCGAGGTTCCAGAGCATCACAGACGGACCCGCACCGGACTGGAAGACTACGAATCAGACTTCTGGAAGCTCTACGCTAGTCTCGTCGATGCTGGCTTCGGAGACCTTTATTACGAGGCTGTCGATTGGCGCGATCCGTCCGAGCAACAGCCCCCTCCATTACCCCGAAACGGCCCCAACGTCGCCTAACCACGCTTCCCACCTCCCCCAATCACCTATGCCCGTGCATGGCTCGCGCCGTCCTCCGCCGTGGCTGAGTTTGGGAGTCGTTCGCCCACCTCAATACGCCACCAGTTGTGAAACAGCATCGGAAGCACATCAGCAGCAGACCACACTTTCCCACGGAGGCCGACTTCGATCCATTCGGTGGCTGTTTGGATGCCCAGTCTGCATGGCGGCAGTTCGGAGGGCTTAGTATCACCGCTGCACTTGAGTTGTTCCGCCAGAACCCGATTCACCATCAGGAGGACTTCCTGTTCATGGGAGGCCGTGCCTTCGTATTCTACTTCCCAGTGCTCGATACATTTCTCCGAGAGTTTCGACTGACCGAACAAGAAGATGACTCCCAAGCGGCGATTATGGGCTCCTGCGTTGCTGCACAGTTGCGATGGCCTACAGCCTCCCATCTAGCTCCCATTCTCACAGCCATTCGCTCCCTCGCAGACTACGTTTGTTCGCACACCGAACTTCTGGCAGCAGACCCAGACGAGCAGCGAAGGATTACCCGCGATTGGCAGCCCGTTTACCGCGCTCTTGATTCAGCGACGCCATGACGGCATTCGTCTAGGTTGAGCAAGAATCCCTCGGCGCTCATCTGTCGAGTGATCGAACCCTGATGAGCAGCGATGGAAATCCCCTCGCCGAAGCCCAATCCGGCCCATCACGGCCCCAAAACCGGCTTTCGCTCCCCCTTTGGCCCCGATGCCAGAGGGTGGAGTCGGGTAATCGCAGCTTCGGGCTCCGATTACCCTGCTCTGGGCTCTGGTTTCGATGCCTGCGGGCTGCGATTACCCTGCTCTGGGCTCTGGTTTCGGTGCCTGCGAGCTGCGATTACCCTGCTC
>CAUJJC010000237.1 GCA_963204975.1 Verrucomicrobiota bacterium | reverse complement strand
GTCACGCGATCATGGTGCGGGGTTTCGTAGTAGCGCCAGACGAGTTCCAGGGTGCGTCCGGGCTTGGAAGCAAAGGCAGCGGCGATCTTCGACTTCGGAGTCTGGGCTGGCTTGCCACCGGCGATGAGGCGCGGGGGCGTGCCGGGAATCGCGGCGGTTCCACGGAGCCAGTTCAGACTGCCGTGATTCACATAGTGAGTGGCGTTCGCTGTTTTGATCTCTAGGCGCAAGCCGCCATCGCTGTAATGAACGCTCAGCTCCGTGAGTCCGAGGTCATTGGCTTCCAGCTTGAAGGCTTTATCATGGATCTGGCTGATCCAGGCAGCATCGCCCTCGCTCTTCGGCACTGGCAGGGCGAGCGAACGAAGTCGCGTGGCGAGAGCCGGGCTGGCTTCTGTTTTTGTCATCGCGGGAAGAAGATGTTTCCACACGAGATCGAGCTGGCCTTGCATGTCCTTGGTCTCGCTGGTCATGATCACCACCGCCTCCTGCTCGGGCAGCACGATGGTGAATTGCCCGAAGGCACCATCGCCACGGAAGGCTCCGTTTTGGCTGCGCCAGAACTGATAGCCATAACCTTGCTGCCAGTCGTCAGTCTCTTTCGGGCGCTTGGTGCCTTTGCGTGCGGGCTGCTGAATCTTGAACGTCGTCGCCTCCTCCACCCAGGCGGCGGGCAGGACTTGCTTGCCATTCCACTGACCTTTTTGCAGGTAGAGCTGGCCAAACTTCGCCATCGTCTCTGTGGTGATGCTCAAGCCCCAGCCGCCCGTGTTAATGCCTCGCGGACAATTCTCCCAGGTCATGCCACTCACTCCGAGCGGTGCAAACAAGCGCGGTGTCAGGTAGTCGAGCACGGTCTGGCCGGTGAGTTTTTGCACGATCGCCGAGCACATGTAAGTGGCAGCGCTGTTGTAGAGAAACACCGTGCCTGGCTCGTGGCTGATGTTTTGCGCCAGGAAGGTGCGCACCCAGTTCTCGGACTTCACCACTTCGCCCGTTGGTTCCTTTTCATTGCCTACGGACATAGTGAGCAGGTGCTTCACCTTCAGCTTCGCGAGGTTCTCACTTACCGTGGTGGGCAACTCGTCAGGGAAGAGGGAGATCACTTTGTCCTCGACGCTGAGCTTTCCTTCGCTCACGGCAAGGCCCACCGCTGTGGAGGTAAAGCTCTTGCTCATCGAATACATCGTGTGCCGGAGATCTGCGGCATACGGGTCCCACCAGCCCTCCGCCACCACCTTGCCATGACGCAGCATCATGAAGCTGTGCAGTTCATGGTTCGTGGCTTCCATCTCTTCCAGGAAGGCAAGGATGCCTGCCGATGAAACACCTTCGGCTTCGGGTGTGCTGCGAACGAGCTTGGCCAGAGGTGATTCACCCCGCGCAGGTGCCCAGCAGAGACCAAGTGTTCCGAGACTGACGTAGCGAAGGAAGGAGCGGCGGGAGGTGGTCATAAGCGTCACACGGAGACGCGATGCCCGGTGTGCCTTTATCAACACGCGACGCAATTCGTTCGCGTCCCGATCAGATGTCAAACTGCGCCACGGAGCGTGCTTGTTCCTTTTCGATCACTTCGGCAATCGTGATGCCATGGAGGCGTGCGTTGAACTCATCGCGAACACTCGCGAGCGTCTGCCCGAGCGAGCATCCTCCCATGATGCCGCATTCACAAGCGGCTTGCTTGTGGGCCACAGCGGAGCAGGGGATGGGTTCGGCGGGTCCGTCCACCTGCTCGATGATGGTCCCTATGCTGATGCGTTTCGCGGGTATCGCGAGCTGGTAGCCGCCGCCCACGCCGCGCTTGCTACGAAGGATGCCGCCGTTCTTCAGCACGAGAAGAATCTGCTCCAGGAACTTCAACGGAATGCGCTCGCTGGTGGCGATCTCTTGGATGGAAAACGTCCGCCCCGCTGTGTCGCGCGCCATGGCCACGACGGCGCGCAGGGCATATTCCGCTTTCTTGGAGAGTTTCATCAAGGGTCAGATGATGCACGCGGATGGCTTGCGCAAGCGGGGAGTGAGTGGCCGGATGGTCCTATAAGTCACCTACGACCCATGAGTCTCATGCCACGAAGCTGCCCTGGACAATCCCTTCACCCAATCCGAACACTGCACCCTCTATGTCCGATCTATTCCAAGCTCCCACCGCTGCGCAGAGCGCCGGGTTGACCAGCGCGATTCCGCTGGCCGCACGGATGCGTCCGCGCACGATGGCTGAGTATGGCGGACAAGGGCACATCCTCGGGCAGGGCAAGTTGTTGCGCCGGGCCATTGAAGCGGATCGCTTTTCATCGCTGATTTTCTATGGACCTCCCGGCGTGGGCAAAACCACGCTCGCACAGATCATCGGGCATGAAACGAAGTCACGATTCGTGCAGCTCAGTGGTGTCGAGAGCAGCGTGGCTGACATTCGCGCGGCAGCGGAGGCCGCCTCTCAATTGCAGCGCTTGCACGGGCAGACCACGATCTTGTTTGTCGATGAGATTCATCGCTTCAACAAGGCGCAGCAGGACGTGCTCCTGCCCCACATCGAGCGCGGCACCGTGCGATTCATCGGAGCCACCACGCACAATCCGTTCTTCTACGTCAATGCGCCGCTGGTGAGCCGCTCGCAGATCTTCACGCTGGAACCTCTGACTCAGGCGGACCTTGAGGCACTCGTGGATCGCGCCATTAGCGATGAAGAGCGAGGCCTGGGCAAGGCAAGCATCAGCATCACACCCGAAGCACGCGCGCACCTCGCCACCATCGCGGACGGTGATGCGCGCAAATGCCTCACTGCACTGGAACTCGCAGCCCTCAGCACCACGCCGAACGACGCTGGCACCATCGTGATCGACCTCGCCGTGGCGGAAGAGTCCGCCCAGCGCAAAGCGATTGTCTATGATGGCGATGGCGACGCGCACTACGATACGATCAGCGCCTTCATCAAATCCATGCGCGCCAGTGATCCCGATGCCGCGCTCTACTGGCTGGCCAAGATGCTCTACGCTGGCGAGGACATTCGCTTCATCGCTCGACGCATCGTGATCGCCGCCAGTGAAGATGTCGGCATGGCAGACTCGAATGCACTCCGCGTTGCCATCGCTGCCCAGCAGGCTGTCGAGTTCATCGGCATGCCCGAGGCCCGAATCCCGTTGGCTCATGCCACCGTTTACATCGCCACCGCGCCCAAGAGCAATCGCGCTTACCTCGCCATTGATGCCGCGCTCGACGATGTGAAGAACGGACGCACCCTCCCCGTGCCCAAGGCCTTGAGGAGCAAGTTCAAGGGCAGCAAGTCCCTCGGTCACGGCGAAGGCTACGTGTATCCCCACGACACCGAAGGCGGCTTCGTGCCTCAGCGTTATCTGCCTGCGGGCGAAGGACGTGTGTATTACGAGCCGACCACCAACGGCCTCGAAGCGCGCATCAAGGAACGCCTCGATCACTGGCGTCAGCAGTGGGACGAGGCGGAGTCAAAAGGATCGGGCAAGGCGTAGTGGAAGCGGCGACTCACGCCGCAAACACCTCGCGCAAATACTTCAAGTCGTAGCCGATGTCCTGCTCCACGCCGTTCGGGATCTTCACGCCTTCGAGGTGCATCCAGCCTGTGTAGCCGATGTCGCGCAGGGCATCGCGCACCTTCACGAAGTCGGTGCTGCCTTTGCCGTAGAGGTCCGCATAGTCCTTCGCGTGCACCTCACAGATGCGCTCCTTGCCGAGCCGACGAATCGCCGCCGCGTAGTCCTCGCCTTCCTTCTGCATGTTGCCCACATCGTAATACACTTGGATCGCGGGCGACTTCACCGCATCCAGGATGCGTTCGAGTGCATCCACCTTGAGCCACGACTCGACGCCATAGACAATGCCCGCTTCCGCAGCGAGCGGCGCGAGCTTCTTCAGCTTCGCGATCACCGCCTGCGTGCCAGCATCATCATTGCGCAGATCACCATCGCCAAAGAACGCCAGCAGCACCACGCGCACCTTCATGCGCTTCGCCACCGCCACGCCATCGAGCATCCAGCGCTCGGCATCGGCGCTGTTCTTCAGCCCATGCTTGTTGAGCACGCCCATCGCCAGCGAAGGAATCGCCACCCCCGTGTCAGCGGAGCGCTGCAAGTGCTTGTCCTGCAACGCTTCATCGAACAACGGCAGTCTTCCATTCCCCGTCGGTTCCGTGCCGTAATCCACCTGCACACCCTCAAGGCCGATACGCTTTGCCAGATCGAGCGAGTCCGGATTCGCCGCCAGCCGCAACGTCCAGTCACAGGCTCCGAAACGAATGGCGGGTTTCTCAGCGGCTTGCGCAGCACAAGCGGCGAGCGCGGTGGTTTGGAGGAAGTGACGACGGTTCATGCTTGGAGTCCGGTGAAGTCGGGTGCGGCGAGCGCGGGGCTGGCCATGAGTTCTTCCCAGGTGACGGGGGCGCGCTTCTCGCCGGCCTGGCGGCCCATGATGGCGATGAGATTGCTCAGGATGCTGGGGGCGATGGTGCGGTTGCGGGTGTCCTTGGCCTCGATGGCTTTCTGGAAGGTGGCGATGTTGGCGATGATGCCGTCCTTGTAGATGCCGGGGCTCTTGCCGCCAGCGTAATAGACCTCCTTGTTGCCACGGATCATGGTCTGGCCGCCGTATTCGGTGAGCAGCGCGCCGTTCTCGTAGTGCATGCGGTTGATGATGCCGCCGGGAGCGCCCGCCTTGCTGTCGAACTGACG
This sequence comes from Verrucomicrobiota bacterium, assembly GCA_963204975.1. Lineage (GTDB taxonomy): Bacteria > Verrucomicrobiota > Verrucomicrobiia > Verrucomicrobiales > Verrucomicrobiaceae > JAEUHN01. The sequence continues at coordinate 7,174 of CAUJJC010000237.1, read as the reverse complement.
GCTGCTGAAGGTGATGCCAATGTCACCGGGGTATTCATACACGAGCGAATACGTGTCGCTGTTGTCGCCCACATCGGTGCGGATCAGGCGGGCGGCCATGCCGGAGACGCGCTTCGGTGCGACGTGGTTCATCGCCCAGTTCATCACGTCGAGCGTGTGGATGTTCTGCTCCACGATGATGTCGCCGGAGAGGTTCTTGTGGAAGACCCAGTTCAGGAGGCGGCCTTCTGCGCTGGTGTCGTCGCCCTTCGCACCGAGACGGCCCGCATGGTAAAGCGCTTCGCCGTGACCAAGGCGACCCATCACGCCGGAGTGAACGCGCTTCATGCACTCGATGAAGTATTCATCCGTGCGCGTCTGGAAGTCGATGAGGAAGGTGAGGCCCTTCGCCTGGGCGGCAGCGGCGAAGGCTTCGACGGACTTGCAGCCAGGGACATCGACGGACATCGGCTTGGCGAGATAGACATGGAGCCCGGCGTCCACGGCGGCCTTGGCCTGCATGGGATGGAAGTAGGGCGGACTGATGATCGCGACGGCGTCGATGCCACCTTTGGCCATCATCTTCTCCGCACACTGCAAGCCGCTGTGCGCACGGTCGGCACCGAGCTGATGGTCCTTGGCTAGGGCTTCGGCTCGATCAGGGAAATAGTCCGCCGCGCCGGCGATCTCGCAGTAGCCGTTCTCGCGGAACATCTGCGCGATCATGCCGCCGCGCTGTCCGCAGCCGATGAGTCCGACCTTGACCCGGCTATTCGCCTGCGACCCGAGAGCGGTGCGTGCGTGAATGGTGGAGACGGCAGCGAGCCCGGTGATGAAGTGACGTCGTGTGTTCATGCCGTCTCCCAACGACGCGACGGAGCCGCATCCATCGCAAGGCAAAGCGCGGAGTTGGATATTCCAGCGTGCGATGGTGTCGTGCGCGCCCAGGGTTGTTTACTTCGCCTTGGCTTTGCCCTTGGCTTTCGGCTTGATCACAGACTCCGCTGCGCCGCGTCCGCTGGGCTTCGCGGGATCGTAGGCGGCATTGGGTGTGGGGAACTTCGCACCCACATCGGCCTGCCATGCCTTGAGTTGCGCGAGCATCGTCTTCACGCGCTCGGGCTCTTGCGCGGCGAGGTCTGTCTTTTCGCTGATGTCGGTCGCGAGGTTGAAGAGTTCCGTCTTGCCCTCGAACCACTCGATCAACTTCCAGTCGCCGAGTCGCATCGCCGCACCGGGTGCGCCGCCTTGATTGCCGTAGTGCGGGTAGTGCCAGAAGAGCGGGCGCTCAGCGAGCTTGCCTGAGTTCGTGAGCACGGGCACGAGGCTGACGCCATCAAGCTTTTGTCCGGGTTGCGTCGAGGCACCGGTGGCATCGATGAGCGTGGGCGTAAGGTCGATGCCGCACACGGGCGTGTCGATGGTGCTGCCGGGCTTCACCTTGGCAGGCCAGCGAATGAGGAGCGGCTCGCGGATGCCGCCTTCGTAGAGCCAGCCTTTGCCGCCGCGATAGGGGAGGTTGCTGGTCGGCGAGCCCTCGCTCGTCGAGAGGCCGCCGTTGTCGCTGGTGAAGAGCACGATCGTGTTCTCCGCGAGGCCGAGTTCATCGAGCTTCGCGAGCACCTTGCCCACGGCTGCGTCCATCGCCTCGACCATGCCCGCATACACCGCGTGCTCCTGCACGAGGCGCACATCGCGTGGCGGCTCCTTGCCGAACTTCGGCTCCAGTCCGAGCTGCTGGCGCTTGGCTTCATACTTAGCCTGCAAGTCGGTGCGCGACTGGAGCGGCGTATGCACATCGTAGAACGGGAAGTAGATGAGGAAGGGCTTCGTCTTGTTCGCGTCGATGAACTTCGTTGCTTCGGTGGCGAGACGATCCGGCAAGTGCTCGCCCGGCGGGCCATCAGGCAGACGCGGGTTGTCGTAGGGCGTGAAGTATTTGCCGCGCCCATACGGTCCGCCGCGGTCGATGCCGCCCATGTTGACATCGAAGCCCTGATTCTCCGGCCAGTAGCCCACGGTGCCGAGATGCCACTTGCCCGCGAAGAAGGTCGCAAAACCCTTGTCCTTCAGCACCTCGGCGAGCGTGACTTCCTCCAGCGCCAGTCGCTCCGCATACGGCGCGGGCAGGAGCTGGGTGTTGCGCTTCCACTTGTCCGGCTGCGCGGCACCGATGTAATCCGTGACGCCGGTGCGCTGCGGATATTTGCCGGTGATGAGGCCGGCGCGAGAAGGCGAGCACACGGGGCAAGCAGCATACGCATTGGTGAATTGCGCGCCCTGCTTCGCGAGGCGGTCGAGGTTGGGTGTTTCATAGAAGGTGCTGCCGTAGCAGCCGAGGTCGCGACAGCCGAGATCATCGGCGATGAAGAAGATGACGTTGGGCGGTGCGGCGAAAAGTGGTGCAGCCAGGAGCAGGGCGGAGGCGAGGACGAGGCGGATCATGCGCGTGCTAATCGTCGCGAATAGCCTGGATGTTGTGTGAAATGTTGAATCCTGGCCGCAACTATGCTCCCAGGGCGGATGCCCATGATGCGCAAAACGAAGATTCTCTGCACGCTCGGACCCGCCACAGAAAGCGCCGAAGCCATCGCCTCCCTGATCACCCACGGTGCCAATATCATCCGTCTCAACATGAGCCACGCCTCGCACGACTGGGTGCGCATGGTTTACCAGCGAGTGCGCGAAGCCGCTGCTGGCGCAGGACACGAGGTCTCGGTGCTCATGGATTTGACCGGCCCGTCGATTCGCACCGGCGATGTGCCCCAGCCGTGGCAGCTCGTGAAGGGCGATAAGGTGGAGCTGCGCACCGCCGACGATGCGCAGCCCACGCAGACTTATTCGACCACCGTCAACTACGCGGGCCTTTCCAAAGATCTCAAAGCGGGCGACACCATCAATGTCGATGGCGGCATGATCCAGCTCCGCACGCTGGAAGTTACCCCGCAGCGCGTGATCGGCGAAGTCATGACGCAGGGCGAGATGAAGAGCCGTCGCCACATCAATCTTCCCGGTGTGCCGGTGCGCCTGCCGCCTTTGACGCAAAAGGACTACAAGGACCTCGACCTCGGAGTGGAACTGGGCGTGGACTTCTTCGCACTCAGCTTTGCGCGTGAGCCTGCGCACCTGCAGCATCTCCAGCTCTTACTTGATCAGAAAGGCAGCAAGGCCCGCGTCATCGCCAAGATCGAGAACCAGCAGGCACTCGATAACATCGACGCACTGGTGGAAGCCTCCGGCGGCATCATGGTCGCGCGCGGTGACCTCGGTAGCGAATGCCCGATCGAGGAACTGCCTCTCATCCAGCGCCGCATCGTGGAGCGCTGTTCGTATCATGGCCGCAAGGTCATCGTGGCCACGCAGATGCTGGAGAGCATGATCGAGAACCCGGTGCCCACGCGCGCCGAAGTGACGGACATCTTCAACGCGGTGATCGAGCAAGTCGATTGCGTGATGCTCAGCGGCGAGACCAGTGTGGGCCGTTACCCGGACAAGTGCGTCGAGGTGCTCGATCGCGTGATCAGCCGCATCGAGGCGACCTACAAGTCAGGTCGATTCGCCAACGACGCACCGCTCAAGACGAACAAGCACAAGACCGTGAAGTCCGCCATCGTGCTGGCCAACAGCATTGAGGGCAGCAAGCTCGTCGTCTTCACCCTGCGCGGCGTCATGGCACACCTGCTCGCCCACCAGCGCCCCGAGAGCGCCCCCATCTTCGCCTTCACCCCCAACCTCCACGTCAGTCGCACCCTGACGACCGCACGCGGCGTGCATCCGTTCGTGATGGAGTTCGAGAAAGCCAATCCAGAAGCCAACATCCGCGCCGCCGTCGAAGTGCTCACCGCCAAAGGCCTCGTCAAGCAAGGCGATCCGCTCGTGATCCTGAGCGACGCGCTGTATGCCGAGGCAAACATCGACGCGATCTTCTTGCGGGAGGTGTGAGCCGTCGCGGCGCTTTTCACTTCGTCAACGCGCGCACTGCCTTGAGATGCTGCACGGTCACAAGATCGTGCGGATGGCCCATGGCTTCTTTGGCTTTGATCAGCGTGTCGATGTCGAGAATGCGACAGGGGCCGATGGGTAAGTTCAGCACGATGCTGTGGCTCAAAGTCTCGTCGTAGCCACCGACACCCAGCACTTCACCGAGACAATCGACGATGCCGAGGTCGGTCTTCAAATAGAGGTTCTTGAATCGCGCCCAGTTCTCGGCGGTGACGACAAAGGGGATGTCAGGACGCGAACGATGAACGGGAAGCAGATCGGCGAGCGCGGTCTTTAGGCGCATCAGGTTTTCCTCACACATGCGGATGCAGATGTCCATCTGACCGGCGACCAAGGATGATCCGTGAACCAATGCCGCAAGTTCACCAACCAGGACGAACTCAACCTCAGCCTGTAGCAACCGAACCAATAACTGGTTAAGCTGCTGCATGTGGTTTGTTCAAAGCAGCCCTGGCGGTGTCGATGAAGTTGATGGCATCGGCATTGGCCTGAAGGCGTTCCCACGGGGTCAGCCGCAAGTTCTCCTCGATGAGCGACAGATCGATTCCCGTCTCGGGATCGACTCTGGGGCGAAGCTCTTCTTCGCTCGGAAAGCATTCAGTGGGTGCAGTCGTCATCGCATGGGCATCAATGCCCAATCAGTCGCGGATGCAAGGTCAAGGTGGGCTGAGATCCGTTGACTTTACTCGTTCTTCGCGCCGCGAGGGGCGCTGAGGAACTTGCGCACGTCGGTGTAGAGGCCGTCTTGGGCGGACTGCTGCACATGCGGGCGAGCGCCTTCGAACCACTCTTCCGTGGCGGGATGGTAGCTCTTGGCAATGTCGTTGAGCAGGTCCATCGAGATGGGCACAGGGCGGTTTGTGTGGACGGCTTCGGACAAGGCCAACTCGGCAGCGCGATCAAATACATACTTCAAGTCGGCTCCGGTGAAGCCCTTGGTCAGCTTGGCAAGGGCTTCGACATCAAGGTGCGCGATGGGCTTGTCCTTGGCGAGCAACCCAATGATCTGCACGCGGGCCGGACGATCTGGCGGGGGCACGAAGATGGTTTGATCGAAGCGACCGGGCCGACGGAAGGCGGGATCGAGGTTCCACGGCGAGTTCGTCGCGCCGATGACGAGGATGCGCGATTGATCGGCGCGCAGGCCGTCGAGTTCGGAGAGAAACTGGTTCACCAGATTGCGCATCGGGCTTTCGCGCACGTTGCGACGATCCACGGCGAGGGAGTCGAGTTCATCGAACACCAGCACGCAGGGCGAGTTGGACCGCGCGGTCTCGAAGATCTGATGCAGGTTGCGCTCGCTGCTGCCGAAGTAGGGATCAAAGATCTCGTGCAGGCCGATGGCGAAGTAATTGCAGCCCACCTCGCCTGCGACGGCGCGGAGCATCAGCGTCTTGCCACAGCCAGGCGGGCCAAAGATGAGGATACCACCGCCAGCTTTGCGACCATACGCCTTGTAGAGATCGGGGTGCTGAAGCGGGTAGATGATCTTGATGCGGATCTCTTCCTTCAGCTCTTCCATGCCGCCCACGGAGTCGAAATTCACCTTCGTGCGCTCGGTGTCGCCCGGCGTGAAGAAGGTCTCGGGACGCCATTCGTCGAAGGGTTCGTCGATGAAATCATCGCCCATGTCGCCGCCCATGAGGTCGGATGGCGGTAGCAGGTCAGAGGAGTTTGATTCGGGCAGGAGCGAGGAGGCGACGGACTTGCGCACATCGCTCCCGCTGCGCCCGAGTTCTTGTTCGAGGCCCGCATCGGTGACGGCAGCGTCTATGCGGACAGCTTTCTCAAAGTGGTCGAGTGCTCGCGGGCGGTCGCCTTCACTCAGAAGGATGCGGCTCATCAGCAGGTGGGCCTGGGGGCACTCATCTTCATTCTGAAGCACGCGCTCGACGCGGACGGCAGCCCCTGAGGAATCGCCGCGAATCAGCAGCACGCGGGCGATGCCGAGCTGCGCTTCGATTTGATCGGGATCAATATCGAGCACGCGATCAAACATCTTGGTGGCTTCATCGAGCTGCAACTCTTCTACGCAGGCATGGCCGAGAAGGAGCAGGAGCGACGGATTGTGCGGTGACTGGGCCAGGGCGTCGCGGATGGCGGAAAGTCGTGACATGGGGGTGGGGGATCATGCACACGAAGAGCTGCGCATGAGACTGGACTTAACCGAGGTTAGTCCTGGAGTTCCAGGAAATTCTTTAACAGTCGCTTTCCTTCGGAAGTGAGGATGGATTCGGGGTGGAACTGCACGCCGTGGATGGGGAATTGCTTGTGGCGCAGGCCCATGATCTCGGAGTCATCGTCGTCGGCCACGGCGGTGATCTCCAGGCACTCGGGGAGTGTTGCGCGTTTGACCAGCAGCGAATGGTAGCGTGTGGCGGTGAAAGGGTTTGGCAGATTGGCGAAGACGGACTTGCCGGTGTGCTTGATCAGCGAGGTCTTGCCATGCATCAGGCGGTCGGCGCGGACGACTTCACCACCGAAGACGTGGCCGATCGACTGGTGGCCCAGGCACACGCCCAGGATCGGGGTGTTCTGGCCGAAGCGCTCAATGACCTCGCAACTGATGCCCGCTTCCTTGGGTGTGCACGGGCCGGGCGAGATGCAGATGCGCTCGGGCTTGAGCTTGGCGATCTCATCCGTGGTGATCTGGTCGTTGCGATGCACCTGCATGTTGACCCCCATCTCGCCGAAATACTGCACGAGGTTGTAGGTGAAGGAATCGTAGTTGTCGATGATCAGGAGCATGGGCCGAAAGGATGAATGATGAAGGCGGAAGGATGAATCCTCAGTGCGCACCGCCCTGACCGTAATAGGCAGCGGGGCCGTGCTTGCGCGAGTGGTGTTTTTCCAGGACGTGGGCCGGGATGGAGCCGAGTGTGGGGTTCAGGGCGAGGGAGCCGAGCGCCATCTGCGCGCACATCTCGAGGGCGATGCTGTTCTTGAGTGAGTCCATGGCGTTCTTGCCAAAGGTGAAAGGCGCGTGGTGAAGCTGGAGCACGCAGGGCATCTCGATGGGGCTGAGCTTCAACTCGCGCAGACGCTCCACGATGGCCACGCCCGTGAAGTGCTCGTAGCCGGCCTCGACTTCCTCCGGCGTGAGCGCGCGGACGATGGGCACGGTGCCGTGGAAGTGGTCCGCATGGGTGGTGCCGAAGCACGGGATCTCGCGGCCCGCCTGGGCGAACATCGT
>CAUJJC010000236.1 GCA_963204975.1 Verrucomicrobiota bacterium | reverse complement strand
CCCCCGCCCTACCCCCGGCCCCGGGCGGGTCAACCCCGCCGCTCCTTGAAACTGCTGGCCCTCGCGGCAGCGGTGATCGTGCTCGGGGCGGGCGGGTGGATGATGTGGAAGAACTTGGATGGCATTCTGGCCGCCTCTTCGTCTTCGACAGCTATCGGCACTGCCACCAAGGACGCGCCCTTCATGAACACCCTGGGCATGAAGTTCGTCCCCGTGCCCATCACCGGCGGGCCGACGGACAAGCAACGAGTGCTCTTCTCCATCTGGGAGACGCGGGTGCAAGACTATGAGGCCTTTGTGAACGATACGAAGCGCGAGTGGCCGAAGCCGAACTTCGCGCAAGGGCCTACGCATCCGGCGGTGATGGTGAGTTGGGAGGACGCGGCTGCCTTCTGTGCGTGGCTGACGGACAAAGAGCGCAAGGCTGGCAAAATCGGTGCGGCGGATGTTTATCGCCTGCCGAGCGATCACGAGTGGAGCTGCGCGGTGGGGATTGGTGATCGTGAGAATAGCAGCCAGCCGCCGAGCATGAAGCAGGAGAAGATCACGGGGGTCTATCCATGGGGCACGGATTGGCCGCCGCTGCTGGGAGCTGGCAATCATCACGATGAAACAGCTCTGAAGAAGGATGTGTCCCCCGAGAAGCCCGCCCTTGCAGGGTATGATGATGGCTGGGCATGGACGGCCCCCGTGGGCACCTTTCCAGCGAACTCACTTGGCCTCTTCGACTTGAGTGGCAATGCGAGTGAGTGGTGCGACGATTGGATCGGCGAGACGACGCCGCTGAAGTCCGTGCGCGGTGGCGAATACGCGATCAGCGAGAGAAAGAATATGCTCTCTTCCTACCGAATGACTGGCAAACCGGATCAACGCTACCACACCTACGGCTTCCGCGTCGTGCTCGCGCCTGTGGCATCGACCACCACCACCGGCCCTCATTGGCCCCACATGCCCACGGAAGTCGAGAAGAAGCAGGCCTTCACCAACTCGCTGGGGATGAAGTTCGTCCCCGTGCCGGGGACGGAGGTGCTCTTCTGCATCCATGAAACTCGGAAGGCGGACTATGCGGCCTACGCGGCGGCGGTGCCGGGGGTGGATGCGACGTGGCGGCAGCCAGTCTTTTACCGCGACACACCCGTGAGCCCCACACCGGACCATCCGGTGGTGTGGGTGAGTTCGGCTGACGCACAAGGATTCTGCACCTGGCTGACTGAGAAAGAGGGGCGCAAGTATCGCCTGCCCTCCGACTACGAGTGGAGTTGCGCCGTGGGCATCGCCGAGCGTGAGGATCGGGAGGCGCTGCCGACAGCACGAGGGGCGCAATTTGTGCCTGACTTCGCCTGGGGCACCGACTGGCCGCCTCCAAAGGGCGCGGGAAATATCGGGGACGAGACGCTCAAGCGCGTGACAGGCCAGGAGCCGGTAATCACGGGTTACGACGATGGCTTTGCCACCACGGCACCCGTGATGAGCTTTCCTCCCAATGCACTGGGCATCCACGATCTGGCCGGCAATGTGTGGGAGTGGTGCCCTGACTGGTTTGACTCTCGGCATAAGCATTTGGTCAGGCGGGGCAGCAGCTACGACAACGGCCACCCGGCCCCGCAGCGTGCGTATGTCGCTGCCTGTGTGCGGAATCCATCACCGACGGATCACCGCAGTGAGGACGGCGGCTTCCGCATCGTGGCGGAGCGCTGAGAGTTCGTTAGAGTCAAGGGCTTGAGCCAATTCGCTTGGAGTGCCGCAGGGATCTTGTCCCCTATCGTGTAACGGCACAGTCCAACCTCTGGCTTGACGCCCGGAGCCCGCCTGTGTCCAATGCGCACCGAATGGTGCATAGCAATAACAAGGACGGCAGATTCCCCACCACGGAGTGGACGCTGGTCGGACGGCTGCGCCACGAGGACACCACGGTGTGTCGTCTGGCACTCAATGAATTGTGTGCCCAATACCATTACCCGCTCTACTGCTTCATCCGCTGGCGGGCGGTGAGCCATCATGATGCGGAAGATGTGCTGCACGACTTCATGGCAAAGCTGCTGCGCCTGAATGCCTTTCAAAACCTGGAGGAGGACAAAGGCAGGCTCAGGACTTTTCTGGCGCGTTCGCTGGATCGCTTTCTGATCAGCCACCACCACCGGGAGAGCCGCCGGGAGGCAAGGGAGGTGCCGGTGGATGACTTGCATCTGGTGCTGGAGCCGGGGCTGGAGCAGCGTTACAAGACCGAAGCCTCACCTGCTGAACTGGGACCCGATGTGATGTTTGACCGCCGCTGGTGTGCCGAATTGCTCACCCGGGTGCTGAGGCTACTGGAGGCAGAGTTTGAGGACAAAGGCAAGTCAGCCGTGTTTCGTGTGCTGCGTCCCGTATTGCTCACGGGCGGCAGTCTGCGTGGGCATGATGCGGCGGCGATGGCCGCCAGCCTGGAGATGAGCCAGGAAGCCCTGCGCACGACGCTGCTGCGAATGCTGCGAGAGTATCGTGCATTGCTGAGGGAAGAAGTCCGTCAGACCGTTGGCTCGCACGAAGATGTCGATGCTGAGATTCAGCATCTGATGCAGGTAGTGAGCCGGGCGGGAGGCTGAGGCGCGGTTGGTGTCGCGTGTAGCAGGTGGTTGCCCTTACTTTGGCCCTGCGATGTCTTTGAGCTTGCTGCCGCTGATGCGGTTGTCGCGCAGGATTTGATCGGTGCCTTGCACGCTGATGCCGTTGCGAGCGCTGTCACGGATGTCGTTGTCGATCACGGTCGTGTGTGCAGTGCCAGTGGCGATCTGGATGGCGTTGCCGTGGGTGAGTTCGAGGGTGTTGCCTACGATGCGGTTGCGCTCGTTGAGATCGGGCATCTGGCACCAGCGCCAGAGGTTCACGCCGATGCCGCAGTCGTGCATCTCGTTGAAGAGCACGGCGCAGTCGTTGGCGTCGTTGAGTTCCACGCCGACGTTGCAGCGCGCGAAGTGGTTGTGCTGCACGAGTGTCTTCTGTGTGAAGTGGTCGAGATCGACGGCTTCGTCGTTGCAGTCCATGATGGTGCAGTCATCCACGGCACTGTCTTCCACGGAGTAAAAGGCGACGCCGCGACCGAAGCAGTTCTGGATGATGCAGCGCGTGACGCGAACGCCTTTCACCCGCGGTGCGGTCGGGCCTTTCTCGTAGCTGTAGGGACCGGCGGCAAAGATGCCGCACAGTTGCGCATGGCCGCGCACAGGCGGATCGACGGGCGTGCGACCACCGTCGAGGGTGAGCTTCTCGATGGTCACGGCCTCGGACGCACCGCGCACTTCGATGAGGTTCGCTGCCTGCGAGTCACGAATCGTCGTGCTGGCCGGCACGGGGAACTTCAGCGGATCGCGCAGCACGACGGCATCCGGCGATAACTCCTTCACGAACGCGATCTGGAAGGGCTTCGGCTTCTGGGTGAAGGCGTCGAGTTCGCCGTCGCACTCCAGGTGCAGCCTCATGCCCACGGCCAGGTTTTGCGACCGACGCAACGCCAGCCTCGTGGCTCCAGCGGCTGCGGCTTCACCCGATTCGGCAAAGGCCAGCGGCGGGAGCTTGAGGATGGAGGCTTCCTTGTCGTAGCCGACGAGGCGGAGCTTCTTCGCGTCTTTGATGACGAGGCCTTTGGTGATGAGATGCGTGCCTGGCGGGATCATGACCTCGCCACCGCCCGCCTTGATCGCTTCGTCGATGAAGCCCTGGATTTCCTTTTCGCTGAGCGCGAAGGCTTGGGCGGTGATGAGGAGGCTGAAGGCGATGAGCGAAGGACGCATGGGCTAAGGCCATACGTCGTGCGGGGACATCGAATAGCAGATTCCAGTCGTAGAGTTTTGATCGAGACGGCTTGAATGGGGGCTTGGGAAGATGAAAAACAATTTTTTCCAAGGATGTCTGCGCTAGACCGTAGCCACATCATCCATACAATCGCACCAGCCATGGAAAACCAGCCGAACCCTTCATCGCCAGCTCCCGAGAACACGCCACCTGTTGCTCCGCCTCCAGGAGCGACCCAGCCGCTGCCGGGCTATGCACCTGGATTTGTGCCGCCGCCGCCGGGCTATGCGCCTCAGGGGTATCCGCAACAAATGCCAATGGGCTATCCGCCTGGCTATCCCCAGCCGATGCAGGGCCAGTATCCGCAGCAGATGCCGATGGGTTATCCACCGGGCTACCCGCAACCCATGCAAGGCCAGTATCCACAGCAGATGCCGATGGGTTATCCGCCTGGCTATCCTCAGCCTTACCCAGGGCAACCCTATCCCGGTCAGCCCATGATGCCGCCGGGCTACGCCATGCCTCCGCATCCAGGTATGGCCACGGGTCCTCTGCCCGCACCGATTCCGCCACCTCCGGCTGGAGTGCCTGCCCAGCCTCAGCCCGCCGCTTCTGCTGCGGCGGTGCCCGTGGCTGCTGTTCCGGCCCCGGTGCCTGCTCCGATGTTCGCCCCAGTGCCTGCACCCGTCGTGGCCGCCGTCGCACCTGTTGCAGCTTCGGTAGCTGCAGCCCTTGCATCCGCAGACGCACATGAAGCTCCCTCTTCAGAAGACGGACTGCCACATCCTTATCATCCTCCGGCGGCGCATGAGTTTGGCCCCGCGCCCAAGGTCAATCACTTCGTCGAGGTGTGGCGGAAGCTCGGTGGCGGATCGCTTACTCTCTCCGTTGCGATCCATGCAGGCGTGCTGCTTGTGGCCGGTCTGATC
>CAUJJC010000235.1 GCA_963204975.1 Verrucomicrobiota bacterium | reverse complement strand
GGCAAAACTCAGCATGGCGTGCGCAGAGCTTGAATGAGTTGCGCCGCGAGCACCGCGTGCTGTGCATCAGCAACGAACATCTGCGCACCGCCCGGCAGGAGCACTTCGAGGGGCCGGCTCACCGGATGCACCGCTGGCGGCAAGGCCTTGGCGGAGGGTGCCACCACCGCTTCCATCAGACGCACGCCATTGGGTGCTGGCAACACAACAGCAGCTTTGCCCTTCGTTGCATACTCACCGCGCGCGTGACGCCGGTCCTGCACCCACGAGGCAAACGTCCCATAGTTGATCCCCGCCACCCGAGCAAACTGCGTGCCCCTGAGCCCGCTGCGCTCAAACGCATCGAGCAACGCTTCGCGCTTCTCCCGCCGCAGCGTCACACGCCCCAGCGCGTCGCGCTTGAGGATCATCGCCGGTTCTTCGTCATGCATAAGAGCCAGAGTCTATGACTCCGGCTCTTGCTAACTACGACTGCCTCACGGGGCTGTGGAACCCGGATACGTAGTTTCGACCTCACTCGACAACTCGCACTGGAGTGTATCTCACACCTTTGATTTTGAATGCAGCCAATGCTGCTCTAAATCTTTGAGTCACCACCAGAAGGCGTTGGGCACTGAACCTCATGCCCTCTCTTTCGTGGGTGACCGCGATGTCGAAAGGTGGCAGATCATCAATCTCAGCCCGACGATATTTGAGTTCTACGGGCGAACATCCGCCGTCGTCAAAATATTTGGTTGCCCACTGATCTGTCCAGATGTCGGCTGCTACATCAGCACCCAGCTGATCTTGGAGAGGCACCAGAGATCGTGGCATCACGACTTCACTGGAGAGCTTCCAGAGCACCCCCTCGAGATTGACAATTGGCTCAAATCTCAGTGAATGCATTGAGAGCGATTCGAGGTGCAATTTCAAGGCATCGCTGGCCGCAATTCGTGGAAATGGACTCAGAAAACCGAGGTTCACGTTCTTGTTCACCTTGCGCGGGTTGGCGACATACTGATCGGCATCAGCTTGCTCGATGGTTCCACGAAGATGCTCTCCAATCCTCGCATCCACAAAATCAATGCTGAGCCAGTTTGCAGATTTTTGTTCATCGTCAGAGTAAGTCCGCCAGCGTCGCACTCCAAACACCGTCGCACTATCCCCGCGTGGAACAATACGCCGGGGGCAAGGCCTAAAGCCGTATTTTACCTCAATCGACTCAAGGAGCTTGTGGAGTCGCTTGTCGTGCTGATCTCGGCACACCTCCATGACAGCGGTAGTGTTTCCTTTGTATGTCTGCACTTTGCAAGGAAGCTCAATAATCTGCGAAAATTCCAGAATATCTTCAAGTGTTCGTGTTGAGATGCCGATTGAGGTTGCCTCTTGCGACTCTCTTGCATCGAATGAAATAGAAAACTTCCACGAGCAATTCATAGGCAATCAAGATCACGGGATTGTGAGTGTCGGGTCGAGGTGCCCCGACTGTTGAAGATCTCTTAGCCACTCGCGAGCCGCTTTCCAGACATTCTCGAACTCAGGGTGGTCCCGCACATGTATGTCTCGCAGTTCTTTGAGGATCGCTTGGGGGGACAGGTTGTCGGGATTTCCTTTCTTTATCTTGCTCTGCAAGATCCCACTGATGCCTCCATTGTCCATGCCCTTATGGATGGCTTTCAGTCGCCTTGCCTCATCCAAATCTGCATTCAGAATATCCAGTTCGGCTTTGTTTCTCGGCAGGGGGACACCGGGACAACTATCTCCAATCTCTATTCCATTTCGATAGGCCTTCGGATTAATCCCAAGCAATTCTTGGATGTATTTCTCAACCGAGTGGTGGACATCGACGCCACTTCGGCCTTTCCCTTTCGGCAGTTTGAAAAACTCCTTTATCCATTGTTCGACAGAAGGCAATGCTTCCCGACTCATTCGCCCCGCTGCAACGTCGTCGAGCATGATCTGCCCGTTGGCTGCGGCGGTTCTGTCCCACCCTGGTCCCGGGATCAGCTTGCCTAACTTTCCTCTTGTGGCCTTTAGAGCAGTGAATCTCGCGTTGTTGAGGCTAGCGCCAGTTTCTTTAACGATGGCACGTAACTGATTTGTGAACGTAGAGAATATCCGCTCGCAGATAGAAATGCCTTCGTTATGCACCCAAACCCCGCGCTGACCGACGAAGTAAGTGTGGAACTGCGCCACCTCGAAGTTGTAGGTCGTGAAGCATTCGCCTTCGGGCTTGGCCTCCAGGGTCTTTGTCCTCACTAGGGCAGTGCCGCCATCGGCTAGGCATAACAGGTCACCTGGGTGCAAGTCCTCGGCAGGTAGGAACTTTGGCTGGTCACGGTTCAACACCCAGAACGGGTGCGGTGCGGTGACACCCAGCGTTTCAAGGACAACAGACGTGCTGGCACCCCCGTCGGGCGGGCCTCGCAGTTCATACGTCAGATGGTAAAGCTCGCTCGGATGCGTGACGAAGGTTTGCACCACGGGGCGCCAGCCCTGCTCCTGCGTGAACTCATCCCGCGACCACACCAGATCGCCAGCGTCCACATGCTCAATGTTCTTCAACCCGGTCTTGGTCAGCACCTTGGTGCCAGCGAGGAAGCACATTTTCGTCAGCTCGAGTTCCGTTATGAGAGTGGCTGTCTTGGCCGCTGCTCCCGGCGCTCGTCTTAAAACGGTGGACTCTTTGGTGAGCCACTTGAGGCACTGTAGTTTGGTAACCTTCTGTAGCGTGTTGGCTTTTGCATACGGCAAAAGGAAGCTTGCGACCTCAAAAACAAGACGCCCCGTATAGTATCCTTTTTTAGCCGGGTGCGCGTTCCCCATGTCCTCCCACATCTGAGGGATGGTTTCGGCACAAAATTCAACAATTTTGGATACGACCTCTGATTGACCGGCAATCTCCCCCACATCGCCACCTTCTGCTACAGCGGCAAGCATCTTCAGAATCGTTTCGTGGAGTTCTACTTCGGATTGACCAGCCAGCTGTGCCAAGTTCCAGAAGGATTTCCCCATCGACACTTTCTGCTGCATTGCAGCATAATCCGCCATGACTATTCGATTGAAAATCTGCTTCTCCTGCGATGAATCGCTGCCATAGACCATCTTGCCTGCGATAGAAACCCCTAGCGACGCCATCACAACAGCTTTACCAGCCTCAAACGATGTTTTCATAGCCATGGTGCCAAGCCCTGTCACCATGTCCACCCCGCCCATCGTCAAACCGGTCGCAAAACCCGATTCAAACGTGGCATTGTTTGCCACGAGCTTGTTCACCACCACATCAGGGTCAACCTCAACAGCGATTCCTTGGTCGGACATCCGATACGTTATTACTGCAGGCTTGTCAGCCATCGGGCCATCAGCATAACAAAGAATCGCCTTCTGAAGCGAAAGGTTCTTGAGGACCTTGAACCGTTGACCTTCAATAGTGACAATGATCTCGGGTAAGCTGTCCAAAACATCGGTCGCAATTTTGAACTCGATTGCATACTGGTGAAGTTCACCACCATTCGACTGTTCCAGCGGAGTCGGATAGTCTGCCTCCACGGTCAATCCTCCACTATCCGGCGCGGAATCACTAGGCGGCAAACTTGCATCGCTGGCAACGGGAGCCGCTGCAACGATGCCTCCAGAGAAGACTCCCGAGTCGTTCGTAGTCTCGAGGAGTCTAATCTGTCGAACCGATCCGGATGCCTCATCCCCATTATTCCAATTTACGACTATCACATCACGCTTGTCTGCCGCCAAAACAGGTTCCTCTGATATCTGTAGCATGTATCCTTGTGAACCTACAGAACTGTTGAAAAGGCGACTGCCCGCTTCGGTTTCCGCCATGGTAAACGATTCAACGGTTTCATTTCCTTCTTTAAGGACAGTGGGCAATACCTGGGCATTGGTCAGCTCGTTTTGGATCGGAAGGGCAACCGTCAATTCGAGAGACGAGGGAGTTGTTGAAGGGGCGTCTTGCGGTTGACTAAGAAGGCCTTCTCCAACTTCGCCGTCTTCTGATTCGATGACTCTCACCTCAGCGGTCCAGGTGTGAAAGCCAGGGAGATTAAATACCTTGTCTTGAGCTGCTATTTTGAACACGTTATTGCCTGCAACCAAGGGAACATCATGAATTTTCTTGTTGAACGATCCGGCGTAAGGAAACTCCTTTCCCAATTGAGTTCCTGTGCCTTTGGACACGCTGACCGCTACATTCTCAATAGGTTCTGACTGCCCATTGGCGTAGAATTGCACCGTATCGATGATTCCTGCGTCACCAGGAAGCGAATCACAAGCCCGTGACGATAAGTCACCAACGATAGTAACATCACCCACAATCTTCCCAACTTCATCAACGCGAACATTGTCTAATGAGCAACTGAAGACATTGACAATGGGCGATGGAGCAGAAGCTTGGACTTGAGTATCATTTGGTGTGATGACACCACCTCCCGAGATCTCATGGGCTACAAAGCTCACGGGCAGGAGGCGGAATTTCACCTCATCGGCGTCGATCCAGCGGTTGTTGATGCGGACCTGGAGGGTGATGGTTTCGCCAGAGGAGGCGCTGCCGCGGAGGGGCTTGATGTAGAGGGTGGTGAGGCTGTGGATGTCGGGGAAAACGGTGTTGTAGGCATAGACCTGTGTGGAGAGTGATTTGTTGCGATACACCTCAAACCGGCGGTCTGAACCCGAGCCCGCGTTGAAAACCAGACGGAAGGCCGGCACGGCTGAATCCTCCATGGGGAAGGTGGTGGGCGCGATGGTGAGCGCGGCCACCTCCTGGGTCCGCCACTGATGGCCAACAATCAGCTTGTTGTTCGCATCGTAGGGTGATCTGAAGATGATGGCAGTTTCATCGGCATCATCCTCCTCTCCATCATCGCGCTCCACCAGTTCATCGTCCTCCTGAGGATTGGGCAGGTAAATATCCAGATCGACGGGGAAGAGGCCTATCTGCCGCTGCTCGCCAGGTTCCGCAGGACCTGCCGTCATCCATAGGCCGCTGGCAATGCCTTCGACCGTGGGATCGTCAAAACCCGTGATCCACTGCATTCCGAAATTCACCTGTCCCTGAGAGCTTTGAACCACGCTGGGCCACGTTGCCAGATTCGCCCACCGGCTGCCCCCTGGCACCGTGAATTTTACAGGTGCCGCCTCCACCAACTGCGCATGATCAGTGCCTATGTAGGCGGAGTTGAACGTTCGCATCACGGCGATGCATCGGAAGGTCCGCGAATTAGAGGCGGTTTCAGGTGCTGTCACCGTGACGATCTTGCCCGCAAACTCGGCGTAGTCCTTGTAACGCGCTCCAAGGGTTGCGGCCATATTTTCGTAGCGACTCCAGTATCCCTCGGCCATCATGCCTCCCCAGGAACTCGGTAAAAACTCAAACCCGTATGCGATCTTGTCCATCAGATGGGAGCCAATGATTGGATACACCTTGCTCCAGTCCATCATTGGACTGCTGAGCATTTCGCTGACGAGGCTGCCATCTGGGGCGTTGTAGCTGTGATAGCCAGTGATGGGAATGGTGATGGTCTCACCGTTGATCGTGGTCTCAGTGTTCGTCAGACGGAACTGGTAATTCAAGATTCCATCCGGCGATATGCTGATCCCAAAATCCTCCGTGTATTCTGGAGGCAGCACCACCAGGGGAGGCTGCACGGAGCCCCCGCCGCCAGTCCCACCGCCTCCAATCACGCTGGTGCTGCCACCCGTGGCAGTGATGGGATGCTCGGGATAAGCTGTAAAGCTGGGGTGATCGGCGAGGGAGGGCTTCAGGCTGGCATTGGTCGCCATGCCTGGCTGTGTGCCCCAGGCGACTTCCACCCCATCATTCACTCCATCAAAATCAGAATCCTTTCTTTTGGGGTTGGTCGATAAGTGGTATTCCCACAGGTTGCTCAGCCCGTCACGATCAGGATCACGGAGCAAACTCAGAGCCGAGGTGTCAGTCGCACTCATGAACTGACCGGCATTCCATACAGAATTCGCGCCTGTCACGAATCGAGTGGCGTTGTGTAGATGCCTATGATGCAAGGGATAGAGCAATTGATCTTACCGTGAGCCTGGCATTATATTGTGGCATCATATCAAGAGCCCATCACTTAGGCAGCACGCGATCCGCCTGCTTTAGCCCCTCTTGAACACCTTCATCAGGCAAGGATGCGTTCATTACAAAGTCCGCAATTCTCGTGTTTGGATCGAATCGATTGCAGACCACAAGCCGAGCAACGCCATCAGCTTCGTAGAGTGCGGCATCATACGTGCCTTTGCTCGTCCTGAACAATGGCACGCTTTTGAGCTTCATCGCCTTCCAATCCAACACAGTCAGACTTGAGTCCGTCCAAATGGCGTCGGAAAACCCTATGTCTGTCACTATTCGCTCGCTCATAAGGGCACCAGCATTCGTTCGCTCGAAAATATACTCATCAGCTACGATGTTGCCGTTTCGTGAGTGCAGCTTGTGACTAACGCTCGGTTTGTCGCGCTCGATTTTCATATAAGTTTGAAGGGTATTGCCACCTGAATTGGGGTTCGCCGCTGCGTATTCAGATTTTACAAACCCAATTGGAATAGATTTCTGAAGCATCAATGTGCGATGATTCGCAACGTCATCCGATCCTGGTGCAATGTTCTTCCACACCCACCAGCCGAGAACCGTAATGACGGCAAAAATGATCAGGGCAAATTGTGTCCTACTTGTTGGTGATGTGTTCATTGTTTCCCTTTAGAGTTGCGTCAAAAGTGCTCCCCTTGTGTTCAGCGTCCCCGGGGGATTCCCAAATCCAAAACACACCCGACTGGACAGTGTCTACGGACACTTGTGCGAGTTGATTAAAGTCTAAAGGCACGCCTCCCGCACTCAAAACAATCCCGACTTTCGCGCCTTCCAGATTGTTGTGTAGATCCATCGAGGAACCACACGACCTACTGTTTGCATCTCTCTTACCCTCATATTCGTGCATAAAGCCAGCCTGCAAACCTATCATGGCACAGTCTCTACCATTCGCTCCGTTGAGAATATGCCAAAGCCCGTGCTTTACTGCGTTACGATCCGCAATGCGAAGTGCTGCTTGAGCCTTCGAGAAGTTGTCTGCTTGGGTCGCGTTGTTCTGAACGATATCAAGATACAAGGCAGCCTGCGGATTTTGCAATGCGAGAGCCTCGAGTGTGGCTCGTGTTACGACAGGGAAATATGGTATATCAACCAGCACTGATCCAATTTCCACGTTGTTTAGGAGAGCCTTCACTTTCCTGATGTTCGTGGTCTTTTGGTTAGGGTCATTGGCGATGCCCTGCCAGCGTAGTTTCCCGGTCTCATTAGGGTCGGCTGGCACAGTCTGCTCCATACCATCAACCTCCCAAATTATCGGGAGATTCTGCCCTTGAAGGCCCGTCAGTCGAATGTTGACCCAATCACGGCCCCCTTGCGCTCCCTTCTCCCAGATGCTCAACAGGTCATCAATAGTTCCAGACGCCTGCGATTCCCAATCGGTTGGCTTGTGTCCGTTGCCGTCTCGATCCGCTCTTTGAACCTCTATCTTTACGGGCAGCAGATATTGACGCTCACCCAATTGGGGCTGGAGGGAGATTATCCCGTCGCCGTCGCCTCCAGTTTCGGATACCGAGGCAAGCAGCTCGCCTTCACTGGTCATTTGTGGGATAACGGAAATGGAGACTGGCTGCACATTTTTGATGATGCCACCGCCGTTAATCTGGTTGGTGAACATAATGGTTTCAGTTACCTTCAGCATCGTGAGCCTGACGGGCTTGCCCACAGCTTCGGTCAGTGCAGTTTTCGCTTGCTCGATCCCTTCCTCAGAAAGCCCTTCAAAACTGGGAGGAGAGCAGTAGAGCCATAGCTTTTGGTGCAAACCTGTGCCTATTCGACCAAGACTCATCGTATCAATGGCCAGAAAGCTGTTGGCACCATTTGTGGGTATCTGCCCCTGGTTCCATGAATCCAAACTCACATGGCTTCGCCATACGGACTGATCGTAGCGCATTCGTATTTCTGATCCCAAGATACGAAACGCGAGAAGAGATGTGGCCGAAGCGGTGCCTACGGCCTTGTTGCGATAGGGGGACCTGCCGAACGGCGCAGTGTTGGAAGCGTAGTAGCGGTAGTCTCCCTCACTTCCGCCTGGAGCTGCCGAAAGACCAAAGCTTGAGAATACCGAACTCACGTTAATTTGAAATTTGCTCGCAACTTTGATAGCCTCCGCTTCATCTATGATTGGCTCGGGTTGCTGTGGAACCTGGGGGAGAGGGACGCTGATTCCGACCGCATCCTCGGGGTGTAGAGGATGCGTTATTTGTCTGTAGTCGGCATCGGCATCGACCTTGAGAGGATCGGACAAAGCAAGAAAATGCTCGGTGCCATCGGCTACGCCATCATTGTCTGAGTCCCGAAGAGTTGGGTTGGTGCCAAGCATAAACTCTAGCAGATTGGACAAACCATCGCGATCAGGATCCATGCGTTTGAGCGCTGCGACATCAGCGGACAAGTTCAGCACCAGACGCCCGGGTGCCCAGTCATCAACCACTTGATCTGTGGGGCCTGCATCCGCAGAATCTCGCATGTTCAACCCGAATGTCATTTCCCACCAGTTGGGCATACCATCACCATCCACATCACTGCTGAAGGCCGGTAAACTGAAAGCCGGAACCCTACCTAGATTGTTAATGGTTGTGCTGGTAGTCAGCGTCTGTGTGCTTGTTAATGACCATGTGAAGCCTGAAAGACCAAAGGTAATTGGGCGCGGACCTGGAATGACTACAGTTTCGGGGGGATAGCCATTTTCAACAACGGCAACTTCCGTCCCAGTTATGCGAAGCCAGTCTCTATATCCTGATGGAAACTTGGGCGCAGCGTTCCAAACCTGTGTCAGGGCACCATCGTGAGGGATAAATGAAGACAAGGATACTCCCAGTTTAGTCGGTGGATAGACGCTTGAATCGTCGGGTTGTTTCGTTTCTACATGTTCAAGCCACGCCCGAAGCTGGCCATCATTGATGGAGAATGTATAATAAGCATTGCCCATTCCGGGCCCTTGTGGCGGCGCGACATACCTTGAGTAGGCCATCCCAGGGTGAGTTTTCACGGCTATTTTTCTAGCCGCTACACCCCAGGTTCCATTCACTTCCTCGACTGAAGCAAGCCCATCGGCATCCGGATCTTGGGAACCATCGGCAAACCGGTATTTATTGAGGATACCTGGACACTCCTTATTGAACCGGTCTTCGGCAATATCGGAAATCATGTCGCCATCCCAGTCGAATGCACTCCCCTTCCCCCGCAGGTTAAGGCTGTGCCCGCTCATGTAATCCTGGAGATTGCTGCGTTTATTGCCATCCAAATCTCCACCAGCATCAGCCGGATTATTGGGATTCATGAGAGGCGCATAGAGGTTCTCAATGACATCGGGTATGCCATCGCCATCCGTATCAACCAAGTTCGCCCAGACAAAATCGCTTGGAAGCGCTTTCAGCCAAAATTTTCTAGCCGCAACTGAACCGGGTGCCATGGCAAACACTAGCGGCGGAATCGGAAGGGGTCCGGCAAAGGCTGCATCATTTGAAGCCGCAGATACAGGCATCGTGGGTGACGTGAATGTGGCCTGCACCTCCTCCAAATCACTCAGCCCATCCCCATCAGAATCCACCTGCAACGGGTTAGTCTGAGTCGTGAAAACCTCAACACCATCATCAAGACCATCCCCATCAGTATCAGGACGCCCTACGTCGGTCAGCCAGATAGACTCCTCGGCATCCGGGAGAGAATCATTGTCAAAGTCGAAGGGAAAAGAATCAGCGGCATCCGACGTGCCATCCAGATCAGAATCAGGTGGAGATTGCTGCTCGTCGTTGATTCCATCGTGATTCCAATCATTCCAAAGCCAAGTATTGAGGGGGTCTGTATCAATGGTGTCCCGATACCCATCACCATCACTGTCGAGATCAAGCGGGTCGAGTTCATCATTGGTTTGGTTCTGGTTCCAGTCAGACCACAGAGCCGCATTATGTGGATGCGAGTCCCTGAAATCCATCGTCCCATCTGCATCTGAATCAGCCCTTATAATCTCGTCTTCATCATTAACCGAATTGCCATTTTGGTCGTTCCACAAGGTGCCGTCGAGTGGGTGGGTATCATTTACATCAGCGTGACCATCCGAGTCCCTATCCACGCGCTCCTCGGCATCATTTATTCCACTACCGTTCCAATCTTGCCAGAGAACAACATCATATGGGTTGGAATCTCTGGCATCGGCCACACCATCCTCATCTGTGTCTATAAAGTATGGCTCATCAAAATCGTTGTATCCGTTGTGATTCCAGTCACCCCAAAGAGCGGGATTCAGTGGGTCAGAGTCCCAAATGTCCTTTTCCCCATCAAAATCGACATCAGAGGACAGAGTTTCCTCCTCATCATTCAGTCCATTGCCATTCCAGTCATTCCAAAGACTTGGGCTGAAGGCGTGGCTATCGTTCACATCCTGGTATCCATCCTCATCACTGTCTGAAGTTCCACTTTCAGCATCGTCATTCACACCATTGCCATTCCAGTCGCACCACAGCGAATTGTTGTTGGGATGGCTGTCGGCTGAGTGGATCACGCCATCGCCGTCGCTGTCCTCCTGCTGATCGTTGGCGCCGTCCAGGTTCCAGTCATTCGACAGAAAG
>CAUJJC010000234.1 GCA_963204975.1 Verrucomicrobiota bacterium | reverse complement strand
CACCAGCCGACTCCCCGGCGAAGACACCTCCGGAGTGAACGACATCCACCTGCACCCCACCGAGCCACGCATGTTCCGCCTGCGCGTGACATACAAGTTCTAAGCATGATACACGAACCCAAGACCAGCAGCGCCTACCTGTTCTCCGCGTGGAGTGCGGGCATCGCGTTGTTGTGTCTTGGGATTGGACTGCACGGCGCGACGACTCCGTTGCTGCCAGCGCCCGATGTATTGATTCATCGGAACGTGAGCAAAGACACCGTGATGGTGGAGATCTTCCAGCCGCCTGCTGCCGCTGCCGCAGCGGAGGAAACGCCGCCCGAGCCGGAGATGAAGGAAGAGGACATCGAGATTCCGCCCTTGCCCGAGATCACCCCGCCGCTCACACCGCCTGAGATGGTGGAGATCACGCCGCTGGATGAAGTTCCACCGCCGATGTTAAGGCCGGTCGAGAAGAAGCCAGAGCCGCCCAAGCTAGCACCTGTTCCCAAGCCCACGCCCCGCCCAGCGAGCAAGCCTAACACCTCAGTGAGCAACAGCAGCGATGGCAACGGCAGTTCGCCTGTGGCCTTCAATCGCGCAGGCAGCACTGGGCGATTCCCTGATCCGAACTATCCCGCCTCTGCACGCGCAGCCAGACAACAAGGCACCGTGCGCCTGCTCGTCACCGTGGAGGCCGGCGGCATCCCGAGTTCCGTCGAAGTCACCACTTCCAGCGGCAGCGGAGCCCTCGACAATGCCGCACGCGATACCATCAGCCGTCGCTGGCGCTGGCCTTCGGGCGGCGTGCGCAAGTTCATCGTCCCCGTTCGATTTGTTCTCCAATGACCCCCATCCTTGCCAACACCCTCGTTGATCTCTTTCACAAAGGCGGTCCCATCATGTGGCCGATCATCGTGGTGACGTTCTTCGCCATCGCCATCATCGCCGAGCGCAGTTGGTGGTGGCTTCAGCTCGCACGAGCACGCAAGCCCGAGGTGCTGGAGCAGGTGCTGACCGCTCTGGATCAAGGCAATGCCGAGCAAGCCCAGCAGCTCTGCGCGAATACGAGTGATCCCGTGCTCCGTGTTCTTCATGCCGGCATCACCCATCGCCATGCCAGCATCACCAGCGCACTGCAAGCCGCCGCGGGGATCGAGATCAAGCAAGCTGGACGCTTCCTCACTGCGATGGACACCATCATCACGCTCGCCCCGTTGCTCGGATTGCTCGGAACCGTGACCGGCATCATGGGCAGCTTCCAGAGCATCGGCGGCAGCGAACTCGCCGTGGAGAAAGTCACCGGCGGCATCGGCGAGGCACTCATCGCCACCGCGTTCGGTCTCGGCATCGCCATCGTCACGCTCATCCCTTACAACTGGTTCCACGCGAAGGTTGCGTCGTTGCAGCACAACATTGAGACGGCGGCGAGCAATCTGGAAGTCATCACCGCCAAGCACTCATGAAGATCGTCTCGCCTCTGCCTCAAAAGAAAGCGCGGCTGGAGATCATCCCGCTCATCGACATCATGTTTTTCCTGCTCGCCAGCTTCATGCTCGTGAGCCTGACCATGACGAAGCAACGCACCGTCAGTGTCAATCTCCCCGCAGCAGCCTCAGGCCAGACTAATCTCAAGCCCGACAACATCGGTCTCGCAGTCAACGCCAGCGGCCAGCTCTTCATCGAGAAGCAACCCATCGCACTCGACGCGCTGGAAGCGATGCTCAAAGACAAGCTCAAGGCGAACAAGGACCTGCCCGTTTTCATTAGCGGTGACGCCGCTACTCCACACGGCGCGATGATCGCCGTGCTGGACTATGTGCGCCGCTGCGGTGTGACCAAGGTGGCCTTTAGTGTCAAGCCCACGCCATGAAGCCTGTTCCCAACATCCTATTGTCAGTGCTGCTCATCGCCTTGTGCGGGTTGTGCGCCTGGCAGTGGGATCGCGAGAGCAAGCTGCGCGCCTTGGTCAACTCACAGCGAGTGCAGATCACAATGCTTTCAGCTCAGCGCGAGGAACTCGAAGCCCGCGTTAAGGCCGCCGACGCGGAGGTGCTGCGCATCACCGCCAGCCTCGCTGAGTTGCGCGCGAACTCTGTTTCCAAAGACATCCACGCCGAGGCCCTGCAAGCCAACACGTTGCTGCGTGAGAACGTCACCAAACAAAATGCCGCCATCACACAGCAGAACGAGCTGATCACTAGGCAGAACACTTCCATCCAGCAAGCGAACGAAAGCCTCAAGAAGCTTGCGACCGAGAGGGACGATCTCGCCAAGCGGCTCAATGATGTGACCGCGATGTATAACAAGCTGGTGAAGGAAACGCCTACCTCCAAGAACTGAGCCGACGCCTTACTCGGGAAGGATAGGCTTCGCCGGCGTGGTGCCGCCTTTCTCGACAGGATACACGGCGTGCTGCGCTTCGAGGCCAGCGATGAGTTCTTGCATCAAGCGTTTCAACTCTGCGGGTCGTGTTTTGGACAGGTCTTGTTGTTCGAAAGGATCGGTCTTCAAGTTGAAGAGCTGATAGTGGCTGCCACCGGAGACCTCCGTGGGGAAGTAGTGATAGATCACCTTCCACTCGCCGTCGCGAAACGTGGTGAAGTAATCCGTGCGGTGTGGTGAGTGCGGGTAGTGCATCAGGAACTTCTCATCGCGTGCGGTGTCGGCTTTGCCGGTCAGTAGCGTATCCAGTTTTCTTCCGTCCAAAGCGTGAGTTGCGGGTGTCTCGACACTGGCGAGCCCAAGGATGGTGGGAAATAAATCATAGACCGCTGCCTGCTGGCTCTGGATCGCGCCCGCAGCGATTGGCAGGCGTTGCTGATGCGCGTTTGAGCCATTGTCTTTCGCCCATGCGGCGATGAAGGGGACCCTCATGCCGCCTTCGTAATGAGAGCCCTTTTTGCCACGCAGAGGAGCTGCGCAGGCAACTTCGTGCTGGTGACCGAGAGGTGCATCACTGCCATTGTCGCCGAGGAAGATTACCAGCGTGTTGTCTGCGATGCCCAGGGCGTCAAGGTGGTCGAGCATGTCGCCCAGTGACTTGTCCATGCCTTCAATCAAAGTCGCGAAGTTCTGTGCTTGTTCAGGCTTGCCGCTGTTCGTGTAGTTGGCCGCGAAGCGCGGATCAGACTGGTGCGGACCATGCACGGCATACTGTGCGAAGTAGAGGAAGAATGGCTTCTGCTCCTTCACGGCATCAGCCACATGCGCCTTGGCCTCGAGCGTGAGCGCCTCCGTGAGGAAAATGTCCTGCCCATGATACTTCTCCAGACCGGGGACCGCTGCACCTGGCTTGCCGCCTTTCGCTTTGCCCTTCTTGCCCGCCTTCGAGTTGTTGGGAATGGCACCAAAGTTTTTCGTGCCGTAGTAGCTGCCAGGAGCGCCGATGGATGCGCCCGCGACATTGATATCGAAGCCGATGGCCTGGGGATTGGCGGCATCGAAGGCACGAGGGGCGAAGTGTCCTTTGCCAACATGTATGGTGCGATAGCCATTGGCCTGGAGGATTCCTGGCAGCGTGACATCACCCTTCTTCAATCCCTTCCAGTTCCAGTCCGGCGGACCGCTGGGGCCTGCATTGTCGTTGTCAGGATTGATCCAGTTCGTCGTGCGATGGCGTGCGGCGTTCTGTCCCGTCATGATGGAGATGCGGGTGGGCGAGCACACGCTCATGGCGCAGAAATTGTTGAACCGGATGCCTCGGGTGGCGAGGCGCTCCATGTTCGGCGTGCGATAGAAGTCGTTTAGTGGGTAGCGCTTCGGCTTGCCATCAGCGTCGGTGAGAAAAGGTAGCGAGGTATCCATCACGCCCATGTCATCTACGAGCATGATGATCACGTTTGGCGGCGTGGCGGCAAACAACGAGGTGCATAGGACAAGGATGGAGATGAACAGGTGTTTCATGAGCAGTGGTGAACGATGAGGCGCGGCAGTCGCGCGCAACTCAAACGCCGGGGCACCCGCCATTTGTCATCTTCCTTGCAGTGAATCTGCAACGAGTTGCCAGCACCTCAGCGCTGGTTCCAGGTGGTGTTCGGCTTCTTCCAGAGAATGCGTGCTGCGAAGACGGCGTTGTTGGAGCCATGCTTCATGCACTCGGTGAAGTCGGCGTAGTTCGGCCCCTTGGTCTGCATCCACTCCGCATCGGTCACCCACGTCTCATTCTCGCTCACCTCGGTCACGCCGAAGTTGCCCAGTTTTGCGCCGCGCTGTGGCATCAGTTCGCGTTCGGTGCTGCGCATCACATGCAGCTTCTCAGGATCGACTTGGCCGATGAACAGCGGGGCGCGGTTGCGCAGGATGTGATCATTGTTCGCGCCGCGTCGTGTGTAGCAGAGGAAAAGCGCATCATCATGCGTTACCCAGTGGGCCTGCGTGTTGTAGCTGCCGAGGTCGGTGCCGTCGTCCCACGTCCAGGGCTTCAGTTTTACATCGAAGTGCAGTCCATCATCACTCGTGGTCACGTAAGCACGTTGGTCGTGGCGAAGCGTTAGGTAGTAGCGCCCTTTGAACTTGGTCAACGAAGGTTCGCCCACGCCGCGATCCGTATCGACCGACAGCTCGTTGCCCATTTCTTTGACGTTGAGCTTGCTGCCATCAAAGCCACATCGCATCACAACCACGCGGCTGTATTTTCCACCTTTGGGCGAGAAATAGACGGGCAGCAAAATATCGCCGTCGGGCAGATCGAATCTCTGCACGCAGCCCGCTCCCGAGTTGAAAAAACGCGGACCTTCCGGCATCTGCAAAGGGGTCCACGCCGTCCAGGTGCGTTGCACGGGATCATAGATCGAATAGACGGTCTCCCGCGCTCGTATCGGCGCGGCGATGACCTTGTTGTTCTGGTAGCGAACGTTGTGCCCGATGCCGAGGAGCTTGCCGGACTTGGCATGCCACTTGGGCCAGAAGTCGCTCGCTGCCACGATGACGCCATTCGGTTCGTTGCGGCGACCCAGGGTCTCTGTGTGCTCGATCGGGCCGGACCATGTTTTGCCGAGATCATCGGTTCGCATCTCATTGAGTGCGTAGAAGATGTCACTGCCCACGAGCATGGCCTTCTGCATCGTCAGCACTACGCTTGGCGGATTGCCAGGAATGATGCCTGCGCGGGGATGCACCCAGCAAGACTTTTTGTCGAAGCCGTCGCTGACGGTGTCAAGCTTGAGGTCGAACAAAGGGTCAGCAGCGAGCAGCGGAAAAGCTGTCAACAAGCCGAGCAACCAGGAACCATGAGAAACGGAGCGCATGATGATCAGACGAAGTGAGGAGCCGATCTTTTTCGGGCGCTCGTGTCTCATTCAGGACAGGTGGAAGGTTTCCTATCAGCGCTCGTGTTCCCATCGCGTGTATTTTTGCGTTGGTGTGATGAGAGTTTGTTCGGTGCGAAAGGCGGTGCCGTGTCTTCGTTGCTCAATGGTAAACATCGACCGCCAGTGACGCTTCTTCCTAGCGTAGCAGCGTGTCGCTCACGACCCCACCCTCAAATGAATCGTCTGCTCGCCTGCTTTATCTTTGTCGCCAATATCGCCCTCGCTTCGACGAAGCCCAACATCGTCTTCGTTCTCGTCGATGACATGGGCTACGCGGACCTCTGTTGCATGGGCAGCAAGGACATCCAAACGCCGCACATTGATCGCATTGCGAAGGAAGGCGTGAAGTTCACGGACTTCTACTCCAACGCTCCGGTCTGCACTCCAACGCGCTGTGGGTTCATCACCGGACGCTGGCAGCAGCGCGTGGGCTTTGAGTTTGCCATGGGCTACACGGCGGAGCAGCAGCGCAAGGTAAATGGCCAGTGGGTGAACGAGCCAGACATCCATGCGCTCGGGTTGCCGACCACGCAGCCGAGCATCGCGAAGTTCCTCAAAGGCGCAGGCTACGCGACGGGTGCGTTTGGTAAATGGCACCTTGGTTTCAAGGACGAGTTCAACCCGCTGCATCATGGCTTCGATGAATACTTCGGCACGCTGCTTGGCCACAGCGACTACTACACGCATCACTACATGGACGGCACGAACGCGCTGCGCGACGGCCTCAAGCCGGTGACCATCGAAGGCTACACGACCGATCTGCTCAACCAACGTGCCGCCGCCTTCATCCAGAAGCACTCTAAGGAACCGTTCTTCCTCTATGTGCCGCATCAGGCCGTGCATGCACCCTTCACGCCGCCGGGCAAACCATTGGCGAAGATCACCAAAGAAGCCATGCACGACGGCTCTCGGGTCGGCTACAAGGCCATGCTGGAGAAGGTGGACGAAGGCGTGGGCATGATCTTTGCCGAACTGGAGAAGGCAGGCATCGCGGACAACACACTGCTCGTGCTCAGCAGCGATAACGGCGGGGAACGCTGGTCCGACAATCGCCCCCTCTTCCATCACAAGGCCACGCTCTGGGAAGGCGGCATCCGTGTGCCCTGCCTCATGCGCTGGCCCGCGAAACTGCCGAAGGGCGTGACCACGAAGCAAGTCGGTATCACGATGGATTTGACTGCCACCTTCCTCGCTGCTGCGGAAGCGAAGTTGCCCAGCGAATACAAGCCGGATGGCATCAACTTGTTGCCCATACTTACCAAGGAGAAGCCGGAGCAAGATCGCACGCTCTTCTGGCGCATTGACCGCAGCAACCGCAAGCAATGGGCCGTGCGCTCGGGCAAGTGGAAGTTTATCGACGACGGACACACCATGGATCTGCTCTTCGATCTCGAGAACGACATCGGCGAGCGTCATGATGTGAACTACAAGCACATGGACATTGTCCACGACCTGAAAGCGAAGCTCAAAGCCTGGGAGGCTGAGATGGATGCGAGCGAGCGTGAGTTTATCGTTCGCTGAGCGAGAGCCCATGTGATGTGAAGGGCGCTGAGTGTAGGGCTTTGAAGTCCAGCACCGTGGTCGATGAGATAGACCTCCACGTTTTCTCCCGTCATAGAAGGCCCCGTTTTGAAGATCACCAACCGCCCTCTCTCCGCTCCTCTCCGTCATAACTGCATGACATGGGTCCTGCACGTTGGTCTGCTCCTTTCGTTGATCGCACAGCTCTCCGCAGCGGTCGATGAACCCAAGGAAAAACCACCGACACCATCGAACGCCAAGGCTGGTGATACAGCAAAACCCAAGCCATCATCGAAGCCTGGTAAGAAAGCCCCAGCGCAGAAGCCCGAAGCCAAACCCGCGCCGCCCGATGATCCCCAGACTGTCGCTCAGAAGACCTTCCAGAAAAACGCAGTGCCCTTCGTGAAAGAGTATTGCCTCGAATGCCACAGCAACCGCCGCTCAAAAGCCGGCCTCAACCTCGAAGTCGCCGTGCGCAAGCCCGGTGATCCGGCCTTTGCACGGAAGTGGATGGAGGCCATCGCCAACGTCAACGCGCATGACATGCCGCCGGATGATGCGGATCAGCCTTCCGACGATGAGCGAAAGCGATTCCTCGATGCGCTGGCGCAGATCAAATACCTCGCGGCTCGCGATCCGGGGCCGTTTGTCATCCGTCGCCTCACGAAGTTCGAGTATGGCAACACGCTGCACGACTTCCTCGGTGTGGATGCCGCCATCGCGAACGAATTGCCCGATGAAGTGCCCGGCGAGGGCTATCTGAACTCCCTCTCGCCGATGCAGACCGAGCAGTATCTCGGCATCGCGAACGCCGCGCTGCAAAAGATGCCTGCGGAGGCTCAAAAGCGCCTGTTTGGAGCCAAAGAAGCCGATGTGCGCGATGTCGCGCGAAAACTCGCCCGCACCGCGTATCGCCGTCCGCCCACCGAAGCCGAACTCGATGTGCTGGTGAAGGTTTTCGACCTCGGAACGGCCAACAAGCTCGATCGCACCGCCGCACTGCGCCTCATGCTGAAGGCCGTGCTCGTCTCGCCGCAGTTTTTGTTCATCACGCCGTCCAAAGATCCGCCCAGCCGCGAAAGGAACGCGCCACTGGATGACCACCAGCTCGCCAGCCGCCTTTCGTATCTCCTTTGGGCCACCATGCCCGATGCGGAGCTGTCGAAGCTCGCCGATGAAGGCAAGCTGCACGAGCCGGACGTGCTCAAAGCGCAAACCAAGCGCCTGCTGGCCGACCAACGCTCACGGGCGCTGTTTGATGGCTTTGGCGCACAGTGGCTCGGCCTCGACAAACTGGCCACCCAGCCCTTCGACGAGAAAAAATTCCCGCAAATGACGCCGGAGATGCGTCGCGCGATGGTCGATGAGGCACGGCTGCTCTTTGACAGCATCGTGCGCGAGAATCGCAGCGTGGTCACCTTCGTCAGCGCCGATTACACCTTCCTCAATCGCACGCTCGCCAGCTTCTACGGCCTCGAAAACAAGATCACCGGCACGGACATGCAAAAGATGTCCCTCACCGATGCCAACCGCGGTGGCATCCTCGGCATGCCCGGCGTGCTCGCCACCACCTCCTTCGCCACACGCACCAGCGCCGTGAAACGCGGCGTGTGGGTGCTGGAGCAAGTGCTCGGCCAGCACGTCCCGCCCGCGCCGCCGAACGTGCCCGCTCTCGAAAAGCAGGATCAGAAAAAAGTCGCGAACCTCACCCTGCGCCAGCGCACCGAGTTGCATCGCACGAACGCCGTCTGCGCGAACTGCCACAAGATCCTCGACCCCATCGGCTTCGGCTTGGAGAACTTCGACGCCATCGGCCGCTGGCGCGACAAGGACGAATCCGGCGGCCCCATCGACGCCGTCGGCGAACTCCCCGGCGGCAAGCGTTTCTCCTCACCGAAAGAATTGAAGGCCATCATCGCCGCTCGCCAGGACGATCTCGCCCGCAACCTCACCGAAAAACTCCTCGCCTACGCCCTCTGCCGTCAGCTCGACGGCTACGACCACATCATCGTGGACCAGATGCTCAAAACCATCGCGAACGACGGCCACAAAATGCAGACGCTCATCAGCGAGATCGTGACGAGTTACCCTTTCCTGAACCGACGCGTGGTGGAGTGAGCAAAGTGGTTTCGGCTTCAGCCGAACAATTCGCCAACGAAGCAGCAGCTATGTTTCATCCGCCTCAAACAACCAGCGCCGGTGTTCATGCCGGACTTGCAGCACCGTCACGAGCTTCTGTTCTTCGTCGATGGTGAAAAGCACCCGCCAGCCAACGCCCGATCTCCAAGGGCGGAAGAGCATCTGGCGGATTTCGTTCTCGGGCAGCCATTCGCCATTCTCTGGGGCGAAGCCGTGCGATGTGGGACGGGTGGCAAGTTTTGCCAACGCAGCGTGCAGCGCATTGAACCAACGCTCGGCCAAGTCATCACCTCCGTGACTTTCATCGGCTCGATACCACTTCAGTTGCTCATCAACGGAAGATTTGCCGCTTTCGGATGCCTGAACACGATAGTTCATGCAGGCTGTTTTTTGCCGAAGTGTTTCTTGCGCAGCTCACCGAACATTTCATCCAACGGTCTTCCTCGGTCCCCCTTCGCATAAGCCTCCAGCGCCGTCTTCAGCTTCATG
>CAUJJC010000233.1 GCA_963204975.1 Verrucomicrobiota bacterium | reverse complement strand
CCTCGCCCGCTTCGATGCCGCCAGAGACTGTATCGAGACAGGCTTTGCCACCGCAGTGAGGTATGCAGATCTGGAACCTCGAAAAGACGATGCACCGTCGGCTAGCGATCCCGTTCGTGACTTCGCTCGGGCGTTAGTGATAGCATTCCCCGATGCGGGCGCACATCTGTTCGACCTCCGGGTTCATCCCGCGAAAAGGATCGCTTCGCGAGAGACCCAAGTCCGTGCTGCTAGGCTGCTGGGCAATCGCGCAGCGGAAGGCCGGGCCTTGGGTAACCTTGGCCTAGCTCACGCAGCTTTGGGTGAAGCGCGCAAGGCCATTGAGTATTACGAGCAGGTGCTGGTGATCACGCGGGAGATCGGCGACAGGCGCGGCGAAGGCAATGCCCTGGGCAACCTCGGTAACGCCCACAACGACTTGGGCAACACAAGCAAGGCTATCGAATATCATGAGCAAGCCCTGGTCATCTCCCGCGAGATCGGGGACCAGCGCGGCGAAGGGCAAGACTTAGGCAACCTCGGCAACGCCCACGCGGTCATGGGGCACGCACGCAAAGCCATCGAGTTTTACGAGCAAGACCTGAGAATAGTCCGAGACCTGGGCGACCGCCTTGGCGAAGGTCAAGTCCTGGGCAACCTCGGTCTTGCCCACGCCGCCTTGGGTGATGCTCGCAAAGCCATCGATTTTCACGAAATGCAGTTGGTTATCGCTCGCGAAATCGGCGACAAGCGAAGCGAGGGCAATGCCCTTGGCAACCTTGGTCTAGCACATGCCGCTTTGGGCGACGCCCGCAAGGCCATTGAGTTTTACGATAAGGAATTGGAGACGGCTTGTGAGATCGGCGACCAACGCGGCCAAGGCAATGCTTTGTGGAATGCAGCTCTCTCGTTCAAGAGGCTCGGTGAGCCTATGGAGGCGCTCCGCCGCGCGAGGGCTGCGCTGGCGATCTACGAAGCTATCGAAGACCCGATTGCGGAAAGAGTGAGGGCGGCCCTCAGCCGATGGGAGGCGGAGGGGTAGCCCACGGCTGCTCATCGTAGCTCCGTTGCGCCGCAACGGGAGGGCCGGTGGAAGCGGGAGGTGAAGGGGCATCACGATCTTCTCCGGCGATCGAGGGCATCCCTGGGGGTTGGCGATCGCTGCACGGCCCATCGTCAGCCCTGGGCATCCCGTTGCGGCGCGAGGGGGCGCGAGGGGGCGCGAGGGGGCGACGATGCAGCGGCTTCGCCGCACGCGGCGGCGGCTTTTCGAGGGGGTGTCGTCGGCTTTTGGGGGGACTGCAACGGCTGGGTGTGGGGCTGATGCGGCTTTCTCGTGTCGTGCGGCGGCTTTTCCTAGCGGTGACGCGGCTTTTTCCGGGTCTGCTGCGGCGGCAGGGGCGGAGAAAGCCGCTGCATCGTGGCGGGGAGCCGAGTCTCATCTACCCGAAGCGCCTACTGGGGCGGGCGAAGCCGTTCCGTAGGCGTAAAAAAGGATTGCAAGGCGGCGAACGATTTTGCTAGTCTGGCCTCTCGCTGACGAAATTGCCGGTGAAATCCCGGTCTGGACCACCTCTTCTCGCGTTTATGCCAAACCCTGCCGGTGCTCATTGGGATGATGGCTTAACCTTCTGGAATGATGGTTCGACCTGGGCTTCGGCCGGTGCCGTTGGCGGGTCGATTCTGACCCCCGCCTCACCCATCCCTACCAACACCACCACCGCTATGGAATACTGGGAAATCACCAAGCAACGCGCGCAGCAGACGCTGCCGGTCTGGACTCAATACACGCCCACGCTGCAAGTGGGCGGGCAAGGCACCACGGAACTCTCGGCCCTGATCGCGGGGTTCGAGCCGCTGGTGCAGCAGCGCACCGCCGCGCAGGATGACTTTGACGCCGCCTACCGCGCCGGGCAGGACGCGCTGCTGCGCATGAAAGTCCTGGGCACGAAGGTGCCGGTGCTGATCGAGGGTCACCTGGACGAGAACGAGGGCCTCATGGAGGACGTGGGCGATCTCTATGCGACGAACACGCGCTCCGAGAGCGGCATCCTGAAGCGCCTGCGCGAGCTGCTCCCGGTCTGGCAGCGGGCGAATGCGGCCCTGGCGGCGATGAACCCGGCGCAGCCGCCGATCACGCGCGTGGTGGGCGGCACGGCCTACACCGTGGCGGTCGCCCAGGCCCTGCTGGACGGCTACACGGCGGTGGTGAACACGATCTCTACCAAGGAGGAGGCCCTGGATGTGAAACGGGCGGCCCTGCGCGCGCACGACCGATCGGCGGACCAGCTCAACAAGCGCTGGTATAAGATCGCCAAGGCGCAGAGCGACCCCGGCAGCGATCTCTACGAGGCGCTCAATGGCATCACCACGGAGCCAAGCACGCCCGCCCCGGATACCATTGAAATCAATACCGTGACCCAGGGCGGGGAGGGTGGCCTGGAGGTGCTGGTGGCCTACGTGCCCGGCGGCGGTGCGCACGCGACGACGAAGCTGGTCAAGTGGCAGGTGGTGGGCGTGGATGCCGACTTCGCCCACTCCGCCCCGCTGGACGCGAGCGGCAACGCGCTGGGTCCCTTCGTGAAGGACCAAGTCATCAAGATCATCACCGAGGTAAGCAACTCCTCAGGAACCAGGACGACGGCTCCCCGAACGATCACCATCGCGGAGCCGGTAGGGTGAAGGAATGACCAATGACCAATGACCAGTGACCAGTGACCAGTGACCAGTGACCAGTGACCAGTGACCAATGACCAATGACCAATGACCAATGACCAATGACCAATGACCCCTTACCCATCGACCCCTCATGACATCCGATCCGCGTGTTGCCGCCCTGCGAGGGGCATTGGACCGTTTTACTGAACGGCTAGGCTGGCTACGCCTGGACTGGTCGCCTGAGGAACCGGCGGACCTGCAGGACGTGCGGATGATTCTCGGTGAGTGGTCGGCCCTGGAGCCTCATCTGGAACTGCTGGAGGCGGTGGTGGGCAGGTCTGAGCTGGCCTCGGTGCTGGACTGCATCGAGAAGATGCGGGCACGGGTGCAGATGGCCTTCCTGATAGCGGTGGACCGCCTGCTCTGGCCGGTGCTGATGACAGGGATGAATGAAATGCTGTTGCGGGTGCCTGCGCTGCTGAAAAAGCCCGTGCCTCCGGAACTGGAGCCAAGCCAAGCGATGATCCGGCAGCACCTGGCCACCATGGTGGGCACGGTGCCTGATCTGGAAACGCTGTTCCGCCAGTCGATGCAGGCGGCGGACCGCTACGAGGAGGAATCCCGCGCTGTCTACACCCGCCTGATCAAGGACTGGCCGGACGAGTGGACGGAGGCAATGCAGAAGCGACTGGAGTCGCTGACGCCGGAAGACGCTCATGCGTGGAAGGTGGAGATCGAGACGGCCCAGAGGGACCTGCTCACGCAGCATCCGTGGATGGCGCGGTAGCCGCCTAGCGGTTCACTTCGCAGCAGCCGCAGCGGCGCGAGCGCGGGCCTGGGCGAGGGCTTCGAAATAGACGTCTTCCATCTTGGCCACCTGGGCGCTGGCCTCGAAGTTCTCGCGAACGGATCGTGCGGCCTCGGTGGACAAGGCGACGAGCTGGGCGGGATCGGCGAGGAGTTGCAGGATCGCAGCGGCGAGGTCAGCGGGGCTTTTCTCGGGGACGAGCAGGCCGTCGCTGCCGCTGGTGACGGCCTCGGGGATGCCGCCGTGCTGGGTGGCGACGACGGGGAGGCCGGTGGCCATGGCTTCGAGCATGGAATTGGGGATGCCTTCCTGGTCGCTGTCCTTGGTCATCTCGCTGGGATGCAGGAACAGGTGCGCGCGTTTATACTCGGCGAGGAGCTGCTCCTGGCTCAGCCAGCCGAGCAGCTCGACATTGGCGGTGAGCCCGCGCTTCTCGATCTCCTCGCGCAGCTTCGCCTCCTGCGGGCCGGTGCCGCACAAGAGATACTTTGCTTTGGGGTGGTGCTTCACGACTTCCTGCATCGCTTCGAGCGCGGTGAAGAGTCCCTTCTTGGCAATCAAGCGGCAGGCCTGCACGAGCCGCCACTCGCCGTTCGCGGGCGGTGTGCGGACCACGGCTTGCAGATGATCCATCGGGATGGGCGTGCGGTTGAGCCGCAGCTTCTCACGCGGGCAGCCGATCTGTGCCACGCGCTCCAGCAACGACTGGCTGCGCGCCATGACGAACTCGGCGCGCGCGAAGACTTCCTGCATGGCGGCGACGTGCTCGGGCTGGTCCATGTCCTTGGCGACATCGACGCCGTGGAAGGACACGACGAAGGGGCCGCCCCATTCCGTGAGCATCGGCAGGTAGCCCACGGCCTTGTGACCGTAGTAGGCGTGGACGAGGTCCGGTTTGTCCGCCGCGAGCTTGTCGATGAGGTCCCACGGATGGCAGGGACCGATGAACTTGTTGATCTCCACGGGCGGCGGCCACTGCTTGATCACATACTTATACCAGAAGCGCTTGAGGAAGTTGCCCTTGGGTCGGTGGTGCAGCTTGATCAGCTTCGTGATGGCGGGGAAGGGGAACATGGCCTCGTTCTCCAGCCACTGCGCATACACGGTGGTGCGCACACGACTCAAGCCCACGATCTGCCGGTAGATGCTCTGCATCTCAGGCTTCAAGTAGGTGCCGCACAGGCTGATGACGTGCGGTCGCGGATCGGGAGTCTCGTCGGGCATGTGGGGGGACTCTAGCCAGAGAATCGGAGCCCGCGCAACCCTTGGCACGGATGGAGTTCGAAGGCATGGCACGCGCAGGCTTGCCATGGGGCGCAGAGATGCGGCAGACTGCGGCCATGCGTATTGCCCATTGTCAGTTCGAGTCGTGGTGTGGTGAGTTTGACCACAATCTCCAGCGCGTGGCTGAGGGACTTCAGAAGGCGGAGGAGATGAAGGTGGAGATCGTGAGCTTTCCCGAGTGCTTCCTCACGGGCTATCCCGATACCGAAGAACGCGCTCGCGCTGGGGCCTTCACGGTGAACTCGCCCGAGATGCATCGCGTGCTCGATCTCTCGGCGCGGCACGAGCCCACGCTGATCGTCGGCTTCAATGAGAAGCGCGGCGACGATCTCTACAACACGGTGGTGGTCGCCCATCGCGGGCATTTGCTCGGCACGTATTCGAAGTGCGCCGCCTACATGCGCTTTCACAAACAGGGCCGCGAGTTCCCGATCTTCGAGCGCAACGGAGTGAAGTTTGGCATCCTCATTTGCGCTGATGGCGGCTACATCGAACCGGCTCGCATCCTGGCACTCAAGGGGGCGCGGATCATCTTTGCCCCGCACTTCAACTACATCAGCGACAAGGGGCTGATCTCCCATTTCATGAAGGTGCGGGCGGATCACAGCGCCCGTGCGAACGAGAACAGCATCTACTTCGTGCGCGGGAACAATGTGGTGCTCGACCCGGCGAAGTCTGGCATCACGCGCAACGAAGGCATCGGCTACGGCGACAGCTACGTCATGGACCCACGCGGTGAAATCCTGGCCCGCAGTCAGCGCCAGGTGGAAGACGTCGTGGTGTGCGACGTCGATCTCACGGTGAAGCCCGACATGGCCTGGGGCCTGACGAAGAGCGCCTGGAGCTATCGCGAATTCCACGCGCTGGTGGAGCAGGCGATGAAGGGTTAAGAGAAAAACACCTTCTCCGCCGTGCCTCGAAGCATCCAGGCCTTGTCCTCGCTGGTGAGGAAGTCGAGCCGGTCGCGGATAAGGGCGATGCTATCGTGGTAGTTGTGTCCGGGGTCCACTTGGAAGGGGCAATCACTGGCCCACATGAGGCGGCTGGCACCGAAGGCCTCGCGCACACGGCGAATCATGGGAGCGAGGTC
This sequence comes from Verrucomicrobiota bacterium, assembly GCA_963204975.1. Taxonomy (GTDB): domain Bacteria; phylum Verrucomicrobiota; class Verrucomicrobiia; order Verrucomicrobiales; family Verrucomicrobiaceae; genus JAEUHN01. The sequence continues at coordinate 33,398 of CAUJJC010000233.1, read as the reverse complement.
GAGGTAGGGAGCCTTTTTCTCACCGAGGGCGTAGAAGGCGGAGGTCTTCACATACACGTTCTCGTGGCGGGCGAGGCGGCAGAGGTCGTGGAGTTCCTTCTCCTTGATCGCACCTGCCATGCCGAGACGAGCGAAGTGGTCGATGACCACGGGCGTGTCCGGGTAGCGCTCGCACATCTTGTCGATCAACGGGAGGGCTTCGGGATTGATCAGGCCGCACATGGCGAGGTTCTGTTCCGCGCCAGTCTTCCACATGGTGCCCATGCCTTCGCTCCCGAGCCAAGCATCCAGGGCGAGCTTGCCCGGCGTGATGCGGAAGCCGCGCACGCCTTTGGCGGCGAGTGATTTCATTGTGGATTCCACATCCGGCTGGCTCTCATCGACGATGGCCACACCGCTGAAGGTGCCGCGATGCTTGGCGATCATGTCGAGCATGTAGCGATTGTCCGTGGCGTAGTAGCTCATCTGGATGAGCACGATACGGTCCACGCCCTCGGGCTTGCAGTGGGCGAACAATTGCTCCGGCGTGAAGCTGGCGGGCTTCATGCCTTCCTTCGTAAACCCTGGGGCGAGCGGGTAGGCCGTCGTGTCGGGCGTCCAGACGTGAACGTGGGCATCAATGCTGCCACCCTTTCCAAAGGGCAGCGAGGTGCAACTGGCGAGCGATGCCGTGGCGGCCTGAGCGAGGAAGTGGCGACGGGTGAGGTTCATGGTGGAAGCGATGTTACGAGAGGGGAGGCGCGAATGACAAGAATGAAGTCGCTGGTGGACTACTTGGCGACGTGAGGCAACTTGCGCGCCCCATGCTGCCCTGGTTTGCCAACGATCAATTCCCTCTCTACCTCGCCCCGATGGCGGGTGTGACGGACGTGATTTTTCGTGGCCTGTGCAAGGAACTCGGCGCTGATGTGATGGTGACGGAATTCGTCAGTGCCGAGGGCATCCTGCAGGCGGACGAGCGGACGCGGAAATACACCGAGTTCGACGATGGTCAGCGCCCCGTGGGCGTGCAGCTCTTCGGTGGTGATGGCAAGCGCATGGGCGAGGCAGCGAAGAAGATCGTGGACTGGAAGCAGCCGGACTTCATCGACATTAATTTCGGCTGCCCGGTGAACAAGGTGGTGGCCAAGAATGGTGGCTCCAGCCTGCTCAAGCAATGCCCGCTCCTCGCCGAAGTGGCGCGTGAAGTGGCCAAGGCGGTGAGCGTGCCTGTCACGGCGAAGATGCGCATCGGCTGGGACGCGAAGTCGGTCAACGCGCTCGAAGTGGTGAAGCTCCTCGAAGACAGCGGGATGCAAGCCATTGCCATCCATGGTCGCACGCGGGCACAGGGTTACTCAGGCGAGGCCGATTGGAACGTGATTGGCGAATGCGCCGAGGCGGCGAGCGTGCCGGTGATTGGCAATGGAGACATCTCGACCGGAGCCGATGTGGAAAAACGTCGTCGCGAGACGGCGGTGAACGGTGTGATGATTGGCCGCGCTGCCATGATGAACCCGTGGGTCTTCCGCGAAGCGAAACACTACCTGACACATGGTGAGCAACCTCCGCCAGCTACCGCCGAGCAGCGCATTGGCTTCATGCGTCGGCATGTGGACCTGGCGGTGCACTCAGGCCGCTATGGCTCCGAATTGCACACGTTGCGGCACATGCGTTCGCGGTTGATGAACTACACGAAGTTCCTCGCAGGCGGCAAGTGGCTGCGGCTCAAGTTCACCACCGTGTCCAGCTTGATGGAGCTGGACGACATCATCGCTGATTTCTTCAAGCACCGCGAGTCCCTCATGGCTCAGGAGCAGCCCGAAGCACTCGCGGTCTGATTGAAATCAATGAATGGGCGGAGCCCAGCCATACACCGAATCGCCAGGATACAGGCGATGGTAGGAGGGATTGCTGCCGTAGTCGGCGATGACCTTGCCGGAATCGAATCCCGAGATGCGGAGCCTTGAATAGACACCCGGACCGCCATCATCCCACTGAACGTCCAAGGTCTCAGTAGGCCTGAGTTTGGCGGCGGTGGAGGGATTGATGATCGCAAAGCGCCACGGATCATTCGCGGCAGCAATGGAGCCGAGCCGCTGATAGATCAGCGCCTTGGGCACCTTGGTGAGGTCGATGTCCACGAACTCGGGTGGAATGCCGGACCATGTTCCTGGAGGGCATGTCCACGTAGGGGCAGGCCTGGAAGCAACAGGCATCGCCGAACGAATCTCCGCTGGTGACTGAGTGCGTGGAAAAGCGGGTGGGTAGAGCTTGGCATCGATCTGATCCAAGGCCTGAGGGACCAAGGCGAAGACACGATCAATGCGTCCACTGGTGCTCATCTCGTGGGCTTCCACCACTTCGTTGTTTTCGGCGCGCACCTTCTTCATGGTGAGGGCGTAGCGTTCGCCTTCACCGACGACATTGAAGGTGTAGAGGAAGTCGAGATCGCGAGCGCTCGGCGGCAGTCCAGCCGGGCCTGAAGAGGGCGGCACGGCACCGAGAGAGCCGAGGTTTTTCTTCCCTTTGGAAGGTTTTACCTGGACCACGGGGAGGTCCACGTTGAACACGCGGCATTTGCCACGCTTGAGGGCAGCGGCACTGAAACTATCGGCCAGCGCTCGTCCGATGTCGGGACGTGGGAAGCCGTTGATGGTGATGTCGTTGGGAACGAAGGCGACCTTCGAACGGAGGGACAGCTCTGCTGTGTCGGCACGCGAGGGAGCGGCGAAGCCGACACAAGCAACGAGGATCGCGAGTGCTGGCGACAAGCGCAGGGCAGGTTTAGGGTCCATAGAACAGGGGGTGGGTGAGGCCGCCCAGAGTAGGGGTTCCACCAGCAAACAAAAGCTCAAAATTCTTTGTTCGCTTCTATGAATATCTAGCCGCCCTTTGCGAAGTTCACCAGCCGTGCTGATGAAACGAGGCGCTAGAGCTTACGAATGACGGCTTTGCGCTTGAGGCCATCAATGTATTTATCTACATCGCCACGGGCTCCTTCGAAGCGCAGCTTCTTCTCAATTTCATCGCGGACTTTCTCCAGCGGGGTGACGCTGCCGAGCTTCTTCGCGTCGAGGTAGATGATGATGAAGGCGGCTTCGTCTTCGATCACTTTGCTGACGCCCCCATCTTTGAGGGCGAAGGCTGCATCGGCCATCGAAGGCTTCATCAGCTTGCGTTCCATCCAGTCCCACTCGCCGCCATTCTCGGCGCGGCTGTCCTGGCTGTAGCTCTTGGCCATGCTGGCGAAATCTGCACCGGCCAGAATCTTGGAGCGCACTTCTTCAGCGAGTTCCTTCTGTTTCTCAGGGGTGGCGGAGGGATCGCTGCTGTATTTGGGGATCGTGATGGTGCTGATCTTCAGCATGTCCTTGTCGCGCCAGATTTCCTGGTGAGAGCGGTAGTAGTCTTCCACCTGCTTCGGAGTGGGCGGGGCTTGATTGCCACCATGCTTGGCGCGCATGATCTGGACGACGATCATCTTCTCGCGCAGTTCGCGGAATTTCTTCAAGGTCATGCCGCTCTTGGCCAGTTCGACGACGAAGGTCTCGCGGTCGCCTTTGAACTGCTCACGGATGAGGGTGTTGATATCGTCATCCACATACTGGGGCTTGATGGTGCCGCCGGAGGTCTTGAAATCGGCGAGGATCAATTCGCGTTCGATGAGCTGGTCGAGAGCTTGGGATTCCACCTGGGCGAGTTCGGCCTGGGCGCGCATCGGGTTGTCCCGGTTCTGCATGATAATCATCTGACGCTGGGCGGCAACGGCATCGGCGACTTCGGACCGGGTGATGACCTTGCCATTGACCACGGCGGCGATTCCATTGCGGTTGGACTGCGCGGTGGCGGTGCCGAGAGACAGGACGCAGAGGGCGCCGACAAGGAGAAAACGGGATGGGGACATAGAGATGAGCTTCGTTGAAGCCGGATAGGGGGAAGCGCGCCAAAGTAGGGGAGCGCTCGGGGCTGTCAAACGTGGAAACTTGTTCTCTCAAGGTCCGGCGAATCAGGGCCGCCCCTGGGTCACCTTGGGGTTGTCGATCTGCACGAGTTCCCAACTCCACGGCCATCGTCCGCGTTTGTGCCAGTGAAACACCCAGGGTTCCTTGACCCTGTTGGCCTCGTTCATGACCATGGTGCTAAGGCCCGCGCCATTGCCTTGAATTTTGATCGTGCTTTTGACCATGGCGAGGCCGCTCGCTGCCTTCGCATCGGTGATGGTGGGCTCGATGGACAGGAAGATGAAGCCGCCGAGGAGTTGTCGCATCGTTTGCTTGAGCATCGGGGCATCCTGTCCCCACTCGTCGGCATAGTCATGGCACACCATCGCCTCCACCTTGCTCCACTGTCGCTTCTCGAGTGCGCGGATGAATTTTTCCTGCATGCGAAGGACCTGGGTTTGCTCGCTGGCGGCAAAGGTCCAGATGATCAGACCGAGCATCCACGCCGCCGCTGTTAGAACAACCCACCGGATGATTTTGAACCAATCCCATTCCATGGGCGTGATCGTCCCAGGTGTGTGGATCAAAGGCAAGACTGCCCGCCGATCATTTCAGTGATTTCATGAAGGCCACGAGGTCGGCGGCTTCCTGGGCGGTGAAGCCCTGCATCAGGCCTTCCGGCATGAGGGATGTGGGCAGCGGGATTTCGCTGAAGACCTCGGCGGAAGGAACGGTGACGACTTCGCCAGTGGGAATCTTGATTCCAAAGTCATTGCCCTCGCGGCTGACGACGAATCCTGTGTGCGCGGTGCCGTTCTTGAGCTTGGCGGTGACGGCCTGATAGCCTGGAGCGATGACCTTGCTGGGTGTGAGCAGGGAGTCCACGAGTTGGTCAACAGTGAGTCGTTCGCCTACTTTGGTGAGGTCGGGTCCAATGTCACGCCCGGCACCTGCGACGAGGTGGCAGCCGAGGCAGATGGCACCCTTGCCTAGCGGTGTGAGAAGGGCCGCGCCGCGAGTGGCATCTCCCGGCTGAGCTAGAATTTTTTCTGCGGTGGCTCCGGTGCCGAGGGTCTCCACGCGATCACTGTCAGCGAAGAAGCGCTCGAACAAGGCGCGAACATTCGCGTGGGGGGAAGCGGCGGCGAGTTTGATCGCCCGCGCTCTGTCCTCGGCGGCGAGCACGGCGGTGTCGATGGCGTAGGCCATGAAGGCAGCACCGGTCACATCGCTCATCATTTGCTCCAGCACGCGTGGATTGCGGCTGCGCAGGCTGAACCATTCGGTCGAATCCTCAAGCCAGCCAGTGGGCGAGGTGGTGGAGCGCATGACGGAGAGTGGATAGGCAGCCAGCGAGGGGGCGTTCTCCTTGCCCTCTTCCTTGAAATTCAGCAGCCAGCGTTGCAGCAGCAGCAGGCCTTTTACATCCACGGTGCGGGCTCCAATCATCGGCATGTGGTGGGGGCCTTGGCTGGCGATGCGATGGAGTGCTACCGAATGCCAGGGCGAACCTGGGGCCAGGACCTCGGCCTGCGGGATGCCGAGGTCGCCACGAGTGGGCCGTTCATGAATCGCGGCCATCTCGTTCAGGGCCAGCTCCGCATTCACCATCATGGGCACGGCCCCGCCGCCGTTCTGGCGATGGCAGTGAGCGCAGTTGCTGTGCAGCCAGGAGCGCGCACGGGTGGTGAGGTCGCTTCGGGGATCATAGGGATCGACGAGGCGTGCGGGGCTGCGTTTCAGATAATCCTCATCAATGATGCCCGCAGCGATGAGGGCTGCGGGATCGGCGAGTTGCTGAGGTTGAGTGGCCAAGGAGACGCCGGACCACGAGTTGTGACACCGCAGGCATTCGGCCTGACTGTGAAAGCGGTAGGTGTAGCGCAGTGTGCCTCCGGGGTAGTTCTGGCCTTGCAGCGTGAGCTTTCGTTCATCGCCGCCAGGAGGGACCAGGTCGGCATCACTGCCCTGCTCGTTCCAGCGGTAGGTGTAGGCGTTCCATGCCACGCCATCAAAGTGCAGCACCTGGGTCTCGATCTTCGTGCGAGTGGCTGGGTTTGTCTGGTCGATCTGAAGCGAGATGGTCTTGGCCAGGACTGATTCAGCAGGCCACGTCACCTTGCTTTGGAGGAGGTTCTTGGGATTTTTCGAGAGCTGAGTTTCCACCTTGCCCGAGGGCACGCCGATGAAGCGCTCGGACTCCGCTCCGTCAGCCCACATGGGGGCGCGGATGGGCACGGGGAGCACTCCCTGGGCGGGTGTTTGCTTCACCACATCGGCAAAGAGGCCGGTCTCGCTCAGCTTGCGTGGGAAGTCTGCTGGCTTGCTGGCATCCGGGTTCTTGATGAGGCGATGCACGGTGCCTTCAGGAGCATAGTGGATAAAGAGAAGATCGCCGTCCTCGCCTTGACCGAAGGTGACGATCTTGAACGCGGTGTCCGCGATTTCCTCGTGCTTACTGATCTGGCCGTTCGCATACCACAGCGCCCAGATCTTGCCCGTCTCGTAATCGGCATACACGTAGGCTCCCTTCAACTCGGGCAGCCGCTCGCCGTGATAAACAAATCCTCCCGTGATTGAGGCGGCTTCGCTGTGTGGATGGGTCACGATGGGTGGCGAGATCGGGTGTGGTCCCTTGCGGTTGAGCAGGATCGGATTGTTCCCCTCCATCGCACTCCAGCCGTAGTTGCCGCCCTTCTCGATGAGGAAAATCTGCTCCCATTGCTCCCAGCCCACATCACCACACCAGAGGTTTCCTGTGAGCCGGTCGAAGCTCATCTTCCACGGATTGCGCAGACCGTAGGCCCAGATCTCGGGGCGGGCACCAGCGAGATTCACAAACGGATTGTCCAGGGGCACCGCATACGGTTTGCCCGGATCGGTGCGGTCCACGTCGATGCGGAGCACGCAGCTCAGCAAATCATCAAGGTCCTGCCCCGTCACGAGAGGATCAGGCGGCGCGGGCACCTCGCTGTCACCCGTCGAGAGGTAGAGCATGCCATCATTGCCGAACGTGATGGCCGCGCCGTTGTGCCCGCCGCTGCGCCATGTGAGCAAGATTTCCTCACTCGTCGGCTCGATCACGAGCGGCGTTTCCTGCTTCACGATGAAACGCGAAAGCCGCGAGCCATCGTCCAGCTTGTCGCCATTCGTGTAGGTGATGAAGACCTGCTTGTTGTCTTTGAACTTCGGGTGAAAGGCCACGCCGTAGCCGTGGTCCACCTTGGGATGCAGCGCCTTCAAGTCGAGAGCGATGTCGGCTTTCTCGCTCATCAGGTCTTGAGGAAGCGACCAGATTTTTCCACCGTTCTCAACGATCAGCCACTGCGCCAGTCCTGGCACGGGCACCAAATCGAGCGCGTTGTTCAGCGGCACCTTGGTCCATACTTGCTCGGTGACGAAAGGCTTGGGCGGCAGCGGCGATCCATGGAGGCGCGAGGTGGTCCAGCGCGCCTCCTCGGCGGTGGCCAAGGTGCAGAGCAAGGCGAATGCGGCAGTCAGTCTCATCGGGCCGCGATGCTATCGGCTTGGCCGCGCGGTGGGAAGCGCGAAATGGAATCCCCCGATATGGCCTTCGTGCCATCATTCACACAGCGCGGCGCAACATCTGCACGCCTGCCACAAACAGCGTCTCTCAAAGCGCAAGATGCGCAGAGATCACGAAAGCGTTCATCCGTTCATTAAGGCCCTATGATCAATCTCACCCGACTTTACTGCGATGAGTCGCAGCCCATGGATTCCCTTCGTTACGGACGCGGCCACGGTTCTCCGAACTCGGCCGCCGAGCGCAAGCCGATCGTCGTCTGGAACATCACCCGCCGGTGCAACCTGAAGTGCATTCACTGCTACTCCGATTCCGATGCCAAATCGTATCCCGGTGAGCTGAACTGGGATCAATGCGTGAACGTCATCGACGACCTCGCGCAGTATGGCATTCCCGCGCTGCTCCTTTCCGGCGGCGAGCCCACGATTCATCCAAACTTTTTCGAACTGGCCGGCTACGCTCGGTCCAAGGGCCTGCGCCTCACCTTGTCCACCAACGGCACGCTGATCGATGAAGAAAAGGCGGCCAAAATCAAAGACCTCGGCTTCTCGTATGTGGGCATCTCACTCGATGGCATCGGAGCCACGCACGATTACTTCCGGGGGAAAGACGGTGCCTTCGACAAAGCCGTGCAAGCCTTCCGCAACTGCAAGGCCGTGGGACAAAAGGTCGGTCTGCGCCTCACGCTGTCGCGCCAGAACATCGACGACCTCGATCAGATCCTCGACTTCATCGAGCGCGAAGACATCGAGCGCGTGTGCTTCTACCACCTTGTCCCCAGCGGACGAGGTTCAGCCATGTGCGCCGTGCCGCATCAAGATACTCGCAGCGCCATCGACCGCATCCTGGCCCGCACCTCGCAGTGGGTGGCCAGCGGCAAACCCCGCGAAGTGCTCACCGTCGATCAGCCCGTGGACGGCGCGTATCTTTACCTCAAGCTCAAGGAAGAGAACCCCGAGCGTGCCCAGCAGGTGATCGACCTCCTGCGCTGGAACGGCGGCGGCAACAACAGCTCTGGCACCGGAATCGGCAACATCGACACCCAGGGCAATGTGCATCCCGACCAGTTCTGGCAGGACCTCATTCTCGGCAATGTGAAGCAGCGCCCGTTTAGCGAAATCTGGCAGAACAAGCAGAACGCAACGCTCGACCAGTTGCGCAACCGCAAGCAGCACCTCACGGGACGTTGCAAGGACTGCCAGTTCCTCGACATCTGCGGCGGCGGCTTCCGCGTGCGTGCCCTGCACACCACAGGCGATCTCTGGGCACCTGACCCTGCTTGCTATCTCTCGGACCGCGAGGCCGGATTGCTGCAACAGGCGGCGTAAGCGAGAAGTGAATCGTGGCGCATGGGAGCTTGCGGGCAATTTCGCCCGCGCTTCCATGTGTCAAATTACCCAGTGCGTGGGCTAGTTGAAGAGCTTGCGGATCAGGCCGCCAATCTTGGTGCGCTTGACGGCTTTCTCTTCGACCAGCGGATCGGTTTTTTCTTGGTTGAGGAAGCGACGAGCTTCTTCACCCAAAGGTGATGCGCCGGGGGAATCGTAGCCGTTGTTGGGCAGATCGCCTTCGCCGCTGACGATGCGGGGTTGAATAAAGATCAGCAGCTCGCTTCGGCTGGTGGTGTCCTCGGTGGAACTGAAGAGCTTCTTCACCACCGGGATGTGGCGCAGGATGGGCACACCGCTTTCCTTCTTCGCATGGTCTTCACGAATCAGGCCGCCGAGCAGCACGGTGGCGTTGTTCTTGGTGATGACGGTGGTTTCCAGGCCCTGATTGATGATGCTGGGGATGTTGTTGCCGGAGATGGCCACGCTGTCGCCACGCTCCTTGTTCACCTGCTTGATCTGGAGAGTGATGTCCTCATCAGAGTTAATCACAGGCACCACATCGAGTCGGAGCGAGACGTCCATGTATTGAATGTTGGACTGGAAGCCGGTGCTGAACTGGCTGCCCGTGTCTGTGCCGGTGGTGGCGTTCGGATTGTAGCTGGAGTAGGTCGAAGACGGGACGGGAATCTGCTGGCCGGTCTCGATGGAAGCGGGTTCGTTGTTGAGCGTGAAGACGGACGGGCGAGAGAGAACCTTGAAGTTCGAGTTCGACGACAGCGCGCTGAGGATGATGTTCACATTGTCATAGATGGTTCCGTAGAGGGAGATGCCTGTGGGGATGGTCTTGGCGAGGTCTGAGAAGCCTGCGAGGGCACTGGCATTGAGGATGTTTTGATTGGTGCCCACGCGCGTCTTGGCCGTTCCTGCGCCCACGCCTGAATACTTGCCCTTGTTGAGTTCGGTGGGGCCGAAAAGGTAGTCGATGCCGAAGTCCTGCGTGTCGCTGAGCTTGAGCTGCCCAATGACCACGGAAAGAAACACCTGCTGGGGGCGAACATCGAGAGCATCGATGATCTGGCCGATGGTCTCCAGATGCTCGGGGGGACCACTGGCGAAGATTTCGTTCTGTGTGGGGTCCGCAATAATGAGGGTCTTGCCCATGACCAGCGAGGTAGGGGGACCACCCTGGCGCTTGGACTGGAGACCCGATCCACCTCCAAAGCTGCTGCCGCCCCCCATGCCACCGAGACCGCCACCACCAAAGCTGGAGTTCGATCCACTGCGATTGCTGCCGCTGCTGCCAAAGTCACCCGTGGTGCGCTGGTTGTTAGCGGTGTTGCCGATGGGGTTGCCACCGGACTTGCCGCCGCCACCTTCGCTATCACCGTCTGAAATACGGGCCAGTGCATCGCCCAGGATCGAGAGGATCTCGCTGGCCTGGAGGAACTTGAGCGGATGGGAAACAAAGTTGCGGATCTCCGCTGCGGCATCGAGTTCTTCGATCAGGGATTCGATGTAATCCAGGTCTGCCGGACGGGCGATAACCATGAGTTTGTTGGTGCGGGCGATGGGCACCAGCTTGGGTGGCACCGAAGTAGCCTGGGGGGCTGATCCGTAAACGCCACTGGTGCGAGGCTGTGCTGCTGCGGCACCGGGTTGATTGGGGATGCCCGCAGGATTCGGGGTGGTGGGCTGCGGTGGCGGTGTGCTTTTCGATCCAGTGCTGCCACCTTTGCCGCTGGTTTCGAGGCCAAGGATGTCGGCGAGCGCTTTGGCCACGTCTTCAGCAGAAGAGCGGGTGAGCTGGAAGCTGCGTTTCTCGGTGCGCGAGGGCTCTACGTCCATGTGCTTGAGCAGTTCCACGATGTAGCGAATCGTGTTGCTGTTCTCAGTGACGACGATGCCACGGGAGTTGGGCAAGGGAGTGAGGACGCCGTAGGCGTGAAGCGGGACCAGTTCGGCGAGACTCTTCTTGAGGTCCTCGGGCTCGATGTAGTTCAGCGACTGGACGTAGGTGCAGATTTCTTCGCCGTTCTGGGGGAGCTTGTCAGGGTCAAAGATCAGCGGGCGCTCAGGGCCGGGCTTGATGGCGGCGAGGTTGATGAACTTCACCATGTCCTCTCCCGAAGGCAGGAAGCCGTAGCCATTGAGGAGAAGGCTCTTCTCAATGTATTCGATGGCCTTTTTCTTCGGCAGCTTGCCAGTGGTTTCGATGGTGAAGGTGACGGCCTCCACATTGATGTCCCGGATGATTTTCTTGCCGGTCAATTCCTCGTAGAGCAGGAGGATTTGCGGCATGGGCACGTTGGGGAATTGCAGGTCAATCAATTCGTCATCGCCGATGACTTCAGGAGTGTCCGAGGGCGGCGGATTGGTGGGAGCCACGGCAATGGGTGACGATGGTGGCGGACTCGGAGGCTGAGGGCTGACGGTCGGGGCGGAGGGTGGTGGTTGGCCGGGAGCAGGTGCCACGGTGGGTGCCGGACCACCTGCGGTGCCCTTGCGGTTCTGAATGCGCGGATTCACCGGGGGCCGGATGGTGTTGGGATTCATCCCTGGACGAATGCCGTTCTGGCCGATGCCGGGAGCTGGCTGCTGAGGGATCTGCGCGAGCAGGATGGTCCCGAGTCTGGAGGAAGCCGCAGCCGTGGGCGCGGGCTGTGGAGCGGGAGCATCCAAGATCAAGGCGCTGAGGCGAGTGCTCACGGGGCCTGCTTCGGCCAGCGCGACTGGGGCAGCGTTCTGAGCGATGGCTCCGGTCGCGAAGCCCAGGGCGATGAGTTGGCGAATGAAAGACATAAGACGGGTGGGGGTGAAGGGGGATGTCACGGCACAGGGGTGGTGGGCGGAACCGGTGACGGGACGAGAACGCGGCGGCGATTGACGGGATTGGGCGGCGGCACCTGACCAGGAGCCCCTGCGGGATTGAGATTGGCGGCGTTGGGAAGGGGACTCGGGTAGCCCTGCGCTCCAGCGGTGGCACCCACGGTGCCTGGCATGTTGGCCATGCGCACTCCTTGTGCTTGGCCGGGACGGTTGACTTGTGGCATTCCTGCGGCAGCTCCGGCACGAGGTGCCTGGCCAGGAATGATTCCACCGCCAGGAGTTGCACGGCCCGCAGCGCCCGGCGCTCCAGCCGTCTCGCCATAGGTGAGGGTGGCGGTTTCGGAGCCTTTTTGAACTTCTGCGGACGAGTCCTTGCGATTGCGGGCAATCGTTGCCTTGACGAGCTTGAAGCCATCTTTGTCAGGCTGATCGCTGATGTTACGGAACTCCTGCGTCTGGCGGTTCTGAATGCCAGCGATGACCCTTCCTTTCACCTCTCGGAGCGATTTGAGGTCCCAATCCTTCCCAAAGGTTTCGACGGGGTTTTCAGGGCCTTTGGTTTTGAGCATGAAGGGGTTCTTGCTCATGGTGATCTGATAACGATCATCGCGGTAGGTCTGTGGAACGGCGCTCTCGGCAGTCAGGAGAGCTGCGGCAACCGAATCTGGTGGAGTGGCAGGAAGGTCAGATGGGGGAGGAATCGAGCCATCGACCGGGGGCGGCGTGCCATTTTCTCCAACGAATGAGGGAGTGGGCACCAGCGAAGGGGCCTCGGCTGGTGCTTGAGCCTCAGCACGGAGAGCAAGCAGCAATACGAAGGCGAGGATGGAGGCGTTCGTTCTCATGGCTGATCGGCGGGCGAGGGAGATGGAGCAGGTTCGTTGGATTCCCGATACCACTTCTGGATGTGCAAATCCACGAGGTGAATCTTGGTGGGATCCTCCACATCGGGCTTCAAGGTAAGGCCCTTGATGGTAACAAAAGAGTCATAGGTAGGGTGGCCATCCGGCGTCTGAAGGCGGTGCAACCATTGCAGCACCTTCTCGTAGGGGCCTTTCACTTCCAGGGAGATGCCTGCTGCCCAGAGGCCGTCCTGCTGAATGGGCTCCTGCTGAAGGCTGGCGAGCACCGTTACGCCTTCCTTCTTGCTGGTCTCGGTGACGAGTTTGTTGAGTTCATCATCGGCCGCACGTTGAGAAATCCAGATGGGCTGTTTCGACTCCAGCCACTGGGATCGTGCTGTCCAGAAGTCCTTGGTCTTGATCAATTCTTCAGCTTCGGTGCGGCGGAGGGATAACTGGTGCTCGCGCTCCTCTAGATCCTTCTTCCACTTCACCATCTTCGCGAACGCGATCCAACCTCCTCCGAGGAGCAGGATCGCCACCAGCGCGATGGCCAGACGTTGTTCGCGAGCGTTCATGATTTTTATAGGCTGGCTGTGACCTCGGCTTCAGGATAGCTGCCGTCTGCTCGGAAAGGGGTCACGCCATTGGGGCCAGCAGGTTGATTGGGGAAATCCCAGCGAAGCCCTGAGAAGGCGGGCACCTTGGTGAGGTCTTCACGAAGTCCGTTCACCAGCCCTTGATTCTGTGCGATGCCCTGAATGATAACGTGACCGTCCTGAATCTGAAACACCTGCAAAGTAATGCCTTCGGGCGGGAAGAGTTGGGCAATCTGATGGAAGGTTTCCATGAAAGATTTGTCCGGCGTGACGGCGGGCTCCAGGGCCTTCCAGTGAGCGCGGGCGTTCTCGATGATGGCGATCTCGGGTTGCTGAGCATCCAGACGAGCGGCTTCCAATTTGAGGTCGCGTTCCCGGCTCCAGAGGCGACCAGCGAAGGCACCCAACAAGGCCATCAAAACGAGGATGCATCCTGCCGCTGCGAGCATGATGGATTGCTGCTGACGGCGGGCGAGACGCTTCTGAACTACGGTGGGAGGCACCAAACGCCAGACTTCGCGTGGCAGATGAGGCGGGCGGTCTGCCTCAATGGTGACCGGCATTCCTGTGGCGGCGGCAAACGGAGCAATCGCTTCCGCTGTGTCCTGGGCCTGAGCATTGGACTGAAGCACCACTCGATCCACCTCGGGCGTCACGCCCACCAAGTCTAGAGCGGCAAGCAGGCATCGAATCTCTGCGGCAGCATCTTCATCGGCATCGACGGCGGTGAGCGCCTGAGCATGCACCGGCTTGCCGCTTTCATCAGGCACCGCGATCGTGAGATGACCGGCCTCATGCCAGACCTGTAATTCGCCACGCTTCAACTGGCGAAACGCAACCGAGGGGGCGAACTTCGCGTCCAGGTTCGCCTGCTGGGCCTGGGCTGGGATTTGATTTGATTGTAAAACCGTCCATGCACGTTGTTCGCGCTGGCCCTTATCAAGTGTCTCTACCTGATAATCACTGGCTGTCGGACTGGCCCCGATGCCTTCGAGTTCCAGTAAGGCTGCGGCTTCCCTGCGATCATCAGCCATGGCTGGGAATCGCATGGGAATAGAGATCACCGAACGCATGGGCAGGGCAACCCACCCGGCATTGCGCCCCTTCTGCGAGTCCTGGGGAGTGGCGCTGTCTTTGCCCTGGGCACGCCAGACCTCTGGGCCTTGGGGGCCGGGAACAATTAAAATGTCCTCAGAGGTGTTCATGGGAAAGGGACGAAGGACGAAATGGGGCTGTGGCAGGACGGAGTTGTCAGCGAACGTGCCGTAAGCAAACTCCGGTCTTGAGGGCGGCGATAGTATCTCGCCTGTCTCTGGTGCGCAAGGTGTGCGTTCGCGTGCGCTGCAAGATTTGGCAGAGACCTCATGAGGCTGTCTGACAACGCGGATGCGGGAGCGTCACAAATTATTTACTTCCAATCGCTGGATTTCTGCTATCCAATCCCTCTGTCCAGGTCGTTCAGTCTATCAGCAGCCATGCCCCTCACCATCGCGCAACAACTGAAAGCCGCCCGCGAACAACGCGGTCTGTCGCTTGCTGATGCTGCCCATGAGACACGAATTCCGGCCATCCGGCTCGCACAGATGGAGGAGGGAAACTTCGCCGCGTTTGGCAACATGGCGTATGCAAAGAGCTTCATCAGTCTGTATGCCAAGTTTCTCGGCGTGAATGCGGAGACCTTCGTGGCCAACCTTCCCAAGCCTGTGCTTGGAGGTGCCTCTGACTATCGTTACCTCACCACTTCGCTGGGACCGTGGATCGAGCCTGTGGTAAGGCATCGGCTGCGTGCCCGCACCCGAGTTTCATCCAAAGAATCCGGCAGCGTTGGATTGCATGCCATGCTGATCTTTGTTGGAGTGGCCGCCTGCACGAGCATCCTCGGGCTGGAGTTCTTTTCATCGAAAGGGCTAGGCTCCATTAACAAGGCACCGATGTCCTCGGCGGCTTCCCCGCCTCAGAAAAAAGTAACCGTCGCCGCAGCCACGTTAAGTCCTCAGGTGCGCGTGCCGCCACCAGTTCCAGCGCCGGGCAAAAAGGTTTTGTTTGCCAATCCGCCTGCCAAAAAAGTGCTCTCCGCGCCCGATGCCATCGCACTCACCGGGCCAGTGAAGACCGAACCGGCCAAGCCATCTCCGCCGAAGGAAGAAATCCGTGCACCGGATATCACGGGGCTGAGAGTGATGCGGGCGGAACCCGTGGCCGATGCACCAACGGCTCCCGCGGGGATGTGACCATGAAACGACTTATCGGGCCTGCTATCATCGGATCAATCGTCTTGGGCGGTTCTGCAGCTATTCTTTATTCGAGCGAGGAGGCTCGCGAAGTCGCTGGTGAGGCTGTTTGGAACGTGTTCCGATTCTTCACGACCCCTTTTATCCTGGAACTATCAGTAGCCTTGTTTGGCATCCTGGCGGTCATGACTTACAACCAGTGGAAGCAGTCCAAAGACGATCCCGAGTGGGTGGAGATGGAGGTGCCGAACAAGGATGAGCCCGAGAAGGAACCTCGTCCACCTGCCGCATCGTAGCTCATGGCTGCCTTCGCTGACAGTTTCAGTATCCAGACGCGAGGCAAGGGCACCTACGAGATCACCGATGCCTGCCAGCGACTGATCGCCTCCAGCGGGATACGCACTGGCACTGCGACGGTCTTTGTCCAGCACACCAGTTGCAGCCTGCTGATCTTCGAAAACGCTGACCCCTCTGCGAGGACGGACTTGCATCAGTTTTTTGATCGGCTGGTGCCTGAGGAAACGCCATATTTTGTCCACACGCACGAAGGTGCTGATGATATGCCCAGTCACCTGCGCATGGCTTTGACCCGAACATCCGAAGTGATTCCCGTTATGAACGGCAGACTGACGCTCGGCACTTGGCAGGGGATTTTCCTTTTTGAGCACCGCCGAGCACCCCACCGCCGCCAGATTGTGGTGTCAGTTGTCGGAGATTGAACTCTTTTGGCTGTGCGGCTCAGGGAGTCGCATTGCCATCCAGCTTGGCGACTTCTTCGACGGTCCACTGGTCGCTCGTTTTCCGAGCACGGTAACTCCTTTGATCGAATGTCTTCTTGTAGGCCCAGCCCGCGTCCACTTCATAAGTATTCGCATCAGGGCGCTTCATTCGCTGCAAATGAAGCATGATCGGCGACATGCCTGATTTGGGATTGATCGGGTAGTGGGTTTCTTCTTGCTCCGACAACACTTCTGCGCTGACGAAGGTGAGCCCCAAATCTGTGAATCGGCGCTGGAAGTCGAGGTCCGTGGCGCGCAGATCGAGCGCTTTCACAATGGTGTATTCCTTGGGTAGTCCTGGAGCGGGATCGGGAATGGACTTGATCAGGTGGCGGATGACGGCCTCACCTGCGTCGCACTCATAATCGCCCAAACGAACAAAGGAGGGATCTCCAGCGCCGCATTGTGAGAGCAGCAAAATCAAAGGAAGCAGGAATAGAGCACGGCACATCGGTTCCTTCATTGGCACGCTCAATGGGCTCGCGCAACGCTGAGTGCAATCCATTGCTCCGGTATTAATCATGCACTAAGGGTAAGGCATGTTTGATGTGCGTGAGAAGCCCCAGAAGGTTGAGCGTGCGCTGCTGGTGGGAGCTTGCTTCGATCGCCGCGTGACCGCTGAAGCCGAGGACCTGTTGGCGGAGTTGAAAGAACTGGTCGAGACCCTTGCCATTGAAGTGGCATCGGCTGATTGCATCTTCGTCCGCGAATGCACGGCGAGTCACCTGATTGGCACTGGCAAGACGACCGAACTCATTCAGAAAGCCAAGGCGCTAGACTGCGATTGCATCATCTTTGACAACGAATTGTCCCCTGCGCAGCAGCGTAACTGGGAGAAAGAATCCAACCTCTGCGTCATCGACCGCCATGAAGTGATTCTCGACATTTTCAATATGAGGGCGCGCACGCGCGAGGCACGTCTCCAGGTGGAACTGGCCCGGCTTGAATACTCCATCCCGCGCCTCACACGCATGTGGGCACACCTTGACCGCCAAGGCGGTAGCGGCGGCGCAGCCGGGGGCGGTGCTGCGAAGGGAGAAGGGGAGTCGCAGCTCGAGATCGACCGACGCTTAGCTAACAAGCGCCTCGATAAAGTGAAAGCCGACCTCGACGATGTTCGGCGCAATCGCGAGACCATGCGTAAAGAGCGCAGCCGCGTCCCGGTGCCGCACATCGCGATCGTTGGCTACACAAATGCTGGGAAGTCCTCCCTCTTGAACAAATTGACCGGAGCTGATGTGCTGGCCGAGGACAAGCTCTTTGCCACGCTCGATACCACCACCCGCCGCATGGAGCTGCCGGATGGACAGCATGTGCTCATGACCGATACCGTTGGCTTTGTCCGACGGCTTCCACATGATCTGGTGCAGAGTTTTCGCGCCACCCTGGAGGAATCCGTCATGGCCGACTTCCTCATCCATGTGCTGGATGTCAGCCACCCCAGAGTTTACGAGTTCTTCAAAACGACGACAACCGTGCTCAAAGAACTCGGCGCAGGTGACAAGCGAGTGGTGCTGGCCCTCAACAAGATTGACCTTATCGAAGACGCTTCGCAACTTGCCGAAATCCAGAGAAACTTCCCCGAAGGAGTCCCCATCTCAGTGCTGACAGGGCAGGGGATCGACACCTTGCTTGATCGTCTGCATTCAATGCTGCTGGACCGCGTCGTCCGGCTGGAACTACTGATCCCCATGAATCGGATGGACCTAGTTCATCTAGCCCATCAAGAGGGAAAAGTGCTGGCCGAGAAATACACCGGCGAAGGAGCCGAGATGCAATGTGTTCTCCCCAAACGGTGGGAGGCGCGATTCGCTCCGTATTTGGTGAGGTAGGGAAATGATAGGCGTTCGCTATTTTTTCGCCTGTGGTGCATTTCCAGGCGTCCCAGGAGATGTTCTCTTGTCAATGTGACCGTCTGGAAAGATCGCATTCGCCTGTCCTTGGTCATGGAAACCGCCGCGTTCAATGAGCCAAGGCTGAAGAGACCAGCGGTAAGCAATGTTGGGAGTCTCATCGAAGCTAGAAGGCACGTAGCTGCTATCGACGTGATCAGGATCATTGACTTCCGCCCATTTCCCACGCTCCGAAGGGCACAGCCATGTTTCTCTGGTGGGACCGTATTCCTTGAGTTGCTCAAACCACCATTTGGCTTCCACTGAGTCCTCCGTGATGTCATCGGATCTCGTCAGGAATGGGCTCTGAGGCCAAATGAACCCATTGTCCTGGAGATAGGCGCTGAATCCTCCATGCAAAGACCGGAGGTTGGACATGCAAACCCCATCCTCGCTTTTCCTCTTTATATAATTGTAGGAGGGAAAGATGAGTGCCGCAGCGACTGCCAAGATGGCGATCACAAAAACTATCTCGAGCAGCGAGATGCCTTTGGGGCGGTTCAATACAGAGGTTACCATTGCTTTTGGGGTGTTCAGATCAACAAAAAGGCGTTTGCCATCTTCGGCAAACGCCCTCAACAAAAAACAACTCAGGAAAAGACTATGACTTATAAGTAACGGCGAGTGCCATAAACGCGAAGCTTAACGGTCTTGGCTTCTTTGTAGGTGTCATCAACACCTCCCGAGGTGAGGAAGTTGGTCTTCAAGTCGTCCAAAGCGTCTCCGATGGCACCCTGAGCCCCACCGAAAACCTGGGAGTAATCAATCTGGTCAGCATTAGTTACAGTCGAGTTACCCACGAATGAGATGATGGCACCGATCAGCCCCGAATATGATTGGTAGGCTAATGTGTTGATGGAATCGGTTCCATTAGGTGATAGAAAAGCCAACTCCCCCTTGCCTTGGAAACGCAAAACTGGTGATGTCTGTGTAATCCTGCCTTGGAACGCCCCATTAACTGTGAAGGACTTGCCGCTGGCCACGATATTTGAATAGATCGACGGATTGAGGGTGGTTGAAGTAGCCGTGTTGTTTTGGACACCATTGCTGGTGCCTGCACCGCCAGTTGATGCTTCGGACGAGGAGTTAATCATACCCTCAATGAATCGAGCGTCGTGATCGGTAGTTCCGAAGCAACTGCCGAGATAAGTTACACCTTGATAATAGATAACCGCACGATTCGTCACGGAACCCTTGAGCGCGTAAAGCGTAGAACTGCTGTTGTCCGGCACGATTAGCGCATTGGGCGAGAAATAGACATAGCCGGAACCGTTCTTGAAGGACAAGACGCCCTGATATACCGAATTTCGATCAAGGTTGGCTCCGTGAGAGCCCATGTCGAACGGACCGCCAACAATGCCGAAAGCTTGGCCAGAAAATGCCGAAACACCGATAATTAGAGATGCAATAATTCGCTTCATTGGGACGAGATTAGCGCAGGAGTGTTTGAGCCAGCAAGATTTTTTTCCTTCATTGAACGAAATTAATACTCGCCGACATCGGAATGCCCTTCATATCAACAAAAAGGCGTTTGCCACCTTCGGCAAACGCCCTCAACAAGGGACAAGTTTAGGAAACGGTTACAGCTTATAGATAACGGCGAGTGCCATAAACGCGAAGTTTAACAGTCTTCGACTCCTTGTAAGTGTCGTCAACACCACCTGAGTTGAGAAAATTAGTTTTCAGGTCATTCAGGGCGTCTCTGATAGCAGTCTGCGCACCGCCGAAAACTTGGGAGTAATCAATCTGGTCAGCATTAGTTACAGTCGAGTTACCCACGAATGAGATGATAGCACCGATCAGCCCCGAATATGATTGGTAGGCTAATGTATTGATGGAATCCGTTCCATTGGGTGACAGAAAGGCCAACTCCCCTTTGCCTTGGAAGCGCAAAACCGGAGATGTCTGTGTAATCCTGCCCTGGAAAGCTCCGTTGGCGGTAAATGATTTGCCGCTGGCCACGATGTTTGAATAGATCGACGGATTGAGAGTGGTTGAAGTGGCCGTGTTGTTTTGGACACCGTTGTTTGTGCCCGCTCCTCCAGTTGATGCTTCGGAAGAGGAATTAATCATACCCTCAATGAAACGAGCGTCGTGATCGGTAGTTCCGAAGCAACTGCCGAGATAAGTTACACCTTGATAATAGATAACCGCACGATTCGTCACAGAACCCTTGAGCGCGTAAAGCGTAGAACTGCTATTGTCTGGCACGATTAGCGCATTGGGCGAGAAATAGACATAGCCGGAACCATTCTTGAAGGACAAGACGCCTTGATATACTGCATTTCGATCAAGGTTGGCTCCATGAGAACCCATATCAAAGGGACCACCAACAAGGGCGTAGGCTTGGCCAGAAAATGCTGAAACACCGATAATTAGAGATGCAATAATTCGCTTCATCGGTGTCAGATTAGCCTGGGAGAGCTTGCGCCATCAACATTTTTCCTTCATTGACCGAAATAAATGCTCTCAGATTACCATCTTCACACTCCGCTCTGCCTTCATGCCGAGGGACATCCCCGCGAATACGCGGCTCAGGCGGTCAAAGCAGGCCTGTCAGAGATAGGTTTTTCGGATCATAATCCGATGGCCCATTATTTTGATGATTGGAGAATGTTGATTGGTGATTTCCCCCGTTACCTCGAGATGGTCGATGAAGCACGCGCAGATTTTCCAGCGCTACCTGTGCGGCTTGGATTGGAGTGTGATTATATTGAGGGACGTGAAACGTGGACTGATGAACAGTCAAAGATGGCTAATTTTGACTACCTGATTGGGAGTGTGCATTACATCGCTCCTGGATGGGATGTGGACAATCCGAAGCATCTCTCCCGGTGGCGGGAGTCTGGGATGGTGCTCGAAATTTGGGAACGATACTGGCAGCTTTATGTGCAGATGATCAGGCGGCGGCAGTTCGATTTCTACGCGCATCCAGATTTGCCAAAGAAGTTTGGTCTTCGCCCAGCGGGCGATTTGAGAAGGTTCTATGAGCCTGCCATTCAGGCCCTGGTGGATACGAATGGTGTGTTTGAGGTTAGCACCGCAGGGTTGCGTAAAGACTGCCGGGAGATGTATCCCAGTAGGGAGTTTTTGACTCTCGCCTTTGAGGCTGGGGTGCCGATTGTCATTTCTTCGGACAGTCACGCGCCGAGTGAAGTGGGAATTCACTTTGATCAGGCGCTGGCTCTGGTGCGGGAAGTCGGCTATCGCACGTCGGTCCGCTTTCACCAGCGGCAGCGATCAGAAGTCGCCCTCCCGGAGATTTGGCCGCTTCACCCATGATTTTGCGCGCACGCGGTCACCTGATCGAGTTCCCCCGTCGTCCATTGACGATGGGAATAGTGAACATCAATGATGACTCGTTCTGCGGGGACGGGACTCTCGATGTGGGTGCAGCGCTGGAGCAGAGTGCGGCTCCGTTGCGTGATGGTGCCGACATTATCGACATCGGTGCTGAGAGTGCGCGAACCAATCGTGGGCCGATTTCAGTCCAGGATGAGATCGCTCGTCTGGTGCCGTATATTCGCTCGTGGCAGGCACTGGTGGAGCGATTTCCTGAGGCTCCGTTTGATGGTGATCAACTTTGGCCGCCGTTGCTTTCGATCAACACCTGGCGTTCGGACGTGGTGGAGGCCGTGCTTCCTTTGGGCGGTGATCTTCTCAATGATATTGGCGCGCTTCCAGATTCACGGAACGCAGTCGCGTGCGCAAAATACGGTTCTGCACTCCTCGTGATGCACAGCGTGGGACAGCCGAAGGTCCCGCATACCCACATGGGGTATCCAGACATCATGGGTGCTCTGGATTCATTCTTCGAAAAGAAGTTGGAGTTGTGCGCTGCGGCTGGGCTGGATGCTGATCAGATCGTGCTCGATCCTGGGATCGACTTCGCAAAACAGTGCGATGACAATCTGACGATCTATCGCGAGAGCCGACGGCTGTCCCGTTTCGGGAGACCTCTTTTACTTCCCGTCTCTCGCAAAACGGTCATTGGCAAAGTGCTTGATCAACCAGACCCCATAGATCGTGATGCGGGCACTCTAGCTTGCATTGCTACTGGGATCGAGCGTGGGGCGCACATCTTTAGGGTTCACAATGTGCGAGCGGCTGCGCTCGCGACGAAGGCAGTTTGGGCGCTGCATTCCGACAGATAATCGTTCACGTTTTCTCCTTTGCGCAGGCATTGAAGAGCTTGTTGGCGTAATAGACCGGTGCGTGATCCGACAGGGCATCAAAAAGCACAGGCCATGTCCCAGGGTTCTTCGGGTCGAAACCGGAGCGCATCACACGCATGACCTCATCGAAATGAGCGCGGGCATCATGTGCGAGATCCGCCAGGGCAAGGCTGGCGGCTGCCCCATCCGCAACGTCACTCGATTGCTGGCCTGAGATGAGTGACGCATCACTTCCATGCGCGTAGCGATCAAAGGCCGCGCGGAAAGGATTGAGCCAAGCCCACGCACTCCCTGGATCGATGGCCACGGGAAGCCATTCCGGTGGCAAGCAAGACACGAAGTCCCGATGGTGGACAATGCGACGATACGCGCGCACCGAACGGATTACCTTCTCAGCGAAAGCAGCATTCCCTACTCGCGGTGAACCCACGGTGCAGATGCCGCGAATGCTTCCCTGACAAAGCCAGCCACCGATCATCGCCAGAGCACCACCCAAGCTGTGACCGCAAAGCCAAACATTTTTTCCATGGTTGCGGGCGCGAGCAACTTCGGATTCAAAACGGTCACGAATGGGGGCAAAGGCGAGCCAAAATCCTTTATGCACTCGAATGCCGTTGCCGAGGTTCTTGAGTATCAAATTGGCATCTGTCTGGGCGTCTCCAGAGTGAGGTTTGACCAATGCGTTGGACAGGCTGGGCAGGGCGAAGGACTCCAGCCTAGTGCCGCGGAAGGCAATGATGAGGGCCGCCTTGCTTTCGAGAGCGATAAACTGGGTGTGCTCCTCCGATGCTGCATGGATGCCCCACCCTTGGTCGCGAAGGGGCTGAAGGTTAATCCGCGCATTGCCCTGCTCGTCGAATTGATCATAGGCAGCGTAGGCTGCTTCGGCCATCCACCAGGCGTTCACCAGCGGACAATGATTCGCGTTCGGCTCGAATGGGTAGTCAGCGCAGTGCTCGAAGTAGGTCCTACTATAGTCGGGCGGTGTCGAAGCCGCGATCGACGGGGCAGGGATGTCCTTCAGCATGGCCGGGGGCGGTTCACTTTTTCAGCCGTGCCTCTTCAGCGTCCGTCAGCACCCAGCGATCAGCGACGACGGAAAGGATTTTCACACATCGGTCAGACTGAGATTTGGGCGGGAAAGCCAGTCTCAGTGTCGCAGGAACGGTCGGGCCACCTGCATTCACGGGCAAGGGGCCGTCGAGCAACATACTGTTGAGCTGTGCTGTCATTTTAGCCAGCTTCGTTCCGTCAGCAGAAGTCCTTTCGGCGAAGCCGCTTATCGTCTGCACGCCATCAGGGCTGCGCAGGCGAATGCTGATGTATTTTTCACGATCAGCGAACTCGTAGTTGTAGTAATCGTCGAGTGTCGCATACCCACGAAGAAGGGTGGCGCGCTCAGTCCGGTTCGCGATGAAGACGGACCAGGATTCCTCTCCGTAGGCGACGAGAGACTCCCAGTCGATCTGGGGATCGTTCGTTGACGAGAGCAAGAAGTTGACCCGGGCTGTGTTGCTCCACCTGCCGGGGCAAAGAAACGCGAGTTGAACGAAGGATTCATCGCCGAGATCGAAACGTGTAGCGCCCACCAGTTTTTCGAGAGCAGGGTCTGACAGCTTTTCGGTATCGTAAAAGTGGTGTGCCAGGCCGGTGATTCGGCCTGGAGAACGAACGAACTTCATTCGATCCCACCAGCCCGAATGCTTCCGATAGTTGTCCAGAATGGCTTTTACCTGGGTCACCTCAGGGGCAGATGATTCGAGGGGTTGGATGCTGGCCGGTTGTTCCATCAAGGGATCTGAAGGAGCCTTTGCACTGCTGCTCTTGGCCTTGCTGGGAGTGGACTGGGGAGGTTCAACCTCGCGAATCGCTGCGGAAGCATTCACCAGTGATGGTGGCGCGCTAGGTGGCATGACTGCCGACTGCTGCACCGCTTCAGAAGGCGGTGGGGTGACTGGGGGGGACGAGAGTTGCGCCAGCACGGCGGCTGCTTCTGCGCTGCGCAGTCGATCCCCCGTGGGTCTTACCTTGCTCGTGCTGGGCTCGGTGTTCTCCTGCGACGCGTCAGATGGCACTGTCTGAGACAACA
The DNA here is from genome assembly GCA_963204975.1 of Verrucomicrobiota bacterium. GTDB lineage: Bacteria > Verrucomicrobiota > Verrucomicrobiia > Verrucomicrobiales > Verrucomicrobiaceae > JAEUHN01. The sequence continues at coordinate 9,167 of CAUJJC010000233.1, read as the reverse complement.
GGGGCACCTCATTGGGTTGATTGCTGGTAGTTCGCTTGGCCTGACTCTTGCTGATTACAAACTGAATCGCCCAGACCATGGCCACAAGTGAACCCAAGCCGAGAGCCACCTTGGCGGCGACCCAGAGCTTGCAGATCAGCTTGTAAATGCGGATGGAAATCATTGGGGACGGAAGGCACCTTGAGCACAGCTCGGGGAATTATTGTCGTGGACTACGGGGGGCTGTCCAGCCTGATGTGCATTTAGCGCGGCCTCTTCATCTCAAACAGGTCAGTTGTCCGGCAATACCAATGCGGGGATTGCATCCGCCCGATTGGCGCATAGCTGCCAGGGTTCACCAGCCACGTCTGAGTATCGAGAATGCCGTCCCTGACATGGAGGCGCAGGACCTCCCCAATGATCAGTCGATTGTCACCGATCTCAATCGTGCTGTGATGTCTGCATTCCATGCTGGCAGGGGACTCGGCGATGCGCGGTGGCTTGACTACGCTAGATGGGAGCGCTGTGAGACCGGCTGGGACAAGCTCATTCTCGCCTGGCGGCAGGGAGGCTGCGCAGGCATTCATTTGAGTAGCAATGGTCTCGTCCACCAGGTTCACCACAAACTCATGTGTGAGGCGAATATTGCGCGCTGTGTCCTTCGGGACTCCTGCTGATCGATCACCTGGGCAGAAGCCCACAATCGGAGGTGAATCGCCCAGCACATTGAAGAAGCTGAACGGTGCGGCATTGATTCGCCCAGACTCGTCGATGCTTGTTACAAGGGCGATGGGACGTGGTGTGACGAGGCCGGCGAGGATCATGTAGGCATCGTCGCGAAGTGGGCCAGTGAAGTCGATTTCCATGGTATGATTTAGATCAAGGACAATGGGTGCGCAATTTGTGCGCGAGATAGCTTCGCAAGATCAGGTCATGCTAAACCAAGCAGGGAGGAGCAAGGGCTTGAGTTCTGTTCTTGATTGCAGCAGCGTTGGAAACGACGCCACCTCTCACACATCCATGGAAGTCTTTGCCGTCACCATTTTCGTCAGTCTCATGTTCGCCGTCTTGTTTGCGGCGCTTTTTGTGGCCGAAAGATCGCAACGCCGACGCAGCAGTTTGGAGCAAGATGCCCTCCTTCCATTGGATGACTTGAGAGCAGCCCCTGTCCGCAAGAACGACACAACGATCCCACCCCATCAATCTCCTCTATGACCACCAAGACCACCATTGAATACAACGACCGGGTTGTGCGCCAGTTCATGCTGGCATCGCTCATCTTCGGTGTCGTCGCCATGCTGGTAGGCGTGCTGATCGCCTCCCAGTTGAATTTTCATCAGCTCAACCTCGCTGAGTGGCTCTCCTTTGGCCGCCTGCGTCCGCTGCATACGAACGCAGCCATCTTTGCCTTCGTGGGCAATATGATGTTCGCGGGCATCTACTACTCCACGCAGCGCTTGTGCAAGTGTCGCATGGGTTCGGATCTGCTCTCCTCGATCCACTTTTGGGGCTGGCAATTGATCATCGCCGCGGCTGCCATCACACTCCCGCTGGGCTATTCCAGAGGTCAGGAGTATGCGGAGCTGATCTGGCCGATCAATATCGCCGTTGCGCTGATTTGGGTGGTGTTCTCGATCAATTTCTTCATGACGCTGCACAAGCGTAACGAACCGTCCATCTACGTGGCGCTGTGGTTCTACATCTCCACCATCGTGACGGTGGCGATGCTCTACATTGTGAACCACTTGTCTCTGCCGACGAGTCTCACGCATAGCTATTCGTTCTTTGGCGGTGTGCAGAATGCGCTGGTGCAATGGTGGTATGGTCACAACGCCGTCGCCTTCTTCCTCACCACACCGATTCTCGGCATCATGTATTACTTCCTGCCCAAGGCGGCAGAGCGCCCGGTTTATTCGTATCGTCTGTCCATCGTTCACTTCTGGTCGCTGGTGTTCCTTTACATCTGGGCAGGACCACATCATTTGCTGCATACAGCGTTGCCCAAGTGGCTACAGTTGCTTGGCATGTTCTTCAGCTTGATGCTCTGGGCTCCATCGTGGGGCGGTATGCTGAACGGGTTGCTTACCCTTCGTGGTGCTTGGGACAAGCTGCGCACCGACCCTGTGGTGAAGTTCTTCATTGCTGCCGTGACCTTTTACGGCATGTCCACCTTTGAAGGGCCGCTCCTTTCGATTCGTGCAGTGAACTCCCTTTCGCACTACTCGGACTGGACCATTGGCCATGTTCACAGCGGTGCGCTTGGCTGGAATGGTTTCATGGCGGCGGGCATGTTCTACTGGCTCGCCCCTCGTCTTTGGAAGACGAAGCTGCATTCCATCGCGGCTGCCAATTTCCACTTCTGGATCGGCACCTTCGGCATCTTGCTTTATGTGGTTGCCATGTGGATCTCCGGGGTGATGCAGGGCCTCATGCTCAGTGCCACGACCGCTGATGGCAGCGGCCTGCAATACACCTTCCTCGATACCCTTCAGTCGATCCGTCCTCTGATGGAGCTACGTATCATTGGCGGTGCCATGTATCTCGTCGGCTTCGTCGTCATGTGCTGGAATCTGTTCATGACCATTCGCGCAGGCACTCCCTACAACGAGACTCGCGAAGTGGATGTCATTGACCGTGGTGAGAAGGATAACATGAGCTGGAAGGACACCTTCATCAATGACCCCGTCGCTTACACCTTCGGCGCTTTTATCTTGATTGGCGGATGGCTGTTCCTGCCCAAGGGCTCGGATGTCGTCTCACTGGTCTGTGCGGTGATCTTCACAGGTCTTGCGATAAGGAAGTTCAATCAAAGCAGCCAGAAATGGTCTTTCTGGTATGACAAACTCCTCCACAACTACCTGCCGTTCACGGTGCTGACCTTCGTTGCAGTGGTTATCGGTGGCCTCATTCAGATCATCCCCACGATGACGGTCAATACCGCGAAGAACGTGGAAGATCGTATTCAGAAGCTCTACACACCTCTTGAGCTTGCCGGACGCGATCTCTATGTCGAGGAAGGTTGTTACAACTGCCACTCGCAGATGATCCGCACCTTGGTGCCCGATGTCATGCGCTACGGGCCTGCGCCTGATCAAGGCTACTCCCGCCTCGGCGAGAGCATTTATGATCATCCGTTCCAGTGGGGATCGAAGCGCACCGGTCCTGACCTCGCTCGCGAAGGTGGCGTCCGCAATAACCTCTGGCACTACCAGCACATGATGGATCCACGTTCCATGTCGCCTGGTTCCAACATGCCTCCTTACAAGCATCTCGCAGAGAAGGAATTCGATCAGAAAGCACTGCCAGGAAAAATTGCAGTTCTCACCAAGCTGGGGGTTCCTTACCCAGCGATGGAAGCAACCGCCATCAAACTGAACGCCCTCGAACAGGGTGAGAAGATCGCCACCGACCTCAAGGGCAGCGGCGTCCAGGTGGCTCCCAATACCCAGATGGTGGCGATCATCGCCTACCTCCAGAAGCTGGGACAATACGAGCAGCCGAAGATCGAAGAAGACATGTCCAAGAAGAAACTTGGCATCCCATTCCCCATCAAGCCTGGCATCCCGGACAACTTCCGCAGTGCTCAAGTCCAACCCTAATCTACACCCCAGCATATGTTCTCACGCGTCATCTATGAACAGTGGCACAACTGGGTGCCCCTGGTCGCCTTCGCAGCCACCAGCTTTGTGTATGGCCTCATGACCTTGCGCGGTCTCATGCTGCGCAAAGACAAGGCCGACCGCATGTCCAACCTTCCACTCGACTAATTTGCCATGGACTCATCACCTACACCTTCTTCGTCCTCGGAACCGCAACTTCGCGATCACGTCTATGATGGTATTCAGGAGTATGATCAGAAGCTGCCCAACTGGTGGCTTTTCACGCTCTACATCACCATCGTCTGGTTTGTTGTCGCTTGGTTGGCCTACTATCAGTTCGGCATCGGTAAATCTGATGAGGCCACGATGGACAGCTTCATCGCCGAACAGCAAGCCGCTCGTGAAAAGCTGATGGGTGGCGTCACCGATGCCCAGCTCTGGGAAATGTCTCGTGACCCCAAAGTCGTCGAGGCAGGCAAGGCGACCTTCATGACTCCAGGCATGTGCGTCACCTGTCATGCGCCCGATCTTTCGGGCACCCTTGGTGGAGCTAAGCTGCCAGGCCTGCCGCTCAACGACCAAGAGTGGAAGCATGGGGGCACTCCGATCGAGATGCTCAACATCATCCGCAAGGGGGCACCCGATGTCACCAAAGGCATGATCGCCTGGGAGCCAGTTCTCGGGGTTAAGCGTGTGACCGAACTCGCAGCATTCATCCTCAGCTATCACAAAGAAGGAGAGCCAGTGAAGCTCTCGGCAGATTCACCGAAACTTGGAGGTGCAGCCGCTCCAGCTCCTAGCGCAACTCCAGCTCCATCTCCTAACGCGGCACCGCCACCTGCTCCTGCTGCTCCACAGGCCAAGTAGGGCGCGTGCACCTCATCTGATGAATTCGGAGGAGGCCGATAGTGGCCTCCTCCATTCCCCGGAGCGCTGTTCTTCAAGTCTCTCACCCCTCAAACCCCTTGAAAACTGAACTCAATACCACCTCCCTCGGGTCCATCCGCGAGGATGGATCAAAGAAAACTCTTCATCCTTCCGATGTCTCCGGCTTCTTCACCAAGTGGCGACGGATCGTAGCGCTGGGCTTGCTCACCGTTTACGTCGCCCTTCCATGGATTCCGGTGGGAGGATTTCCGGCCGTCTTCCTTGATGCGGTCAATCGACGCTTCCATTTCTTCGGCCTGACATTGGCTACTCAAGACCTGTGGGTGTTTTTCTTTCTGGTCACAGGATTGGGCTTTTCACTCTTCTACATCACGGCGCTTTTTGGTCGTGTCTGGTGTGGATGGACATGCCCCTACACGGTCTTTCTTGAGCACGTATTCCGGCGCGTGGAGCGGCTCATTGATGGTGATGCGCCTGCGCGTCGGCAGCTCGATAAAGCTCCCTGGTCGGCAGGCAAGGTCGCCCGGCGCGCCCTCAAGCACGGCATCTACCTCTTGATGGCCGCATTGATCGCCCATGTCTTTCTCAGTTACTTCGTGTCCATCAAAGGCCTGTATGAAATGATGCAGCAGTCGCCTCAGGGACATGCCTTCGCCTTCAGCGTCGTCGCTTTCCTCACGGTAGTGCTCTACTTTTGCTTCAGTTGGTTTCGCGAGCAGTTCTGCGTCATCATGTGCCCTTATGGCCGGCTACAGTCCGCGCTCAGCGACGACAACACGGTCATCATTGGTTATGACAAAACCCGAGGCGAACCCCGTGGTCGTGCCAACGATCCCAATGCGGGCGATTGCGTGAGCTGCAACCGATGCGTGCAGGTCTGCCCAACTGGGATCGATATTCGCAATGGTCTGCAACTCGAGTGCATTGGCTGTGCTGCATGTGTTGACGCCTGCGGTGACATCATGAAGAAACTGGGCCGCAAGCCAGGCCTGATTCGCTATGATTCGTATGTGGGACTTGGAGGGGGCAAGACGAAGTTCATTCGCCCTCGAATCATTCTATACTCCATGCTTCTCGCCGTCGGTGCTACCGCCTTCGCTTTTGCCGCCACGCGCATCTCACCGATGTATGGCGTCGTGCTGCGGATGCCTGGCAGCACCTACTTCCTCTCCTCTGGTGAACTCAAGAATCAGTTCCTCGTGCGTCTGATCAACAAGCGCAACGAGCCCCGCAGCTTCCGGTTCGCGCTGGAAGGCGACGTGCCTGCCAATATGAAGGCGAGCGGCACAGAGACCAGTTTGACGATCTCTGGTCAGAAGGAAGAAGTCCGCCCGCTCGTGCTCTCCATGCCTGCTGATAAATATGCGAAACCTTACAAAATGGTGATCCGCATCACGGATGAAGTCAGTGGTGCTACGATGACCACTCGCCCCCTCGAATTTGTCGGACCCAACCCCAAGCTCAAAGACAATGGCTACCTCGACGCCAAACAATACCTCCAGCAGTGATCGCGACTGCGATTCATCGCAGAGCAGCCCCTGCGCGAAGCCGCCAGGTTTCATCGGCAAGCGGCCCTGGCTCTTCGTCATCTTCGCCTTCGGATTGATGTTCAGCGCCTGGGGCGTCATGATTTTCATGGCGGTGAAGCATCAGCCTGAGGCGATTCCGCTCGTTAAATCTCAGGTGGAGTAACACCATGCAACCGCTTGATACCAGTGCTGCTGCCTTCGTCGCCGGTCTGGTGACCAGCTTGCATTGTGTAGGAATGTGCGGCCCGCTCGCGTGTTCCTGGGCGGTGGCGAGAGGGACGAATTCCACCTTTTTGCGCGACACCGCGCTCTACCACGGCGCACGCCTGACGGCCTACGGCATCGTGGGGGCGGTGGCGGGCACCCTGGGCACATTGCCCAAGGCGTGGCTGCAACATCGCGGCATTGCGATGTTTCCCTGGCTGCTCGTGATTGTCTTCATCCTCGTGGGCATTGGGGCTGATGTCTGGCTGCCCAAGCCCGCCTTCCTCACGCGGCCCATGGCGCGGCTGCGAATGAAGGCGATGCAATTCGGCAGCGCTGCGCGGGCTTCCGCGCTCGGATTTGCCACGCCTCTGCTGCCGTGCGGCCCGCTTTACATGATGTTCGGTCTGGCGCTGGCCAATGGTTCGGCTGCGAAAGGCACGGAGTTCAGCATTTCGTTTGGGCTGGGCACGTTGCCGCTGCTGGCGCTGGCGCAGACTCAATTGCATCGCCTCGGGATCAAACTCTCGCCGTTGGCCCTGAAGCGCGTTCAACGCGGCTTGGCTCTCGCGGCGGCCATGGTAATGGCGTGGCGTTTACGCGGCACTTTGACGGGCGAGGATGCTTCGTGCTGTCATCCATCCTGAAGGCAGTGGAGGGATCGTCGTGGCGGTTGCGTTCGGCGGGGACTCTTGTTCCTTGTCGGCTCCATGAGATCGCTTTGCTTCACTCTTCTCCTGTTCGTCGGTCTGGTCGGCACCCCGGACGCCCGATCTGCTCCGCCCAATATCCTCTTCATCTTCTCGGATGATCACGCCCAACACGCGATTTCCAGTTACGGCTCGAAGGTGAATCAGACGCCTAACATTGATCGTCTGGCAAAAGAGGGCGCTCGGTTTACCAATTCCTTTGTCACCAATTCGATCTGCACTCCCAGCCGTGCCACCTTGCTCACCGGGCAGTATTCGCATCTCAATGGCGTGCCCGTGTTCAATAGCTTCGATGGCTCGCGCGACAATGTGGCCAAGCGCCTCCAAGCGGGCGGGTATCACACCGGAATGATTGGGAAGTGGCACCTGGGCTCTGATCCCACGGGCTTTGATCGTTGGATCGTGCTACCTGGCCAAGGCGCTTACTGGAACCCCACATTCCTAATCTCTGGGCGCAAGCTCTCCATCGAAGGCCACTGCACCAACGTCACCACCGAACTCGGTATCGAGTGGCTGAAGACGCGGCCCAAAGACAAACCCTTCTTCCTCATGCTGCACCAGAAGGCTCCGCATCGTGCATGGGAGCCCGACGAGAAGAACAAAGCCCTGTTCAAAGACAAACTCATCCCCGAGCCCGACACACTATGGGACGATTACGCCACGAGGCCCGCCGCCTTGCCGGTCAATGAGCAGACGGTTGCGCGCGATCTGACCCGTCGCGATTTGAAGCTGGAAGCTCCTCCGCAACTCAAAGGCAAGCCGCTTCAGCAGTGGTTCAATGGCAAGCCGATGGAACTCATGGTGGATGGGCAGAATCTCACCGGCAAGGAACTCGTGCGCTGGAAGTATCAGCAATACATGCGCGACTACCTCGCCTGCGTTCAGGGCGTGGACGATGGTGTGGGGCAGGTTCTCGATTACTTGGAACAATCGGGTCTGGCCAAGGACACCATCGTCATCTACTCAGCGGACAACGGCTGGTATCTGGGCGACCTCGGCCTTTACGACAAACGCTTCATGTATGAGCCAGGTCTGCGCGTGCCTTTGCTTGCTCGTGGTCCAGGCATCAAGGCTGGCATCACGCCGGAGCAATTCGTGGCGAACATCGACCTCGCCCCCACTTTCCTCGACCTCGCCGGGCAACCCATCCCTGCCTCCATGCAGGGCCGTTCGATGGCTCCCTTGCTCCGTGGCGAAGCTCCCGCTGAGTGGCGCAAGTCCCTCTATTATCGTTACTACCACGATCCAGGCCATCACAACACCGCTGCCCATTACGGTGTGCGCACGGCCACGCACAAGCTGATCCACTATTGGAAGAAGGATGCCTATGAGCTTTTCGACCTCGTCAATGATCCCTCCGAGCAGCGCAATCTGTTGTTCGATGCCAAGAAGGCGAAGCAACCCGATGTCGCGAATCTCTTTGCAGAGTTGAAGGCTGAACTCGCTCGCTTGCAGAAGGACTTCAAAGACGATGGCCAGTTCGCAGATCCAGCCACTTGGCCCAAGACGAGTGCCGATGGCCCCTTCGATGACAAGCCACTGATCGGCAGTCGCACTGTCGCTGAAGCAATCAAGGCCACGGTGTCCGACGCCAAGCCCTAGAGGACAAAGCCTTCGCTGCCCATGTTTTCGCCGCCGTCCTCTCCCTTCGCAGGCATGGGTTCGTTGCTTCGGTGGACGTTGCTCGCCTTGCCTGTTGCTGTTCTGGCGGGATCGGCGAGCGCGTTGTTCCTTTGGTCGCTCGATCAAGTGACTCGACTCCAGTGGCAGCATCCCCATTTGCTTTGGTTCCTGCCGCTGGGCGGCGTCGCCGTGGGATGGCTTTACCATCACTGCGGCAAAGGTTCGGATAAAGGCAACAACCTCCTCATTGATGAGATTCACAAACCGGGTGGCGGTGTCCCTACACGAATGGCACCGCTGGTGCTGATCGGCACCCTTGTGACGCATCTTTTCGGTGGTTCAGCAGGACGCGAAGGCACGGCTGTGCAGATGGGCGGAAGCCTGGCCGATATGCTGGTGCGGTTGTTCCGTATGGACCCAGAGAGTCGGCGTTTGATGCTCATGTGCGGCATCGCTGCGGGATTTGGGGCAGTCTTTGGCACGCCTCTTACCGGGGCGATCTTTGCGATGGAGGTGCTCATCATCGGACGGGTGCAATACGAGGCCTTGATCCCAGTGCTCGTGGCCTCCGTGATTGGCGACGCCACCTGCACCGCCTGGGGTATTCATCATACGGTTTATCACCTGGATGTAGC
>CAUJJC010000232.1 GCA_963204975.1 Verrucomicrobiota bacterium | reverse complement strand
CATGAGGTAAAGTTAATCGGGCTGTAGTTCGTCGAATCATACGGCGCGGGATCGATGTCATCATTGAATCCATCACCATCGCTATCGTCATCTGCATAGGCAGGAACAACGGTCACGGCAGCAATGAGAAGAGTGGTCAGTCCGTGCAGGAAAGACCGGTTTCTACGTTGTATCACAGGATTTCTCCCGCTCGTTGTCATTAGGGCATCAAGTTTCATTACAATATCCTCTGGTTTAAGGTTTGAATACTTTGCTTGGGAGTTCCCTGGGGGTAGGAACAACTCGATTTCACTCAAATCTGAAATCATTGTCGAGATATTTGTTTAGGCCGTATCCGTTCATGCAGAGGCTAATGTGATTATCATGCACATGCAAAACGCTGCGCAAACATTGCCAGGCATTGATTCATCGAGGTTCCGTCCACAAACTCAACACGGAGCACATTCCTTCGAATTCAACCTCCTAGCTCATATGCAACTAGCCCAATTCCCAGGAATTTCACGGATTTAACCCGAGCTTGGCAAGCCGAGAACCACGGAACGGAACCATTCCATCGACAGCTCGAGAGTGCTCTTAACGTATGAAAGACATGATCAGATACCTCGCCTGTTGCCTCACCATTCTTTCTCTTCAAACCCATGCCGAGCTTGCTATCGACACCAACTTCCCTGGAGGCTCGGCCAAGGTGGAGATGCTGGATCAGGCCACTCGCACGATCAGCATCACGCCCTCGCCTCGCAAGGACCTGGGCTGGGAATGCTGGTGGAACTTCAAGCTCACTGGCATCGAAGCAGGAAAACCGGTCACCCTCGTGGTCACGGGGATGAGTTTCGCCATTGCTGATCGGGCTACCATTTCACTCGATGGCAAAACTTGGCAGCATTCGGCTCCAGGAAGGGTGGAGAAAGGCAAGGTCACCTACAGCCTCACCTTTGAGCAAGACCATGCATGGATCGCCTGGGGTCCTCCGTTTCAGCTCACGCACGCGGAAGCGCTGATCGCCAAAGCCGTGCAGCATGGGGGCAAGGCGTTCGAGTTCTGCAAGAGCAATGGCGGACGGTCCGTGCCCGCCGTGCGCTTCGATCCGGCAACACCTGGCAAGTATCGCGGGCTTTGGGTTCATGCCCGGCAGCACGCCTGGGAATCGGGATCGAGCTGGGTGTGTTCCGGTTTCATCAACTGGCTGTGCAGCGACGAGTCCAAGGCGTTGCGCGACACCACCTGGATCATCATCGTGCCCATCATGGACGTGGACAATGTGGAGATCGGAGCTGGCGGCAAAGATCAGGTGCCGCACGATCACAACCGCGACTGGATGGACAAGCCCCTCTACGCAGCTGTGCGCACCGCCCAGGCGATGATCACCGAGATGAATGCGGCGAACGAGTTTGATCTCTTCATCGACCTCCACAATCCGGCCCCTCGCGACCTCAAGCCGTTCTTCTTTGTCAGTCCAGCGTCGATGATGAACGCGACCCAAAACGCAAGTCTCCAGCGCTGGGTGGAGACCGCCCAGGGCTTCCTCGGCAAGCATCCGCTCGGCCTTGAAGCCAAGACCCGTGAGAGCGGCAGCAGTTATCACCCGCTCTGGAAGCAGATCAGCAAAAACTGGGTCACCGATCATTGCCAGGACCACGTCGTCGCCGTGACCCTCGAAACCGCGTGGAACACACCTAACAGCACGCAGTCAGGCTACCAAACCTATGGCTCCGAGCTGGGCAAAGCGATCTCCGCTTACTTGAGCGACAAGCGGTGAGAATCATTGAGATGCGAATCAAATCACTCGGTCATTCCCGCCATCCACAGGGATCTGCGCACCGGTGACCTTGGCCTTGATCTCCACCGTCATGCCGCAGCGCAAAGCCCTCTCACGCCAAGGGTTTTGCACTGACAGACGGTGGCTGATGAAAGCCAAACTCAAGGTGTGAGCTTGAAGTCGGGATCGCCATAGAACAGGTAGTCAGCCCAGTCGATGGACCCGAGTTTCTGCACCGCATGACGTGCCTGCTGAACGGCGACGCCCAGAGAACTACCATTGAGCACGGCTGGATAGAAAGTCTTCGCGAAGGTCTCGGCTGCATCATCGCCCACGGGCCAGTAGGTTCCCAGGTAGTTTGCCACGCCTCCGCGCAACAACGCCTCGGCGACGCCCACATTGTCGGTGTTGCGTTTACGCGCACCGTTGCGGTGACTGACGCGTGCGGCAGGGGTGTTGAGACCGCGAATGCGTCCCACTTCACAGGCGTTGAAGAACACAAGCATGGGCAACTGACCGAGCGCGGAGAGGTCGGTGCCGGTTAGCATCTTCTTACCCGCGCAGAGCAAGCCCGACCGCCCTGGATGCTCGGGGAAGAAGGCCCCATGCCCCGCGTAATGCACCACGTCGTAGCTGCCCGATTTGAAATCTTCCAACAGGCGTTCACGCGTGGCTTCGCCCTGCATGCGCACCGTGATCTGAATGCCGCGTTGGGTCTGCAAGAATGTGCGCAAGAAGTGCCCCTCTGCACGGGCACCGGCGAGGTCGCTGGTGGGATCAACCACCAGCAGCACATGGAGATCTTTGGTGCGCTGCCGTTGATCCAGCCATTTCGCCACGGAGAGATTCTCGGCGAGATGCCGGCGGATCAGGCCGGTATCGAGTGCAGGTGTCCAACCGCTAACGGCCAAGCTCTCCCAGGGCAGGCGTGACGCAATCGCATCATGCAACACAATCAGCTCCGGGCGCTGGTCGGCGGGCATCTTGCCAAGCTGTGACAGCGCCTCGGTGACATCGGGATGGATAAGTTTGGCTGCAATGCCAGCGCCCAGTTTCGAGAGAGATTGGCTGTCAAAATCCTCACTGCTGGTGACTTCCAACAGGTCGTCGATTTCACGAGAGGAGCGCACCACACGGCCTGTGAGCACAGCCCCCTTACCGGCGGGCAGCAGGAGCGACGTCTCCACCGTGGTGTCCGCCGCGGCAATGCTCGGATCTGCATCTACTTGCCGGGCAATCAGATAGGCAGTGGGTCGGCTCGGAGCCGCCGACGGCAGCGCCCGTGATACACTAGGTGCAGTGTCGGGCGGAAGATCACGCACACAGAGCTCCACGTCCTCGCAAAGATCAGAGATCGCCAGGCGCACGAGCTGCTCCTTGATGATGGCAAACATCTGTGGATCGCGTTCGCAGATGATGATGCGACGGAAATGCCCCTTCTGATCCGCATCCACAAGGCCACGCAGGATGCCCCGCGCGAGTCGCTCAATCGTGGAGCCCATGTCATCAGCGGTCGTGGACGAACCACCGAGTGGCACCATCGCAAACTCCTCCACGTTGCACTTCACAAAGGTTCGGATGATGTTCTCACCAATCACTTCGAGCGTGTCCATCTGGAACCGGTCAAAGGGTCCCATACCGGCAAAGAGCAGTAGATCCGTGCGCACCGGCCAGCGGCCGGTGGGCAGCGTGAAGATCTCGCCCACCTGGCCGCCAAAGAAGCGGCGCTGAAACATGTCGGTGATGGCCCCTTCCATCAAAGCATCCACCGCTGAGGCTGCTCCGCCAGGAGCGACACCGGCCCAGGTGCCAAGAGCGTAGGCACGCGCCGGACAATGGGTGAGGTCACCGAGGAACAACTCAATGTCGATCTGCCGCTGCTTGCGCCGACCAAAGACCACCCCCGTCAGCGGATGGGTAATGCCTGTATGTTTCGTCGGTGCAGGGGCCGCCTTCCTGACCGTTTGCATCTCTGTGCCCCCGAGCAGCGGGGACAACATGGCGCGGATTTGGTCGTCAGTCGGAATCTGGCGCGTGGCGCGTGCCGAACGGGTTCCGCGCGTCGCGACTTCCTCCGGCTCCGGCTTGAGCACAGAAGAGACGGGATGCTCGCGGGGCAATGAGCAGTCGCCTGTCTTTAGGAGTGATACCACCGCTTGCTGGACATTGTCTTGCATCGGCAGCGTCATGTGACTGCCGGCCGCGTAGCGACGAGAACTCTCGCTGGTATCCATCTCGGCCAGTTTGCGAGGCACCGTGCCGTCTCCGTTGGAGGAGACTTGATAGATGAACCGCCCACCCTCCACGCGCGCATCCACCGACGTATCTTTATCCACACCAATGATAGTGGTGAAATCTCGTGTATCTCCGAGCAGCGAAGGAGTCGTCTGTGCGAAACTTAGCAACTTCGAACGAGGGCGCAGCACACCGCTGTTTGGCCATGCGGCTTCGTTGAACACATCAAACCCATCCACCTCGCGTGGCAGCAAGTGATACAAGCCGGGCAAGGTGGAGAAGGTGCTCTCGGTAAGCTCGACGCGGCTGTTGGTGAAGTCGATATTGGACACCAGATTCGCTATGTCATGGGTGCCACGCAGGGCCTTGATCGCCTGAAGGGAGCCCCCATGAGGCGTAGCCACCGTGATGATGCGCTTGATGCGATTGCGCGTCGCGGTATCACCGGCGTCCTTCAGCAACTTCAGCATCGCACGCGTGACCAACCCGCCCATACTGTGCGCGACGATGTGGATGGTGGGCTCCTTGCGTGCCTTGATCTGCTCCGCCAGGAATTCACCCAGCACATCCAGCCGCTGCCGCCAATCAAAGCCAATCGTCTCGACCTCGAAGCCAGCGGCTTCGATCGTCTTGCGCAGACCGTAGTAAACGATGGGGAACGGCCCGAGTGCCCGAATACTCTTGTCCTTCGGCTTCAGCGTGTCGGGATCGAACTTCAGGTCTTCAATGTTCCCCAGCATGGTGTCCAGCGGGTCAAGCCAGATCAAATCCGTCAAAAACGGGAGCAGCTTGCGATCTCGGCCCAACTCCGAGCCCATAATGCCTGGCAGCACGATCACTCTCTCCTGGGCTTGTTTTCGTTTGCCGCGAGTTTTGTTGCCTGCCTCATGAGCCGCTTTAGCGCGCTGGGCCAGTTCGCGCATCTGCTTGTAGTATTCCTCTCCCAGTTGAGAACGCAGAATGCCTTCGGCTTCGCTGTCTTCTCCCAAGAAGCCTGCGTCCAATCTGTCTTCGCGGAGATGAAAAACAGTTCTCTTGGGAGGGGAAGAGTCGCGTTTGACGCTGCTCTTGCTGACTGACTTAGGTGTGGGCTTGGCCATAGGAGAAGGATGGGTGCAGTCGATCACTGCCATCGACGCTATATCGATGGAAACATCATCTTAGTGAAAAAAATGAGACTTAATCAATCCCAAACTCCCGAGCTGCTACACACAACTCCGCGTCACCGTCGTTGAGCGAGGTGTCGGAGTTAAATCGAATGGAAAGCGAACGACTAAATCACCCGATCATTCCCACCATCCACAGGGATCTGCGCACCGGTGACCTTGGCGAACAAGGGCGAGGCCATGGCGGCGACCATGTTGCCGATGTCCTTGGATTTGATCTCCACCTTCATGAGGTTCTTGGTCTTGTATTCCTCGACCGTCATACCGTAGCGAGCGGCGCTTTTCGCGAGGGCTTCGGGGGTCCAGAGCTTGGTATCGAAGACGGCATCGGGGTGGACGATGTTCACGCGCACCTTGTTGGGCGCGAGTTCGAGGGCGGCCACACGGCAGAGCTGGGTGAGGGCGGCCTTGGAGCACGAGTAAGCGGAGGCACCGGGACCAGGGGCCTTGAAGTTCCGGCTGCCAACGAAGATGATGCTGGCGTCGAGGCCTTGCTTCACGAAGGGCACGACCTTGTTCATCAGCTTCTGATGGCTCGTGAGGTTGATCATGATCGTGCGATCCCAGTCGGGCTGCGCCATCACGTCGAGGTAGTCGTTCTTCGGGAAGATGCCCGCGTTGCTGACCACGATGTCGATGCCGCCGAACTCACGCACAGTGAAGTCGATGGCGTCCTGCACGGGCTGGTCTTCGGTGAGGTTCACCACGATGCCGATGCCGCCGATCTTCTTCATGATCTCGGGGATGTCTTTGTCGATGTCCAAGCCGACGACTTGCGCGCCTTGCTCAGCGAGGGATTCGGCGATGGCGAAGCCAATGCCAGCCGCGCAACCGGTGACGAGCGCGACCTTGCCTTGATGCACCTTGCGGGCTGGGCCTTTGCGAAGCTTGGCTTGCTCGAGTTCCCAGTATTCAATAGCAAAAATGTCCTGCTCGCTCAGCGGAGCCCAGCCACCCGTGCGTTCACCGACGATGACGGTGTTGGCAGTGTGCGTGGCGATGTCGGCAACGATGTTGGCGTCCTTCACCGTGTCGCCGAAGCACACGATACCGTTACCCTTCCACAAGGCGAAGCGCGGCGCGGGATCGAGCATCGTTTCAGTGGTGGCGTTGCGCTTGAAGTAAGCGGCGTAATCGTCGGCGTATTGTTGGACGCCAGCGTCGATGTCTTCGCCGATGACGGCAGGGATGCGCTTGGTGCGAATGCTGTGGTCAGGCGTTAGTGGTCCGCGCACGGCTGCGTCGCCGATGGTAGAGTAGGCGACTTGGTCGGGAGCGTTGAGCAGGCGTGCGACTTGGGCGTGACCGCGTTTTTGGCTGACGGCTCGGCGGAGCTTGGCCAGCGCGAGGAGATCCACTTGGCCTGTCGTAGCGACATTGTTGACTGCATTGACTTGGTTGGCGAGGAACCCCTCAGCGACGGTCACCAGCTCGATGTGCTTCTCGTAGCTCGACTTCGCGTCGTCAGCGAAGGTGAAGAGGCCATGCTTCATGAGCACGATGCCCTCGATGCCTTCCGCGCGGAGGTCGAGCGTCTTCAGCACCTCGTGCACTTGCTTGGCGAGCACAAAGCCTGGCATCACATACGGCAGCACCAGCACGCGCTTGCCAAAGCAATCCGCCACGCGCTTCTCGCCGTCCTGGCTGCAAGTGAGTGCGGAGATGGCGTTGGCGTGGGAGTGATCGACGAACTTGAAGGGCAGGATCGCGTGCAGGATCGCTTCGATACTCGCAGCCGGTGCGTTCGGGTTGGTCATCGCGGCGCGCTGTTGCAGCACCATGTCGCTGTCTGTCATCGTGGGCAGCTCGGCCATCTTCAACAAGGCACTCATGCGCACGGGAGCGAAGCCTTCGCGCTCTATCGTCGCCAGATCCCAGCCGCTGCCTTTGACATAACAGATGCTCACGGCGTCGCCGAAGAAGTCCTTCTCATCCACTTTGACCGACGTATTGCCACCGCCATGCAGCACCAGTTCCGGGTTCTTGCCGAGCAGGCGCGAGGTGTAAACGCGAAGGCCAAGAGCGTCGGTGAATTGAGCGGCGTCGGAGTCGTTCCAGAGTGATTGCATGGGAGGGCTGTTTCTAGCGGGGAGCCGTCGCTGCGCAAGGAGCAAGGCACATCCAGCAAATACTTGCCTCGCCTGTGTTCGCCTGATTGAATACGGACCGCGACTATCTCATGCACATCACCGATCTCCTCCAGCGCCAGCGCCCCACGTTCTCCTTTGAGTTCTTCCCGCCCAAGACGGAAGAGTCCTCCCACGCCCTGCTGGAAGCCGTGCGCGAGTTGGCGCAGTTCAAGCCCGCGTATGTCTCGGTAACCTACGGCGCGGGCGGCTCTACGCGCGAGATGACGCACGATCTCGTGGTGCGGATCAAGAACGAGACCGGCATCGACTCCACGCCTCACCTCACCTGTGTCTGCCATAGCGAGGCCGACATTCAGGGCATCCTGGAGCGCTACGCAGCGGCGGGCGTCTCCAACATCCTCGCCCTCGGCGGCGACCCTCCACGCGGCATCGCCAACTACGAGCGGAAGAACGATGCCTTCCAGCACGCGGCTGACTTGGTGGCCTTCATTCAGAAGTTCAATGCCTCGGGCGTTCATGCGGACAAGCGCGGCTTCGGCATCGGGGTCGCAGGTTTCCCAGAGGGCCATCCTTCCACGCCGAATCGAATGCTGGAGATGGATTACCTCAAGGCCAAGGTGGATGCCGGAGCGGACTACATCTGCACGCAGTTGTTCTTCGACAACCATGACTTCCTCGACTTCCGTGATCGCTGCCGCCTGGCCGGGATCAACGTGCCCATCATCGCCGGCATCATGCCGATCACGAGTGCCAGCGGCATGAAGCGCATGGCCGAGTTGGCCGGAGGCTCGCGCTACCCTGCCAAGCTGCTGCGTGCCATCGCGCGCTGCAATGGCGATGAGGAAGCGGTGCAACGCGTGGGCATTCACTATGCCACCGAGCAATGCCAGGACCTCCTCGACCACGGCGTGGATGGCATTCATTTCTACACCTTGAACAAATCAAAGGCCACGCGCGAGATCTATGCCGCCCTGGGCCTGCGGGATTCGAACAGCCTGACCGCAACGCCATGAGGCCCACCGCCCCGCTCATTGCTGGCATCGAGGCTGGCGGCACCAAGTTCAACATCGCCGTCGGCACCGGCCCCAATGACATCCGGGCTACCACACGCATCGAGACGGCGGACCCCAAAAAGACGCTCCGCCAGGTGATGCAGTGGCTGGCCTCTGCCTGCCGGAAGCACGGCGCGATCAAGGCCATCGGCATTGGGTCCTTTGGTCCCATCGACCTCGATCCCGAGAGCGCCACTTACGGTTACATCACCACTACGCCAAAGCCCGAGTGGCCTCACACCGATCTCATCGGCCCTCTGCATGCACGCTTCCAGGTGCCCATCGGATTTGATACCGACGTCAATGCGGCAGCCATCGGCGAGTATGCCTGGGGCGCGGGTCGAGGCTGCGATCCTCTTGTCTATATCACCATCGGCACCGGCGTCGGCGGTGGCGTGCTGGTCCATGGCAAGCCTTTGCACGGGATGCTACACCCCGAGATCGGCCACCTGCATGTGCCTGCGCCACACACGCGCGGCGTGATCTTTGACAAATGCCACTGCCCCTTCCACCAGAGCTGTCTGGAGGGCTTCGTCAGCGGCCCCGCCATCGCCGCCCGCTGGGGCATCAAGGGCGAAGAGATGCCCGCCGACCACCCTGCATGGGAGGAGGTGGCGCTGACCTTGGCTTACGGGCTGGTCAATGTGATCCTCACGCTGTCGCCGCGCCGGATCATCGTGGGCGGCGGCGTCATGCATCAGGCCGGACTCATCGACGCCACGCGGTCCCACGTTCTCCGCCTGCTCAATGGCTACCTCCATGTGCCGCAGCTCCTTCAGGAAATCGAGACCTACATCGTGCCTCCAGGCCTCGGGGACAGCTCGGGAGTCTGTGGTGCCATCGCCCTCGGCATCGAGGCTCTCCATCGCACTGCCGCCTGAAGCGCCTCGCCTCGTCACAAAGTAACGGGTTTCCTCTGCCCTTCTGCTTGCGCCACCCAAACAGCACGCGTAAATGCCGGGCGTTTTTGACCCCGACACCCGACTAATTGATGAGAGCAATCCTGGCACTGGAAGACGGCAGATACTTTGAGGGAGAATCCTTTGGCGCGACCGGCACGGCGACCGGCGAAGCCTGCTTCAACACCTCCATGACCGGCTATCAAGAGGTGCTCACGGACCCCAGCTACCGTGGACAAATCGTCGCCATGACCGTGCCTCAGATCGGCAATTACGGCATCAATCACCACGACGACGAAAGCACTCAGCCCCATGTGCGCGGCTTTGTCATCGAGGAACTCAGCCCCATCGTGAGCAACTGGCGTTCGGAGATGGACCTCGATACCTACCTCAAGCAGTGGAAGATCCCCGGCATCCAGGGCATCGACACCCGCGCCCTCACCAAGCACCTGCGCACTCGCGGTGCCATGCGCTCCGTGATCACCACCGAGGTCGGCACCGTCAAGGAAGCCGTCGATCTCGCCCTCGCCAGCACCCCGATGGAAGGCAGCGACTTCGTCAAGGAAGTGTCCGCCCCGTCACCCTACCGCTGGGACCCAGACAGCCTCGACAGCCGCGAGTGGGACATCCCCAGCCCCAGCCAGAATCGTCAAGGCGGCCCCGAGGGAGCCTTCCATCCGCTCATCGAGCCGAAGTATCGCATCGTCGCCTACGACTTCGGCGTGAAGCGCAACATCCTGCGCCGCCTCCGCCAGCAGGGCTTCGAAGTCGATGTCGTCCCCTCCACCACCAGCGCCAAGGACGTCCTTGCCAAGAACCCCGACGGCGTCTTCCTCTCCAACGGCCCCGGCGATCCCGCCGCCCTCACCTACATCCACCAGGAAGTGCGCGAACTCATCGGCAAGAAGCCCATCTTCGCCATCTGCCTCGGCCACCAGATCCTCGGCCACGCCTTCGGCGGCAAGACCTTCAAGATGAAATTCGGCCATCGCGGCGGCAATCAACCCGTGAAGGACCTGCGCAGCGGCAAGGTCGCCATCACCGCCCAGAATCACGGCTTCGCCATCGACCCCTCCTCCCTGCCCGGCAACGTCGATGTCACCCACATCAACCTCAACGACGGCACCGTGGAAGGCATCGCCCACCGCGACCACCCCGTCTTCTGCGTGCAATACCACCCCGAAGCCGCCCCCGGCCCGAACGACGCCAAGTATTTCTTCAGCGAGTTCGCAAAGCTGATCGACGCGACGAGGTAGCTCGAGTCGGCCTTTTCGGTCGGCAAGGAATCACCGTGGCATCGCTGCGGTGCCGCCTGGAGCACTCGTGCCGACAAGCACGTCTGAGTCCCTCTCGCGATGTGGGCCTGCAACGGAGCGCGGATTGCCTTCGGCGACCTCCGGTTCTCCTGTCCGCCGAGCTTCTCCTGGCTTCCGATGCGACCACCCTTGGCTTTCTCCGTCTTTGCAACGGCTTCATGGGCTAGTGCGCTGGCTGTGAACCCAGGCGCAGCGGCTTTTTCCGCCCCTGCAATGGCTGGTCGGGGATCTGTCGCGGCTTGGTGCGGCACTGCGCTGGCTGTCGGCATAGGCGCAGCGGCTTTCTCTGCCCCTGCGGCGGCTGGATGAGGCTGTGTCGTAGCTTTTTGGGGGTCTGCTGTCGTGTCATAGGGGGAACAAGCGGTGGTATCGCTTCGCTCGACCCCGTCTATCGCCCTCAAAGCCCTCGGCTTGACGCATCGCGCCAAGGAGCGCGGCAAACGGATGGCTGCCGCGCGCTCCTCGAACAACCGTCGGGAAGTCTGCATGGAGTCGCTGTTGATGGGCGGCACCGGAGTTGCCGCGCGCGCTGGCTTTGCTCAGCGACTCATGAAGTCGTCAAGGAGGCTACTCTTTGATCTCAAAGATCGCTTCCACTTCCACGGCGGCACCGGTGGGGAGCTGGGCGAAGCCGAGGGCGCTGCGGGCGTGGTAGCCGTCGCCTTCCTTGCCGAAGATCTGATGCAGCAAGTCGGAGCAACCGTTGATGACGAGGTGCTGCTCGGTGTAGTCGAGTGTGCTATTCACGCAGCCGAGCACCTTGAGCACGCGCAGGCCATTGAGCGTGCCATGCGTATCCCACACGCTGCGCAGCACTTTCTCCGCGCAGTTCTTGGCAGCGGCGTAACCGTCTTCGGTTTTGAGGTCGGCTCCGAGCTTGCCCTTCAGGTCACTTACGTGGCCGCTGGTGAGCAGTTGGTTGCCGGTGCGGATGCAAAGGTTGAGGTAGCCAGGGGCTTGCTTGGCGAAGGTGAGGCCGAGGGATTCTGCTTTTTCTTGTGGTGTCATGAGATGGATGAAGTCGGAAGGATGTAGAATGAACGATACCGCTCAAAGCCGCCCGATCTGGCACACAGTGAGGCCGCCATCAATGACGATGATCTCACCGGTGATGTAGCTGGCGGCGGGCGAGCTGAGGAAGACGGCGGCACCTGCGATGTCCTCGGGTTTGCCCACGCGGCGGAGAAGGATTTTCTTCTCGTAGTGGACGAGCAGGTCATTCGCGCGCGGCTCCATCCATTGCGCCGTGAGCGGTGTGCGGATCAGGCCGGGCGCGATGCCATTGACGCGGATGCCGTGATCGGCCAGCGAGACGGCGAGTGAGCGCGTCATCATCACGAGCGCGCCTTTACTAGAATCGTAGGCCACGGAGTCGGCTTCGCCTTGGAAGCCGTTGGTCGAGCTGATGATGACGATGCTGCCGGGGCGCTTCGCGGCGACGAGCCGCTTCGCAAAGGCCTGCGCGACGAAGAACGAGGCGCTGATATTGAGCTGGAAGGTCCGGTCCCAGCGCTCGCGAGTCATCTCCAGCGGCGCGGTGTCAAAGAACGAGCCTGCGTTGCAGATGAGCGTGTCGATCTCCGGCTCGTGCTCGAAGGCGCGGGCGACGAGTTGTTCAGGAGCGTCGGCATCAAGGAGGTCGGCACTGACATACGCGGCGTCTGCGGGCACGTCGCTGGTGCGCTCGGCTTGCAGACCATGAAACACAACTCGCGCTCCGGCCTCGCGCAGACCTTGGGCCATGGCGAGGCCGAGCCCCTGAGAGCTGCCCGTCACGAGGGCGGCGTGTCCATCAAGCGAGAAGGCTTTCATCATCGAGTTTCAACCAAGCGCGGGTGTTCTGATTGGCAATGCGGTTTACCACCTCCGCGCCGCAGGCGGTGAGGGCTTTCACTTCTGTCGGGTAATCACAGATGAGCCGCACGACCTCGCCATTGATCTCTGCGGCGTAGCTGTAGAAGGGGGAATCGCTGCCCCAGCAGAACTTCGTGGGGTAGGCGGCGGCGAGATCGGCGATGACGCGGGCGGGGTTCGAGTAGTCGGAGTCGAAGCGGCGATGCTTCTTGGCGACGAAGGGCATCTCCTTCACCACGCCTTCGCAGTGAATGCAGTGGGCGGAATTGTCGAACCAGGCGTTGGGCAGTTCGTTCACGCGGTCGAGGCTCGGTTTGTCGTAGCGGCAGGAGTGCGCGAGGAGGAAGCGCAGGTGGGGATTGGCCTCCGCGACGTCGAGGATGTCGGAGCACTGAGCCCACAGGTCGCTATCGGCGATGCTGCTGTGAATGAGGAAGGGCAGGTCCCACTCGGCGGCGAGTTCCAGGAAGACCTTGCCTTGATCGAGCAAGTGCTTGATCGGAGCCTGGATGATTGTGGTCTGGAGCTTGATGCCGTGGAAGCGATAGCGCTCCCGGAGCTTACGCAGCTCGGCTGCCTGTGCTTTGGTTTCGCGCATCGGGTCCACCATGACGAAGGGCAACATGCGGGGGGCGAGTTCAGGGAACAAATCATGCACCTCGCCGAGCATTCGGCGATTCTCCAGTGCGTAGGGCACGCTCTCGATGCCGCCGGGGAACTCGACTTCCCCCTGGCGCAGCTTTGCCATGTTCATGGCCGCGTAGGTGACGAAGGGGAACACAATCCAGCGGTCCACCCCCAGCGCGCGGCCTTCATCGTGCATGGCGACGAGGTGCTGAGCATACGGGAAGTCCCCGTGCAGGTAGAACATGAGGTCCGCGCCGATGTGATTGTGACAGTCGATGATCATGAGGATGGAAGCTGAGCAGAACGGACGAACGGACGCCCGTCCTTGCGTCAGCTCACAAGAATCGGCGACGAGCTGGGTCCTGGCACAGCGCACGAGGGAACGCCTTCCTTGATCGAAGTGCCCAAGAAAAACCGGGTAGTGGTGCAAAAGGTGCTGGACAAGGCTGAGGGGTGCGCTCTTTCTGGCTGCCTCTCGTCGAGTGTTAGTATTATAGGGGGATGCCTTATTTTATTTTGCATTTGTAAACCTTTTCTGGCAGTCTGCGCCCTCGTGAACACAAAATTCTCACCAAAAACAAGTGAGCCAATCAAAGTTGGCATCGGCGGCACCGGGTTTATCGGCAGCGGGCTGCTAGGTTTGATGGAGTTCCGGGAGGATTTTGTGGCATCGAAGGTTTTCACTCGTCGCAAGGACGGTCTGCCGAAGATGGACAGCTCGCTGATCACCTCCTCGGTCGAGGAATTGGTCGAATCTTCGGACATCGTAATGGAATGCTCGGGCGACATCAGCCGGGCAGCGGAGGTGGTTGAGGCAGCCTTTGCCGCAGGCAAGCCGGTGGTCACGATGGGAGCGGAATTCAATGTCACCGTGGGGTCCTACTTTGTGGGCAAGGGGCTGCTCACGGAAGCTGAAGGCGATCAGCCGGGATCGCTTGCTGCGCTGCGCGAAGAAGCGATCGACATGGGGTTCGAGCCGCTGGTCTATGGCAATATCAAAGGCTTCCTCAACCACCAGCCCTTGCCTGATGAGATGCATCACTGGTCGGAGCGGAATGGCATCAGCGTCGTCCAAGTGACCAGCTTCACCGACGGCACCAAGCTCCAGATCGAACAAGCCCTCGTGGCCAATGGCCTGGATGCAGACATCGCGGTGCGTGGCCTGCTGGGTCCCAAAGATGAAGCACTGGACGTCTCCGCTGCTCAAATGGGGCGAATGGCCAAGGTGAAAGGCCGGGCACTCAGTGATTACGTTTTGAACCGCACCCTGCCCGCTGGAGTCTTCGTCGTGGGCGAACATCACTCCGCGAACCCGAATGTGCTTCGTTACTTGAAGCTCGGTGACGGTCCGTTTTACACGCTGATGCGTCCCTATCACCTCTGCCACCTGGAAGTATTCAAGACGCTCCGCCGCGTGGCAACTACGGGCAAGGTGCTCCTCAACAACTCGGCGACCCCTCGGATCAACGTGGCTGCCGTGGCCAAGAAGCAGTTGCGCTCCGGCTCGCTGATCGACATCGCCATTGGTGGATTCGAAGTGCGCGGAGAGGCCGTTAGTTTTGCTGAAGCACCTCACGCAGTGCCTGTGGGGCTGCTCACAGGTGCCCGCGTGAATCGCAAGATCGAGATCGGTCAAACGCTCACCTGGGACGATGTGGAACTCGCTGAGAACACGGCGACACGCATTGGCCGTCAAATGTATGAGCAGCGCCTGGCCGACATGAACATGCTTCCGCTTGCCAATTGGGCGCGCGTGTGATTGTTCAGCGCCCTGATGATCCAGGGAAAAAAAGTCGCCGTCACCATGCCCGCGTATTACGCGGAGAAAACCGTTGAGAAGACCTATGCCGACATTCCACGCGACATCGTGGATGAGGTGATCCTGGTGGACGATTGCTCAAAGGACCGGACGTTCGAGGTCTCACAGGGTCTGGGCATAAGCACCTATCGCAACGAGAAGAATCTCAATTACGGCGGCAAGGTGAAGCGGTGCCTCCAGCTCGGCCTCGAGTCTGGAGCGGACATCGTGATCCTCCTTCACCCCGATTATCAATACACGCCCAAGCTCATTCCGGCGATGTCTGCCATGCTCGCCACCGGGTTCTACGATCTGTGTCTGGCATCGAGAACCTCGGGCCGAGGTGCGCTGAGCGGTGGCATGCCGGTCTGGCGCTACCTGGCGAACTGGGGGCTCACCAACGTGATGGACTTCGCGCTGGGCACCTACCACACGGAGTATCACACCGGCTATCGAGCTTACTCGCGCAAGCTCCTGGAGACGGTGCCCTTCCATGAATTCCGCAATGATTTCATCTTCGACAACCAGATGTTCGTGGCTGCTCTTCGGTATAACTGCCGCACTTGTGAAGTGACCTGCCCCACGAGCTACGAGGAAGACGCGAGTTCCATCCCGTTCAAAAAAGCGCTCAAGTATGGTCTCCAATGCGTGAAGCTGTCTGCTGAGCACTTTGTCTGGCGGTTGCGGAACAAGATCTTCAAGTAGCTCCCGTGGACTACGGGTTCTGTCTTAGCAGGCCAGTGATCCGCGTGGCAAGCGTTGCAAAGTCTGGAGCCACCAGTAGATAGCGAGGCCATGAATTTCCCATGCTTGCCCTCCGCGCCAGGCGAACGCCGACTGGCGTTGCGATGGATGATCGCCTTGGGATCACTAGCGCTGGTCCTTCTGCTGGTGGTGTTGGCCACACGGAATTCATGGCCTGGCGCGATGGAGGCGGCGGTCAAGGCGGGGAAAAAAGTGCCGCTGGATCGTCTGGTGAAAACCTGGGTCTGGCGAGGGCTCCTGGTTGACTGCGTTATTTTGTTCGGCCTCGCCGCGACCGCTGGATGGTGGTCGGGCTCGGTAAAAACGAGAATCCTGGCAGTTCCGGCTCGGCGCACGTTTTGGATCATAGCCGCAGGCATCCTGCTGCTGGCCGCAGGACTCCGGGCACCTCGGTTGGGCCTCAGTTTTTACAACGACGAAGCCCACAACTTCGTGCGCATGACCTCGGGTGGCTTCAAGGAGGACTCTACTGACCGGGCCTCGATCAAGTGGCGTCCAGCGACCTGGTTCGAGACCCTCTGGCAAAACTCCGCAGGCAACAACTCCCAGCCCCATTCGCTGCTCACTCGTCTGAGTTTCCAGACCTGGAAATCCATCACCTCGGCCACCGATGGTGAAGTGCGCGAATGGCCAGTGCGCCTGCCGTCCTTCCTCGCGGGCCTCGGTTGCCTTGCGGTTCTCGGTGCCTTGATGCGGAGTATCGGTGGCGAGATGGCAGGCTGGGGCACCATGCTGGCGGGAGCGGTGCATGGCTGGCATGTGAGGTTCAGCACTGAAGCACGCGGCTATAGCCTCATGGCACTGGGCATTGCCTTGATGATGTGGTTTTCGCGTCGGGCAGTCATGCATGGTCGCTGGCGTGACTGGATGGGCTATGGCCTTTCGAACTTCCTCGCCCTGTGGGCCTTCCCTGGATGCCTCTACTGGGTGCTCGCGATGAATGGAGTGCTGGTGGTTCATCTGGGTTGGCAGGCGTGGAAGAACAAGAGTGGTGTGGAACCGTTTGTTAGGCTTTCGGTCGTCGGATTGATCGCCATCGTTTTGGCACTCGGACTGATGCTGCCATTGATTCCTCAGTTGCTGGAAGCACTGAAAAATGTCCCCGGTCTTCGTGGCGAGATGAAAAGTGCTTGGTGGCAGGATGTGGGTGGTTATGCGGTCTTTGGCGCTCGCTGGCAGGATGCGGATGCCGCCAGTCCGATCAGTGTGGCGATGGTGCGAATCCTGGCAGGCTCACCGCTGGCCTGGGTTGGCGTGGTGACCACGCTAGTCATCTTGATCGTCGGTAGCCTCAAGCTCTGGTCACGCGATGACCTGTCTCGTTGGTTCATGATTGCTGCTGTGGGGGCCTTGATCTTGGGATGGGCCGATATGGTGCGCCAGACTCGCTACCTCAATCATTGGTATCTATTCTACATGCTGCCAGCGCTGCTCTGCGCCTTCGGGCAGGGAGTGGTCGCATTGCAGGATCGCTTCACGTTCAAAGGCCCGCTCAAGGTGGCAGCACTGATGATGTTTTTGATTGCCGGGCTTGGCATGACCACTCGCGTCGCGTGGGGCTATCGTGATCGGCCCAAGGGCGATGAACGTTCCGGCGTGGTGAAGGTGCGCGGCGCGATCTATCCGCATTACGAAGCGAACCCGGATGCTCTCAAACCCTTGCTCGCCGCGATCTGGAGCAATGCCCCGATCTACGATCCGAGGGCGGTGCTGATCAAGTCTGCGGATGAGTTTGAATCACTCAAGAGCAAGGCACAGACGGAGAAGCGCCCGCTCTTCGTGATCATGGGCCATCGTGAGAGCGCTCTGGGCAGCTTCCCCACCATCGTGCCACAGTTGGAGAGTCCTGCCTTTGAGGAAGTGGCTGTGTATCGCGGCCTCGATGAGGCGCAATACACGCAGCGATTGTTCAGGATGAAGTGATGCGTAGCGAGGGGACTACCATCGGCCCAGCCAGTGCTTCACCTTGCCACTGCGTTGCTTCGTGGTGAGCGGTGGCAGATCGATGTGGAACAGATGACGCAGCGCCTTGCTGTGCTGTTTGAGCGCCTTCTCGCTTTCCTTCTGCAAGTCCTCCCAGCGCGTCCAGGAATGCGAGGGCGCATTCACGATGTGGCGCAGCAGACTGATCCACTCAATGTAAGCCCGCGAGACATCACCTTCTGCAAAGCCCTCGGGAGTGACATACGCAGACTTTCGATCACGATGGATCAGCGCATCCATCACCTCGCAGGCACCCTCGCCGTAGTCCACGGGCAGGCCATTGATGAGATAGCCCTCGTGACTAACAAAACCATACACCTGTCGGCACACCGCGCCGAGGCGCTCGCTCTCGCAGAAGCCCGCCTGCTCAAAGCGGAAGCCCGCACGCAGGTTCGCCGTGTGCAGCACCAGATCGGAGACGGCGTAGCTCGTATCCTCCAGCGCGGCGGCTATCGCCAGCCCTTCGCCGTGCTGGAAGAAGCTCACAATCTCGCCGCGCCGAGTCGGCACCCCATGCGAATCGATCAGGCCCAGCGCACGCCAGGAATGAATCGCTGAGCCGGGGCGCGGATCGTAGTTCTTCGGCTCGGCCATGCTGGGCTCCATCACGATGCTCGTCGCGCTATCGCGTCGCATCACCCGGCGCTTCGGCTCCAGCAGCAAGCAGCCAGCTTGATCTTCATACGCATCCACGGGCACGAGGTGCAGATCGTAGCGGGCCAGGATCAAGCCTTCGCGTTGGACAAGTCCGATGAACACCGGCAGCTCGTTAGGCTCAGGCTGTGCGGCCTTGTAGCGAGCGATGTCCGGGGCCAGCTTCCGCGCTATTTTCGTCTGATGCCGACGCAGAAACTCATCGCATGAAACATCCTCCACATTGCGCGAGAGGCTCAGCACCTTGCGCAGAGTCTTCGTGGGCTTGAACACAACAGCGTCCTCCGCGATGGGCGGCCCGAGGGCGATCTCAAGCCCGTAGCCGTGATCGCTCTTGAACACGCGAGCCAGTCCCTTGCTCTGAGCGAGGACGAACTTCGAATCGCGCAAGGCCGGTCCCTGGCGGGTTTCGTTGGCCAGCCAGCAGCGGCCCAGGGTGGTGCGCACGTTGCGTCGTGATTGCACCGTCTCCCAGCGCCCGGCTCCATTGACGATCTGCTCCTCCGTGGCTTCAAGATCAAAGATCGCACGCCCATCGCGCACAGGCACGCGTGGTTGCGCAGGATTGACGGGCTCGGCGGCCTCGATCCCGAGCGGCGGAGGCGCTTTGGCGTAGAGCCGCTCCGCAAACTTCGCCGCCGCCGCAAAGGGCGGATCATTGCGAAGTGCAGCGTGCTTCATCACACGCAGGAACATCGACCACGCGAGCACCCCTGATCGCGCCAGTCGCGCAGGACGTGCATCATGGAGCGTGGGGCTCAGCTTGGAGGTGATCACGTAGCCGCGTTCATCAAGACCACGCCTGCCTGCGCGACCAAACATTTGCAGCAGCTCGTCAGGATCGAGCGAGTGCTCCGAGGTGCCATCGTGAAACTTCGTGGCCGCCACATGCACACTGCGCACGGAGAAATTGATCCCAGCCGCGAGCCCCATCGTGGCCACGATCGCGCGCAGTTGTCCCGCCTTGGCCAGCGGCTCGATCACACCTGCACGCGCTGCATACGAGAGCCCGCTGTGATGATAGGCGATGCGCTTTTCGATCAGCATGGACAGCTCCTTTCCACACACGGCCCTCTGCTCCGGCGTCAGGTGCAGCGGATCACCGGGAGGCAATTCATTGGCCAGGGAGCGGGCGATCCCTTGGGCGTCCTTGCGTCGTGGAGTGAAGATCAGGAGCGGTGCCAGATCCGCCATCAGCACGGCAGCCACCAGCTTGGACCACCAGCCCTGAAAGCTCCGCCCGTGAGCCTGCGGCAGAGCTTCGAAGGGCATCTCATCGAGCGGCACCGGACGGTGCTTCGTCGTCACCACCTCCACCTCGCGCTCCAGCCTGCGCATCCAGTCGGCGACTTCGTTTGGATTTGCCACCGATCCACTTAGCAGGAGCAAGGTGGTCTCCGCACCGCACAGAGCGACCGCGCCCTCGTAGCTCGCACCACGCGAGGTGTCGGAGATCATCTGGTATTCATCAATGACCAGACACGCCGGACCTTCGCCGCGCAGCAGACGTTCGAGCTGCGTCTCCAGCGTGGCCACGAGCACCGGCGCGTGAATGTTCTCCGAGACATCCCCGGTCGCGATGCCCACATCCCAGCCGCGTTGTTTCCATTCGGCGAACTTGTCATTCGCCAGGGCACGCGTGGGAACGGTGTAAACCGCCTGGCCGTTCAGGCACTTCGATTCGTGGAGCAGCTCGAAGATGTAAGTCTTTCCGGCACCTGTCGGCGCATCCACGATGACATCCTTGCCCGCGCGGAGGTGATCCACCGCCTGGTGCTGCCAGAGATCGGGGAGCTTCAATTGCGTCGCTAGGGCTTCAAACATGGGCTTGCGTGATAGAGGCAGCGACGGGAGTGAACCTCAAGTTGCAAAGCACGAAAAGACAGCCAGCGATGAGCGTTCCCATTCGCCTCCGCATGAAACGTCTTTTCCTCGCTCTCCTGTGCCTCGCTTCTGCTGTTCAAGCGAAGCAGCCCAACCTCCTCTTCATCCTGTGCGACGACTTGCGCCCGCAGGGCCTCGGCTGCTACGGCAGCGAGCACGTCAAAACGCCACACATCGACCGCCTCGCGAACGAAGGCGTGAAGTTCGCCAACGGCTTCTGCACCACCTCTCTGTGCTCACCCAGCCGCGCCTCCATCCTCAGCGGCGTGTATGCACACAAGCACGGCGTGACCAATAACTTCACCGAGTATCCCGATTCGATGAAGAGCTTCCCCGGCGTGCTCCATGATGCTGGCTACGCCACGGCTTACGTGGGCAAGTATCACATGGGCGAAGACAACGACGAGCCACGCAAAGGCTTCGACTGGTTCGTCACGCACAAAGGCCAGGGCAAATACTTCGACACCGAGTGGAACCTCAACGGCACCAAGCGCGAAGTCATCAAAGGCTACTACACCAGCGTCGCCACCGACCTCACACTTGACTGGCTGAAGAAACAAAACGCCGACAAGCCCTGGTGCATGTTCCTCGGCCACAAGGCCCCGCACAGCTTCTACACGCCAGAGCCGAAGTATGAGCACACCTTCGATGACGTGCGAGTCCCCTACCCCGCCACCGCCTTCCAGCTCGACGGCAAACCCGCTTGGATCAAAGAGCGTCTCTACACCTGGCACGGCATCTATGGCCCGCTGTTTGAGTGGCGGAAAAAGTTCCCCGACGACAAGCCGGAGGCCGTGAAGGATTTCGAGAACATGGTTCACGGCTACTGGGGCACGATCCTCAGTGTGGACGACAGCGTCGCACGCCTGCGCACTTACCTCGAAGAAACCCAGCAGCTCGATAACACGATCATCGTCTTCATGGGCGACAACGGCTTGCTCGAAGGTGAGCACGGCATGGTGGACAAACGCACCGCCCACGAGCCCTGCCTTCGCATCCCCATCATCGTTCGTTATCCTGGCCTCACGAAGGATAGCAAGGCCATCACGCAGCAGGTGCTCACCGTCGATATGGCACCGAGCCTGCTCGAACTCTGCGGCGCACCCGCCTTGAGCAACATCGACGGCAAGAGCTGGGTGAAGCTCGTGCAGCAGGGCGACCCTGCCTGGCGCAAGAGCTGGCTGTATCACTACAACTACGAGACCCAATTCCCCTACACACCCAATGTTCGCTCCGTGCGCACCGACGACTGGAAATACATGCACTATCCGCACGGCGACGGCAGCCCCGACAAGCACATGGCCGAGCTTTATGATTTGAAGAACGATCCCGGCGAAACCAAGAACCTCATCAACGATCCGAAGTATGCCGCAAAAGTGGAGGAGATGAAGGCTGAACTGGTGAAGGTCCTCTCCGATGTGGGCCTCAACGCCAGCAACGACACGATGCCCATCGACGCTGGCATCAAGAAGGAACTGCCCGACCAAAAAATCCGCTGAGGCGCTTGGAGAAGCAGGTCCTCAAAATCTGAGGCTTGCTCAAGGTGGTGTTCTAGCTCAGACAGGTCGTGTGACTTTTCGCCCTGCCTCCTTCCAAGCACTCAAGAACTACGACCGGCAAAGCCTTGCGGCAGATCTGGTGTCGGGGCTCACGGTGGGCGTGATCGCGCTGCCGCTGGCGATTGGGTTTGGCATTGCCAGTGGCGTGACGCCAACTCAGGGTCTGTGGACCGCGATTGTAGCCGGGTTTCTCATCTCACTGCTGGGCGGATCGAGGTTGCAGATCGGGGGGCCAACGGGGGCCTTCGTGCCGGTGCTGGCGCTCATCGTGGCGCAGCATGGTTACACCGGACTCGCGCTGGCAACGATCATGGCGGGCGTGATGCTGATCGTGATGGGGGTGCTGAAGCTGGGCACGCTGATCAAGTTCATCCCCTACCCTGTCACTGCGGGGTTCACGAGCGGCATCGCGGTGATCATTCTCGTCGGGCAGCTCAATGAACTCGCAGGTCTCGGGCTCAAGATGCCGGAGCATGTGCCACAGCAGTTGATGCTGATTAGTGGCCACTTGTCGCAGGTCAGCCTGCCCACACTTGGCATCGGCTTGCTCACCATCGCCATCGTGTTTGGGTTCCCCAGGATCACCACCAAAGTGCCGCCCTCAATCGTCGCGGTGCTTGTTTGCACGGCTTTGGTTCATTGGCTGAAGCTGCCCGTGAATACGATCCTCTCCAAGTTCGGCAGCATTCCTTCGGGCTGGCCAGGCTGGCATTTACCTCCCGTGTCGCTCGACTTGATGCAGAGCCTCATGGGACCTGCGCTGACGATTGCGGCGCTTGGGGCCATCGAGTCACTGCTCTCGGCGATGGTGGCGGATGGCATGGCTGATACCCGACATGACTCCAATCAAGAACTCATCGGCCAGGGCATTGCGAATGTGGTCACACCCTTGATCGGAGGCATCGCGGCCACGGGTGCCATCGCACGCACGGCAGCCAATATTCGTAACGGCGCAAGGTCTCCGGTTTCGGGCATGATTCATGCGCTGATCCTCTTGCTGGTCGCCTTGTTTGCAGCGCCGCTGGCAGGGATGATTCCGCTGGCGTGCCTGAGTGGCATTCTCATCACGGTGGCCCTGCGCATGGCGGAGTGGGATACCTTTCCAGAAATCTGGCGCAGCACGCGCTCGGACTTCTTTGTTCTGCTCACCGCCTTCCTGCTAACAGTCATCTTCGATCTCACCATTGGCGTGGGTATTGGCCTCGTGATGGCGGCGGTTATGTTCGTGAAGCGGATGGAAGAAATCACGCACATCAAACTCGTCACACCCGTGAACGATGATGAGCGCTCAGGCAGCAATTCGATTGCCGGCAAAGAGGTGCCTGAGGGCGTGGTCCTGTATCGCGTGGAAGGCCCGTTCTTCTTCGCTGCTGCGGAGAAGCTGGAGTCAACGCTACGAGCCTCGGGCGGCAAACCCCGCGCCATTATTCTGCGCATGAGAAACGTGCCTGCCATGGACGCCAGCGGGTTGCACGCCTTGGAAGTGGTCATCGAAAAGCTCCACCGTGATAACGTGAAAATCCTGCTCACCGGAGTGCAACCGCAGCCGATGAAGGTGCTGGTGGGCAGCTCGCTCGCGGAGAAGATCGGGCTCGATCACTTCTGTGCGGACATTGACGAGGCGCTCGTTCGAGTGCGTGCTCTGTTGGGATGAGCTTCATCCAATCTTCATAATAGCCTTGTCATGTTCGGCCTCATCAAGGCTTAAGGTTGTCCGCAGGAACGTTCGCCAGCGAGAGCACCGATGTGCTCTGGCATTCCATCGAATCCCAACTCTACGTTCCCATGAAAGCGAAAACCAATGGCACGCTCCTCTCCGCCGCTCTGATCAGTCTCAGCGGCTTCGTCCTGGCCCAATCGCAACCACCTCGTCCCCCTGGACCCGGTGCCCAACCACCTTCATCTGGACAGCAGCGTCCAGCGGCCCAGCAGCAGGGCCGACGTCCCGCCCAGCGCACCCAGACGCCGCAGACGACACGGGCCAATCTGGGCAACCCATTGCAACCTCGCTTCGGCGATCCCCTGCCTGGCATCACCACGGCCGAGCGCGCCGCCTTCGTGGACGGGCGCAACGAGTTTCTCAATCGCGAGAACGCCGCCGGTGGTCTGGGACCGATCTTCAATCGCGACTCCTGCGTGTCCTGTCACGGTGGTCCCGCACCGGGTGGTGGCAGCCCGATCAATGTGACGCGCTTCGGCACGCTCACGAACGGAGTCTTTGATCCGCTCACGTCGCTCGGTGGCTCCTTGCTCCAGGAGCGCTCCATCACGCCGCAGTCGCGTGAAGTGGTGCCGCCGCAAGCGCTTATCCGAGCACGCCGCAATTCGACGCCCCTCTTTGGGCTCGGATTGATCGAGGCGATTCCCGACGTCACCATCCTCGCGGGTGTGCGCACCACGCCCGCGGATGGCGTCAAGGGCAAGGTCTCCATGGTGGTCGATGTCACCAGCGGCCAGGCACGCGTGGGCAAGTTCGGGTGGAAAGCTCAGCAGGCAACGTTACTCGCCTTCTCTGGCGACGCTTACGTTAACGAGATGGGTGTCACCAACCGCTTCTTCCCCACCGAGAATGCTCCGAATGGAGATGCGGCCAAGCTAGCCGCCGCTGATCAGATCGCAGACCCTGAGGACACCATCGACCCGGCCAATGGCAAAGCGGACATCGACCGCTCAGCGGACTTCATGCGTTTGCTCGCACCACCACCACCCGTGGCGCTCAGCGCCAGCGCCGCGCAAGGACGCAACGTCTTCAACCAAGTGAACTGCCACCTCTGCCACACCCCCACGATGATGAGTGGCGACAGCCCCATCGCCGCTCTGCGTAACAAGGCGGTGAATCTCTACTCCGATCTGCTCCTGCACGACATGGGCACTCTCGGTGATCGCATTGTCCAAGGTGATGCCAGTGGCACCGAGATGAAGACCGCGCCGCTCTGGGGTCTGCGTGCCAGCGCTCCTTATCTTCATGATGGACGTGCACCGAATGTGGACGCCGCAATTCGTGCCCACGACGGCGAAGCCAAAGGCTCTCGTGATCGCTACAACGCGCTCACTCCGGCGCAGAAGCAGCAGCTTCTCGATTTCCTGAACTCGATTTAGCGCGGTGTTGTTTGAGCAAGCGGAGGCTGCGTATGTGGCCTCCGCTTCTTTGCCTTTAGAGCATGGCCTTCAGTCGCGCGAGATCAGTCGCATCGGCCTGAAACACTCCATGCTCGGTGATGAGCGAGGTGACAAAAGATGCCGGTGTGACATCAAAGCCGTCATTGCGAGCAGGTGTGCCTTCACGAGTGATGAGCACTTCCTGCCGTGTGCCGTCGGCGGCAAGTCCGGGCATGTGAGTGACTTCGCGAGCGCTGCGCTGCTCGATGGGAATGTCTCGAACGCCATCCAAGATCGTCCAGTCGATGGTGCTCACCGGCATGGCGACGAAGAAGGGAACCTGATGAGCACGCGCAGCGAGCGCCTTCATGTAAGTGCCGATCTTGTTCGCCACATCGCCCTGGGCGGTAACGCGGTCCGCACCCACGATGCAGAGATCGACCATGCCCCGCTGCATCAAATGGCCGGAGGCATTGTCCGCAATCAAAGTGTGAGGAACGCCATGCTCGCGCAATTCCCAAGCCGTCAATGACGCGCCCTGTCCACGAGGCCGTGTTTCACTCACCCACACATGTACCGGGATGCCCGCATCGTGCGCGAGGTAAACGGGCGAAAGTGACATGCCCCAATCGACCGCCGCGAGCCAGCCCGCGTTGCAGTGAGTCATGACTTGGAGTGGCGCAGCAGCATCGCCTTTCGCCGCGTGAATCTGGCGAAGCACTTCGAAGCCATGCTGACCAATGGAGTGATTCGTCCGCGCATCGTCATCGCAGATTACCGCCGCCTCGGACCAAGCGCGGTCGGCGCGTTGCTCAACGGGCAATGAAGCCACCACTCCTCGCACACGATCCAGCGCCCAGCGCAAGTTCACCGCCGTAGGGCGCGTGGCAAAGAGAGTTTCATGAGCCGTCTGCAAACCCTCATCGGAAGCATCTTCCTGAAGCCCAAGTGCCAGACCATAGGCAGCCGTCGCACCAATGAGCGGCGCGCCACGAACGCGCATGGTGCAAATCGCTTCAGCAGCATTTGAGAGAGTTCCTAGAGTGCGCCACACGAGCTGATGCGGCAGCACCGTCTGATCAATGATACGCACGCTGTGTGTGCCGGGCACAGCTTCAATCGTGCGATGCGGAATGCCTGCGATTTTCATGGCACGTTACTCCTCGTCATTGCTCTCGTGATGCGAACGCGGGCGGCAGATGCCTTTGCGGCTGGGACCGTTCAGAAAGTCGATGAAGCCCTGGCAATGCGCTGGCCACTCGTGTTGCGCGATCTCGGCGCGGGCTTGAGTGAGGTTGAATCCCGAGCGGAAGACGAGATCGAAGAGAGCCTTCAGTTTGGCACGATCACCGGCATTGAAACCGGCACGCCGCAAGCCGATCACATTGAGTCCCGTGAGGCGATTGAAGAGCACAGCGCAGCAATACGGCGGGATGTCTTTGCTAAAGCTGCCATTGCCCTGCGCGACGCAGTAGCTGCCGACGCGTAAGAACTGGTGGAACACCGAACCTCCGCCGATAACGCAGTTGTTGCCCATCTGCACATGGCCTGCGAAGAGGGCCGCATTGGCGATGACGTTATTATTTCCGATCTGCACATCATGCGCGAAGTGGACAGTGGCCATGATGAAATTCTTGTCGCCCACACGCGTTGCAGCACCTGCCTTGGAGCCTCGATGAATGGTGACCTGCTCACGAATCACATTGTTCTCACCGATGACCACGCTGCTGGGGGTCGATGGCTGAAACGACAGGTCTTGCGGATCGCAGCCAATGATCGCCGCACGTCCAATGGTGGTGCCGCTGCCGATGATGACATCCCCCACGAGTTGCGCGTGCGCCTCCAGCTTCACCATTGCTCCCACTTTGGCCGGGCCATCGATGATCACATAGGGTCCGATCTCGGCGCTGGGATCGACTTGAGCCTCGGGATGAATAAGGGCGGTGGGATGAATCATGGGAGCTACGAAAGAGTTCCCGCAGAGCGGAAACTGAAATAGGGCAAGGCGCGGTCAGGGCTGGGATGACCGATGATGACGTGATCAACAAAGTGGATTTTGAGCAGCTCTGCAGCCTGACGCAGAGTGCGTGTGAAGCTGCGATCCGCATCGCTGGGCGTGGGATCGCCCGAAGGATGATTGTGCGCAATCGCGAATGCGAAAGCACCATAAGTGAGCACCTTTTTCAAGATCTCGCGCGGGTGGGCGACGCTCTCATTCAGCCCACCTTGAAACAAACGCTCGCGATGGATGAGACTGAGTTTGGTATTCAGGAGAAGCACATGCACTTCCTCATGATTGAGCGCCTGCATCTCGCTGGCGAGGTAATCGAAGATGCGCTCCGGCTTGTCCATCGGCTCATCGCGGACGGCTTCGCGTGCGGCACGCTGTCCGATCTCGAAGGCTGCTGCGAGCACGGCAGCCTTGGCGGGGCCGAGTCCTTTCGCACTCTGCAAGTCGGCCACATCCCTCCGCGATAGTTGTCTCAAGCCACCGCTCTCACGAAGCAACCGATGCCCGATCTGCACGGCGTTCTCACCAGGTATGCCGGTGTTGATGAAGATGCCCAGCAGCTCTGCGTTCGAGAGCGACTTGGCCCCGTGCGAGAGCAGTCGCTCACGTGGACGATCTTCCTCGGGGATGTCGTGAATGCGGTGGCCCATGCGATTTTCGCGGGCATGTCACACTACCGCGCGACACTTGTCGAGGAGCTTGTCGAGATACGCAGTGATCTCCAGCAGCGCCGTCTGGTGTGGACCGGAGGCGAGACAAATCAAGTCCTGGCGAGCGTCGTTGAGCATGGCCTTGGCGAACTTAATCGCGCGTTCGACCGCCCCTTCGTAGTCAGCGATGCTGGCGAGGATGGTCGTATCCATGGGCTCGCCATTCAGGAGCATCCGATTGAGCTTGGTCTTCTGAAGATCAGTCGCCTGCTCTAACAAATAGAGAACTGGGAGCGTGAGCTTGCCCTTCGCGAGGTCGGTGCGCAGCGTCTTGCCAGCGGCGCTCTCATCACCCACGAGATCGAGGCAGTCATCGTAGATCTGGTAGGCGGTGCCGAGGCGGAGCCCGTAATTCTTGAGCGCTTCCTGAACGGCAGGCGTGCATCCGTTGAGGTAGGCACCCAATTGCGTGGCGGCGGCAAAGAGGGCTGCCGTCTTCATCTCGATAATCTTGAGATAATCGGGCACCGAGAGGTTCAAATCGTAGCGGCGCTGTGTCTGAAGTATCTCTCCAGCGCACACATCGCGTGACGCCCGTGCGATGGCACGGGAGACCACGTTGTCATCGTAGCTGGCGGACAGTTCGAGCGCGTGGGCGAAGAGCACATCGCCGAGCAGGACGCTGAGCGAATTGCCCCACTTGGCGGCGGCGGTGGGCAGATTTCGGCGAAGGTCGGCCCCGTCCATGATGTCGTCGTGAACAAGGGAAGCGATGTGAACCAATTCGAGAATGACGCCCAGCTTGCGATGGTCGTCTGTCATTTGGCCCGTCGCACCACCGGTCAGCAGGGCGAGCGCTGGGCGGATGCGTTTGCCCGAGGATTTGCACACGTAGGCTACATAACCTTCGATGGCAGGCTCGAACTCCTTGGCCTGAGCGGCGATGGCAGCTTCCACCTTTTCCAGTTCGGACCGCACTAGCTCGAACGGAAAGACGAGCGTGGCGGGAACAACGGTGGGCGAGGGATTCATGAGCAGGCCGGACTTTGTGAAAGTTTTCACAAAGTGACGCTTTCCTCCTTCAAGTCAAACCCCAGCACATAGGATTCGTGCCCCTGGGTGCGCCCATTTTGGGAGACCACTTAGATCAATTCAACGAACTAGATTGCCGGTTGACTTTCTATGATAAATATGAAATTATGGATAAATAAACAATCAGAAGCAGCGAAGAACAAAGTTATTGTTGAATTTTCTGGCTAGAAGAGAATCCAAGCACGACCCCCTATCCCGAATCAGTCTCATTCATGAATCCCAACGTGATCCAGTTTGCGTGCAACCACTGCCAGTCATGGCTGACGGTGCCTGCGCATCTGGCGGGTGTCGCCGGTCCTTGTCCTAAATGCGGGCAGCACATCGTTTCCCCGCGTTCTTCTCAGTTGCCTCCATCGCCTGAGATTCCGGCCCCACCGCCAGTGATGCAGCCGCCGATGGCTCACGCAGCGCCCCCAATGGTGGACGCTCCGCCCGCCCGGCCTTTATCGCAGCCACTGTGGGGTGCCAAGCCTGGGACTTCCCTTCCGCAGATGCCAGCCGTGCCCACGGCAGATCCTTATCCTCAGGCAACTCCAGCGCCTGCTCCAGCACCTAGCTGGCCTCCCGCACGGCCTGCCGACGCACCTGCCGCGATATGGGGAGCCCTTCCAGGCAGTCAATCGCAGGCCGCTCCGATGGGTCAAAGACCAGCCACGGGTCCATTGTTTCCCCATGTTACTGGGGGCCAGCCCTCGCTCCTGAGTCCAGGTGGATTCCTGGGCGGGGCCGAGATGCAAGGCCCGGCAGCAGCGCCGCCGCAACTGCCACCGAATGCGATTGCTGAGCAGCTTGGGCATCGTCCAGAATCCTTTGATCAGCAGCCGCAGCCCTATCAGGCAAATGTCGATAGCGGGGCTTCCATTCCTCTCAGTCGGCCCATGACCATCGGAGGCTCTCGTTTGTCACTGCTTGCACGACAGCTCACGAACGGCCCCGAGGGTGTGCAATCGCTGCCGCCATCCCCCGTTTTAAGCAACAACGACCTGCCTGGGGCCAATATGGGCCAAGCCCACAGCCTGCCTGACGGGCATCGGCATCAGCAGGCCAGCGCCATGATGTTTCAGAACACGGTGCCGCGTGGTCAGCACGTTACGATCAAAAAAAGCTCGGGCGGCTTCCTCAAGCTCGCCGTGGCAGCCTTGTTCATCTTTGGTGCGATCGGCACCGCAGCCTGGTATCTGCGCTCAGACATCATGGATGCGCTGGGCTACACGCCAGGCCAGGGGCTCCAGCTCCCTGAGACGGTGGATGTGACATCGGCAGCCCCCTTGCCAGAGGTGGCACCCGCTCCCAAGCCCATTCCCGCCCCGGATGCAGCTCCGCAGGTCACGATCACTGAGCAGCCCCCCGCTCCTCCACAGCCGATTCCGGAGCCCGTTCCGCCTTCCCTCATGCCTGAAAAGGCTCCCCCCAGGGCTTTGCCTGTGAATGGTGGCACCGTGGTGCAAAACAATCCCCCTCCCCGCGCGATGCCCGTGGAGGATGCGCCCCAAGATCAACCGCCTCCCGTCGAAAAGAAGCCCATCCTCGCACAAGGCGTGCAGACCACTCGCACACCGGACCATGCGCAGCCCGAAATGCCACCTTCCGCTCCGCCCGCACCTCTGACGGAGAATTTGGTCGAGGTGGGTCGCCTGCCCGATTCTCCCAAGGTGCTGCCCGAATCACCCAACAATATTCCTTCTGATGAAGGCGGTCGCCCCATTGCCAAAAATGTGCCCCCGGTGTGCAATCCAGCGCTCGCAGGCTTGAAGAACTTCCTGGCGGCCCCCACCTGGCGGGAACGGCTTCAATACATGATGCTTCCCGAGCAGATGGAGAGCAAGGCGGAGACCTACTATGCTTCGAATCCCGATGGTCCCGTCGAAGTGGATGAAATTCACTACCTGCGCCACGACGATGATCCTCAAGTGGGGAGCGGCACCCATGTGGTCTTCGTGCTCTTCAGCCGCGCATGGGACTACGGCTTTCCTGTCATGGTCGAACAGAAAGGCAATGATGCCCGCGTGGACTGGCTGACTTTTGTCGAGTTCAAGGATGACTTGCTTAACAAGTTCCTGAACAACTACATGGAAGGACCAGTGAGGTTCCATGTGGGCATCCGGCGCACCCATTACTTCGAAGACGACGTGCCCAACCACGATGAGATGGATGCCTTCGAGATTTCCACCCCAATGGAGAATGCCCATGGATTCGTCTTCACACCACGCAGCACACCGCTCGCGAGGAGCATGAACAGCACCATCTCCTGGGACAAGGAAGCATCCTGGGTGATCGTGGAGCTTCAATGGCGACGCCAAGGATCCGCCAAATGGATTGAGATCACAGGCCTTCCCCAGCTCAACTGGTATAGCGGCAACACGCCCTGACGGCAGCAGACCGCAGGCAGGCGCATCACGGCGTTTGCCTTTCCGCCGCATCCCGCCATCATGGGCGTCAGCTTCCTCATGGCCTA
Source organism: Verrucomicrobiota bacterium (assembly GCA_963204975.1). Lineage (GTDB taxonomy): Bacteria > Verrucomicrobiota > Verrucomicrobiia > Verrucomicrobiales > Verrucomicrobiaceae > JAEUHN01. The sequence goes on along the minus strand of CAUJJC010000232.1, from coordinate 22,110 downwards.
CGCACGTAAATCAGCCTCCACCAGCAACAGCAGCAGCGGATCAGCGCCCAACATTCATGCGGTGCTGGGCACCGATGACGGGCGAGTCAAAGAAGTCGCCCTGAGATTGGTGCAGAAGTTCTCGGCACCCGATGGCGGAGAGTTTTCCAACGACATCATCGACGGCACCGCTGAGAGTTCCGACCACGCGGCGCAGATCTGCCACAACGTTATTCAAGCACTGCAAACGCTGCCCTTTTTCGGGGGCGGAAAGGTGGTGTGGCTGAAAGCCGCCAACTTCCTCGGCGATTCACCCAGTGGCCGCTCCGAGACCACCCAGACCGCGTTTGAACTGCTCCTGGAAGTCCTGGAGCAAGGCCTGCCCCTGGACGTCCACTTTGTCCTCAGTGCCTCGTCCATCGACAAGCGCCGCACCGCCTACAAGCGCCTGACCAAACTGGCGAACACACAGGCGTTTGATCGTCCCGACACCTCAAAGGCGGGATGGGAAGGCCCCGTGCTCATGCAGGCCCAGGCCAGAGCAAAGGAACTGGGACTCACCTTCGAAAGCGGCGCACTGGAGTTGCTCGTGCAGATGTCTGGCGATGACACGCGGCAGTTGGAGAATGAGATTGAGAAGATCGATCTCTACCTGGGCGAACGCCGCCGGGCCGGGCTGCAAACCGTTCGCGGGCTCGTTTCCGTGAGTCGCGCGGGCGTGATCTGGGAGGTGGGCAATGCTATCGGAGCACGCGATCTGAAGCGTGCGATGGAGCTGGTGAACCTGCTGCTCTTTCAGGGCCAGAACGCCATCGGCATCCTGCTCGGAGCCATCGTGCCCAAGATTCGCAGCCTCTTGTTGGTGAAGGATCTGCTCGCCCGTCACAAGCTCAACACCAGCAGCTACAGCGGCTTCACCGTCTCTCTGGAAGCACTGCCCACCACCGCCACGGCCCACCTTCCTCGCAAGAAAGACGGCACCGGCTTCAATGTGTATCCCCTCTTCCTCTCGATAGCTGAGGCCACTCGATTCAAGCTCGACGAACTCCACAGCGGCCTGCGTTCCTGCCTTGATGCCAACTCAAAACTCGTCACCACGCAGCTCGACGAACGGCTGGTCCTGGAGCGCCTGCTGGTCGGCCTCTTGAGCGCCCCTTCCCGCCCTCCCGCACGCTAGCTTCATGTCCCCCTCGACCATCGCAATTTCTCTCAGCATCGGCGCGATCAGTGGCGTCGTTGCCGCTCTTTGCGGCGTCGGCGGCGGCGTCATCATGGTGCCGTGCTTCGTATTTTTACTGAAGTTCGGACAAAAGGACGCCGTCGCGACCTCCCTCATGGCGATGATCGGAACCGCCCTTGTAGCCTCCTCCCAAAACTTCAAGAACGGCTTTGGCAATCTACAGATCGCTGCCGTGACCACTCTGGGTGCCATGACCACCGCCTACTTTGCCTCAGACTGGCTGAGGAAACTCAGCAGCGAACGCCTCACCCAGTTCTTTGGACTCATCCTTGTCCTCATGGGCCTGCGTATGCTCCTACTCGGCAAGTCTTGATCCCCTTTCTCGTGAATACGACCGATTACCTCGACCTCCGGCACACTGAGCACGCTGATCTCTTTCCCGCCAACCAGCCCGCCTGGGCAGCCTTGGCTCAAATAATTAATTACCTCAGCCGCTGCCTCAAACCTCAAATCCTGGGCACCGTGGCACCCACCGCCCACATCGGTGCCGAGGTCTTTATTGATGAGGGCACCGTGGTCGAGCCCAATGCCGTCATCAAAGGCCCAGCCTGGATCGGAAAAAACTGCCAGGTGCGCGCGGGTTGCTACATCCGAGAAAACGTGATCGTCGGCGATGGCGTGGTGCTCGGGAACTCCTGCGAGTTCAAGAACTGCGTCGTCTTCGACCACTGCGAGGTGCCGCACTACAACTACGTGGGCGACTCCATCCTCGGCCACAAAGCCCATCTCGGAGCCGGTGTGATCCTTTCCAACGTCCGACTGGATCGAGGTGAAGTCATCGTCCGCGACGGAGTCGATTTGCATTCGACTGGGTTAAAAAAATTCGGTGCCATCATTGGTGATTACGCTGAGGTGGGATGCAACAGTGTAGTGAATCCAGGCACCCTCATCGGCAGACGCTCGGTGATTTACCCGCTGACTAACGTCTCAGGCGTCATCCCAGCAGACTCGATTCTCAAGAATCGGCAGCAGCAATCCCTCATTCCCAGAGGCTAATGGAGTCCGAGAAGCGTAGAATTTTGAAAAAAGCGCTGCTTATTTCGCATTTATTGAAATTAAACTTGCCCACCACTTCGTTTTTTGATTCAACTCTTTAAACAACTTCAGCATCTGCCTTCGTTACCTATTCAGCCGCATTTCTGCCACTGCCTGTCACTTTGTGGCAGACAAGTTGCTGAAAAAATGTGTAGAACATTGCAGCGAATTATGTAAACCAAGGTTCCCCAGGAGCAGCACTTGTTGGCCTGGGGAATTCACTTCTGACTATTTTCCCCTCGTAACTAACAGATATGGCCAACATGGAACTCGACGGAGGCATCAAGATCTACCTCCGGGAGATCGGTAAGACCGATCTACTCACCCCGGACCAGGAGGTCGAACTCGCCGAGCGCATCAAGAAAGGCGATCCCGAAGCCCGGTCCCACATGATCCGCGCTAACCTTCGTCTGGTCGTCAAAATCGCACAGGACTACGCGAACTACGGCCTCCCGCTTCTCGACCTGATTTCGGAAGGCAACATCGGCCTCATGAAGGCCGTCGAGCGCTTCGACCCCAATAAGGGCGGCAAGCTCTCGACCTACGCCGCCTGGTGGATCAAGCAGTCCATCAAGCGAGCCCTCGCCAACCAGTCCAAGACCATCCGTCTGCCCGTCCACATGGTGGACAAGATCAGCAAGATGCGTCGCGTGGCCATGGCCATGTCTGAAGAACTCGGCCGCGAGCCCACCGACGACGAACTGTCCGAGGAAATCGGCATCGACCGCGCCAAGCTCAGCCAGCTCAAGGTCGCCTCCATGCGCCCCGCCTCGCTCGATGCTCCGATCAGCGAAGACGACAGCACCGAGTTCGGTGAAATCGTCGGCGATGAGACCGCGCAGACTCCGTTCGAGATGCTCAGCCACAAGAACATGCACGGCCAGCTCGATGGCCTGCTCACGGTTCTTGATGAACGCGAACGCAAAATCATCGACGCTCGCTTCGGTCTGAACGGCCAGAAGGCACGCACCCTTGAAGAAGTCGGCCAGGAGTTCGGCGTTACTCGCGAACGTATTCGCCAGCTTCAAAACATTGCCCTGCGCAAGCTGCGCCGTGCCCTCCAGAAGAAGGAAGACCCGATTCCCAAGGCACTCCGCAACGCCAATCTCAACAAGAAGAAAGGCAAGTCCTCGCCGCCTCCGGCCATCGTGAAGGACCCATCGCTGGCAGCTCCACCTCCCGGCTCTTTGCCGCCATTGCCGCGTCCGGTCGTTCAGCCGCTCCCTGATGTGAAGCCGCTACTCGCAGCCGTGCTTCCTCCTATCGTTGAGAAGGAAGTCCCAGTTCCTGCTCCAAAACCGGTAGCCATGATTCCAGAGCCTGCGCTCAAGGCCCCGGAGCCAAAAGTTGTCAAAGCGCCCGAGCCCAAAACCGTCAAGGCACCTGCTGCACCTACGAAGCCAGTCAAAACGGCTCCTGTGAAAGCTTCAAAACCGGCAGCCAAGCCTGCGCCCAAACCCGCAGCCAAGAAGGCACCAGCCAAGACTCCCGCAGCAAAAAAGCCAGCACCCAAGCCCGCCGCGAAAGCAAAGGCTCCTGCGGCTAAAAAGCCAGTAGCTAAGAAAGCGGCCAAGCCAGCGAAGAAAAAGCGCTAGTCCGCTTCCCTCCGTCACTACGCTCCGAGCCGCCAGCCCTGTTCATTGCAGGCGGCGAGGGCGTAGTGCTGCAAGGCATGTTGAAGCGTGGGGAGTTTTTCCGCCACCTCACCGGCGAAGTCGGCGGTAATATCGAATTCCATCGCATTGGGGATCACAGCGCGGAACTCCACTCGCAGGTTCTTCACCTGAGGAGGATCAACCAGGGTGAGCAGCCCGCCGTGAACGGACTCACGCAAGGCTTCGGGAATCTCCTTGGTCGCCAGCTTGCGATGATCGGGATGCACCTTGACGATTGCCGTCACGCGAAAGCCGCCCGCGTAGTTCACTGGGTTTTGCGCGATGAACGCATTGGTCGCGTAAGTTCGATGCGCGCCGCCCAATTGCACCACTTGCACAAACTCTGAGGTGATCATCACCACCTTGCCAAAGGTGCCATCTGCCAGCAGAACCCAATCCTCTTCGCGACAGGGAAACCACAGGTCCCCTTGCTCCACAGGCCGTGAGCTTAGCTTGGTCAGGTCTGCCGTCGGCACGCGGAGCACCCCATGGCGCAGCGAAGGATTAACGAGTTCCGCCACCATGTTCAGCGAGCGCACCTGCCACGGCAGTCCATTGAGCACCACCCTCTCGCCTTCGCGCACCTCGCCCAGGTTCAGGATAAGCCGGGCTTGCGTGTAGTAATGCGGCAGCCCGTTCTTCGCCGCCAGCAAGAGCGCCAGCAGCGTGATCAGCCCCAAGCCCAGCAGCAGCCAGTCCCCCACGGTGTAGAGAACCACCAGCGCCGCCAATGCACCCATGACAAACGCCAGCGCGTGATAGACCACATCCAGCACGCGTGCGAAGAATGACCTCTCACCTCCGCCTCGGTGCCATGGGCTCAGCTTTCGCACCCAGCGGTGCATGCTCCGCCATCCGACAAAGGCCAGCGCAAACGTGATCACCGCCAGCACTAGGTTCAGCCCACGCGTCATGAGGAATCCCTTGGCTGTCGTCGTCACAATCTGCCAGATGGACTTCCGTTTCGCCAGCGCCTCGCTCAGCCGGTGCTTGGAGGCCTCCAGCTTGCCCTGTGCTTCATTGGCGATGGCCTGCCATCGTTTTTGCGACTCTTGCAGGGACTTTTTCAAGGCGGCATCGGTCGTGCCCTCCTTCGATCTTGGAAGGCTTTTTAGCAGACTTTCCACGTTCGTCACTGCGCGTCGTGCCTGAATCAACCGCTGCTCATCCGAGCGCACTTCTCCGCGCAATTGCTCGATTACACGCGGCTGCTCGGTGACTTGCTTCATTTCCTGCATAAGCGGCCCCAGCAGTTCATTGAACTCCGCCGCCAGATCCAGCTTGCCCAGCACCGCAGGCTGCTGCTCACGCTCATCCACTCCCGTCGCCACCGATTCGAAGTCCCTTTGCGCCTGGGCCAGACGCTGCTGAATCGAGTCCGCTTCACGCTTGGCCGTATCCTTGATCGCCTCGGTCTCACCAGACTTCGCCTTGGCACTCTGCTGATCAAATTGAGTCCGCAGCGTCGTGATGGATTCCACCAGGGCCCGCAATGTCTTCACACTCTCGCTCTCACCATCAGCAGGGGCTGGCGAGGTTGTCTGTGCGAAAACCGGCAAGGCAAGAGCGAGGAGACAAGCGAGAACGAGGCGACGCATCGCCCACGCTAGCACGACCGTGCTTCAACTCGAAACTTTTCATGCACGCGATCCGCTCCGCCGCACAGCACAGCCGCACTGAACAAATCGTTCCCCTTCTAGCGTAAGGTCATTCATGGCCATCCGACATCTCTTCCTCGCAGTCGCCCTTCCTGCCCTGCTCCTCGCCGAGCCCCCGCCCGGAGCCACACCGCTTTCACCGCCTGCGCCGCCGAAGTCCATCGGTCCTCACGTTCCGGCCAACTGGAAAGCCGGTGCCGCCACCGCCAGGATCACGCCGCAGAAGTTGCTGTGGATGGCGGGCTACGCCGCGCGCAAGAAGCCCGCCGAGGGCAAGGTGCAGGACCTCTTTGCCAAGGCGCTCGCTCTGGAAGATGAACAGGGCAACAGACTCGTTTTCGTCACGCTCGACCTCATCGGCGTGCCTCAGCCCCTGCGCCATCGCATTGCCGAACGCGCTACGAAGGACTTCAATATCCCGCCTGCTAACCTCGTGCTGAATGCCTCGCACACGCACAGTGGTCCCTCCTTGCGCACCCAGCCTCTCACGGATGCCGACAAAGAAAACCCGCGAGCCAGAGACGCCTTCGAATACACCCAGAAGCTCGAGAATGACATCATGGGCATCATCGGCAAGTCGATCACGGAACTGCAACCCGCCCGCCTCACCTGGAACAAGGCACGCTGCGGCTTCGCCATGAATCGTCGTCGTGATTACACATTGCCAGCCGAACATCCTAACGCCAACAAAGCACCCAACCCCGATGGCCCCGTCGATCACGAGGTGCCCGCCCTCCGCGTGGAGGCTCCTGATGGCACCCTGCGCGCCACCTTGTTCGGCTACGCCTGCCACAATACCAGCCTTGGGTTCTACAACTACTGCGGCGACTACGCGGGCTTCGCGCAGCAGTATCTGCAAGAGTTCCGACCCGGCTTCACCGCCTTGTTCTTGATGGGCTGTGGCGGCGATCAAAACCCCTATCCTCGCCGCAGCGATGTGGTGCCAGGCGTTACGGATCTGGAACTCTCCATGCAGCACGGACGCTCCCTCTCCAATGCGGTAGAGATGGCATTGACCGCTAATCCCCGCCCTATCGCAGGCCCCATCCGCGCGGCCTATGAGGAGATCAAACTCAGCTATGCGAACGCCAAGCGTGCCGACCACGATTACCCCGTGCAGGTGATCAGGATCGGCAATGACCTCACCTTCATCACGCTCGGCAGCGAGGTGGTGGTCGATTACTCCCTGCGCTTCAAAAAGGAGTTCGCCGGTGCGGCGGGCATCTGGGTCGCAGGCTACAGCAATGACTACACCGGCTACGTGCCCAGTCTCCGCGTGCTCAAGGAAGGCGGCTACGAAGCCGCCGCCGGATGGGCCGAGGACGTGGAGGACCGCATCGCCAGCAAGGTCCACCAACTGCACCAGCAGCTATCGAAGTAACCGCACCGCTGATTCACTTCGGCAGCTTCGCGAAGTCAAACTGGCAGCAGCCAAGATCGAGCACGTTCTTCTTCTCCGCCAGATGCTCGGAGAATTCGGCCGCAAGCGCATAGATGCGTTGCTGGCCGTTCTTCTCTTTCTCCAAAAGGCCCGCCTCGCTCAGCACGCGCAGGTGCTTGGAGGCGTTGTATTGCGTGATGTCCAGCGCCTCGGCGATCTCGTTCACGCTGCGCGCTTTCGTCAGCACCATGCGGACAATGCGCAGACGAGTCTCCTCGCCGAGCGCCTTCATCGCGGTGATGCAGTCGAACTTCTTCATGGCACACGATGCATCTCAGCAGCAGGCCGTGCTCGGTGTGCAGCCACCTTGGACCTCGGCCACCTCACCATCGCGATGCGTCGGCACCGGCTTGCCAGGACGGAAGTGCTCCTCGTGATCCAGAGTGGCACTCAGGCCGAAGAACTGCAGCTTCACCGCATCGAGGCTCTCGCGCACCGCCCTGAGCAGCGCTTCGGGATCAGCCTCGGCCCGCAGATTGATGATGAGTTGCCCGCCCGTGCTCGGCTCGTCGAGCGACATACCGCTCTCAGGCACGTTGTCGTTTCGCACCAGGTTCACCGACGCGATCTCGCCCGCAATGCCGTCATCGGGACTGTAGGTCATCTTCAAATGCGCTACCTCGGCATCCTGCAACTGGAGCCGCCCTTGGATGTCCGCCGCGAACGACTTGAGGAACGCATTCGCGTCGAACTCATCATCCGCCTTCAGCGTAACCGTCGCATTCAGCCAGCCCAGCAGCGCCTCGCCATCCGCATACACCTCATAGTCCACCGCCATCGCCGCGCGGGAGCCCTGGGTGTCACGCTCCATCACATCGAACCAAGCCTTGAGTCCCGTCTGCTCGCGGGCCGAGGCGCTCATCACGAAGGCCTCGGGGAACTCCTTCTCCATCGCGGTGATCAGTTCATCCATCTGCTCGGTCGTTAGCAGCTCCTGCTTGTTAATGACGATCACATCCGCTTCTTCCAGTTGCTTCTTGTAGATGTAGGCCACCTTGGTGGAGAAGTTGCCCCCCTCATCCAGGCCCAGCACCCGCCGCGCCCGAATCGGGTCCACCAGCACGCTCAGCGGCGCGACGGTGAAGCTCGTCCCATACATCCGCCGCAGCGGATAAGTCACCGTCGCCACCAGGTCTGTGCAGCTGCCCACTGGCTCCGCGATGAAGACATCCGGCTTGGTGGCATCGGTCAGCTTCGAGGCCGCATCCACCAGCGTGTTGAACCGGCAGCAGAAGCACCCGCCCGCGATCTCCTCCGTGGCAAAGCCCTGGTTGCGCATCAGCTTCGTATCCACCAGCCCGCCCGCCTGATCATTCGTAATGAGGCCCACGCGCAATCCCTTGTCCGTCAGATGCCGCGCCAGCCGCCCCATCGCCGTGGTCTTGCCAGCCCCGAGGAAGCCACCGATCATGATGTAACGCGCAGGAGTGGGTGAGAGTTCGCTCATGCCAACGATGGTGGAGAGGATATATGCGCTGACAAGCAAATATCGTTCGCCGCAACACACGGCTCCGGGAACTCTGTCAGAAAGGGTGTTTCCACATGTTCCCCATATCTTGACCACGCCGCCAACCACCGAGCCCCCACACGGAACACTTGCCTCCCCCCGCGCCTCGTTGTTAGACATGCGCCATGTCCTTCCTCGCTCCTCGCTTCGCTCCGCCTGAACGCATCCTCATGGGCCCTGGCCCCAGTGATGTGCCCCGCCGTGTCTTGAACGCGCTCGCCGCTCCCACGCTGGGCCATCTTGATCCCGCGTATCTCGCGATCATGGACGAGGTGCGCGACTTCCTGCGTCAGGTCTTCAAGACGAAGAACGAACTGACCATGGCCGTGTCCGGCACCGGCAGTGCAGGCATGGAGGCCACACTCGTGAACCTCATCGAGCCCGGCGACGAAGTGATCGTGTGCGTGAACGGCGTCTTCGGTGGTCGCATGAAGGACACCGCCGAACGCTGCGGAGCCAAGGTCCACGCGGTGGAAGCACCTTGGGGCGAAATCATCGAGCCCAGCGCGATCGCCGCCGCCCTCGATCAGCACAAGAACGTGAAGCTCGTGGGCATCGTCCACGCCGAGACCTCCACTGGCGCGCATCAGCCGCTCGAGGAGATCAGCTCGCTCGTCCACAACGCCGGAGCGCTGCTGCTCGTCGATGCAGTCACGTCCCTTGGCGGCGTGCCTCTCGATCTTGATGCCCTGCAAATCGACGCCTGCTACTCCGGCACGCAGAAGTGCCTCTCGTGCCCGCCCGGCCTTGCGCCCGTCAGCTTCTCGTCTGCGGCCGTTGATCGCATCAGCGCGCGCAAGACCAAGGTGCAGAGCTGGTATCTCGACATGTCGATGCTCAAGTCCTACTGGGGCCAGGAGCGCGTGTATCATCACACCGCGCCGATCAACATGACCTACGCGCTGCGCGAAGCCCTCGCCATCGTGCTGGAGGAAGGCCTGGAGAACCGCTGGGCGCGCCACACCAAGAACCACCTCGCGCTCCGCTCTGGCCTGGAAGCGCTCGGCTTGAAATACATCCCGCAGCACTCGCTCGCTTCGCTCAACGCCATCCACGTCCCCGAAGGCGTTGATGAAGCAGGTGTGCGCAAGCGCTTGCTCACCGAGTTCGATATCGAGATCGGTGCCGGCCTCGGACCCTTCAAGGGCAAAGCTTGGCGCATCGGCCTCATGGGCGCGAGCAGCACCAAGAAGCATGTGCTCCTCGTCCTCGCTGCACTCGAAAGCATCCTCGGCGCCAGCGGCGGCACCACGGCGGCGACGGCGGTGTATGCGTGAGGCTCGCCCTTGCGCCATCGCCCCTTCCCGCCATCTTCCGCGCTCCATTTCCATGAGCGCCGACACTACTGCCCTAGCCCCTGCCAAGTCCGACTTCATCCGCGACATGATCGCCGCCGATCTGGAGCAAGGACGCAACGACGGCTGGGTAATCACGCGCTTTCCCCCGGAGCCGAACGGCTACCTGCACATCGGTCACGCGAAGAGCATTTGCTTGAACTTCGGCCTCGCGCAGGAGCACGCGCCGAAGTCGCGCTGCCATCTGCGCTTTGACGACACGAATCCGATCAAGGAAGACACCGAATACGTCGATAGCATCATGGCCGACGTGAAGTGGCTGGGCTTCGACTGGGGCGAGCACCTGTTCTATGCGAGCGACTACTTCGAGAAGCTCTACGGCTTCGCCGAGCAGCTCATCTCCAAAGGCCTCGCGTATGTCTGCGAGCTGTCCGCCGAGCAACTGCGCGAGTATCGCGGCACGTTGACCGAGCCGGGCAAGAACAGTCCTTTCCGTGATCGCACGGTGGAGGAAAACCTCGCGCTGTTCCGTCGCATGAGAGCCGGTGAGTTCCCCGACGGTGCCTGCATTCTGCGCGCCAAGATCGACATGGCGCACCCGAACATCCACATGCGTGATCCGGCGCTCTATCGCATCATGCACACGCATCATCACCGCACGGGCGACGCCTGGTGCATCTACCCGATGTATGACTATGCGCATCCGCTGAGCGACGCGCTGGAAGGCATCACGCACTCGCTCTGCACGCTGGAGTTCGAGATTCACCGCCCGCTCTACGAGTGGCTGATCAACAACGTCGATGGCCTGCCCGGCAATCCTTATCAACGCGAGTTCGCGCGGCTCAACCTGACCTACACGGTCATGTCCAAGCGCAAGCTGCTCCAGCTCGTGAAGGAAAACAAAGTCAACGGCTGGGACGATCCGCGCATGCCCACGATCAGCGGGATGCGTCGTCGCGGCTACACGCCCGCCGCGATCCGCGATTTCTGCAAGACGGTCGGCTTGACCAAGTTCAACTCGCTCAGCGACGTGGCCCTGCTGGAGCACAGCGTGCGTGAGGACCTCAACAAGAATGCCCTTCGCGCCTACGGTGTGCTGCGCCCGATCAAGGTGGTGCTGGAGAACTATCCCGAAGGCCAGGTGGAATACATCGAAGCACCCAACCTGCCGGACGATCCGAACGCAGGGACACGCCAGATCCCGCTAAGCCGCGAGCTTTACATCGACGCGGATGACTTCATGGCCGAGCCCGTCGCGGGCTTCTTCCGTCTTGTGCCCGGTGGCGAGGTGCGCCTAAAGTTCGCTTTCTGCATCATCTGCAAAGAAGTCGTCAGGAACGCCGACGGCAGCATCAAGGAACTCGTCTGCACCTATGATGATGCGACCCGTCACGGCAAGAAGCCCGAAGGCCGTGCAAAGGTGAAAGGCATCATTCACTGGGTCAGCGCCGCTCAGGCCGTCGATGTCGAGGTGCGTCTCTACGATCGGCTCTTCACCGCTGAGCAACCCGATGCTGGCGACAACGACTTCCTCCAACTCATGAACCCCGAGTCCTGCGAAGTGATCCGGGGCAAGGTGGAAGCCTCGCTGCGCGATGCCAAGCCCGGCACGCACTACCAGTTCGAGCGCGTCGGCTACTTCTTCACCGACCCCATCGACAGCCAGCCTAGCGCACCGGTCTTCAACCGCGTCGTCGGCTTGAAGGACGCGTTCGCGAAGCAGATGGGGAAGTGATGAGCTGATAGACCGACTCAAGCGCGTGCTGAGCGATCACATCACATGTAGCTTCGTTCACTTTCCAAGCCGAATAGGCACCATGCTATGAGAGTCCATAATGCTCTGCTCCGTTGCGTCCGTGCGGATGACAGGGCAGTTCCGTTGTTTGAGAGAATCACAGAAGTGCCGGGACTCTGGGTGCTTGAACTGGGCCCATTCATGAATGACCCAGACGATTCTTGGGCAAGCTGGCTATCAGATGTGCATCAGACATTGGAGCTAAACTCGGCACTTCTGCGAGACCTCAGCGAGGGAAGCTCTGACTACACATTTCATGTGACCTTGGAGTTTGCCGAGAGCCATCAGTCGCTAATGATCCCACCAGCGATTTCGGGTATTCTATCGTCTTGCGGCATAACTTTGGAGCTGTTCTCAGCAACAGCGACAGGAGCGCAGCGGTAGTCCCATCTCTTCGCCTCGCCCTGAACGACGTTCATCGGACAACCGCGCTGCGGTTGGACCATCATCACATCGTGACCGTAGGTTTGGCTCGCCAGACTCGCCTTCACCTACGGCTACTCATGGTGAACCGCGCTGCGGTTCGGGAGGTGGCGGGAACTGATGCATCCAGCTCCAAAGACGTTTCTCAAATCGGAAACAAGCGTGTCGGGTTAGCAGTCTGTCCCCTTCGCAAAAACGGTATCGGCGCACATTAAAGCAGCGTGTGCAGACATCCGATATTCTGTCGGTCTCGAAGATGGCATTGATCTCTGATTTACGAACCCAGGGCTCGCTCTAACCTCAAGCATGAACCCCGACGACGAAAAAGAACTCCACCGCCTGAGCGAACTGCTTCACGACATTGAGCGCAACCTGACGGCGGATGCTCCTCAGCGAGAGGCGCTGGTGAAGGCGAGCTTGGCGCTGGGGATGATTTTTCTTCAGGATGCGCGGGGTGAGATCGAGCGCATTTATGAAGGCCTCAACCAGCCTGTGACGAAGGACCCAAAGAAAGCCATGAAGGCCAAGGGCATCAAGCCAGCGCCATCCAGGGCGAAGAAGAAACCCAAGGCGAAGCGAGCCTGAAGGTAGAAGCCAGAGAGAGAATTAATGTCAGGCTGATGTTTTTGCCCGAGAACGATCTCCATGCTTCTCTCTATGCCCTCATACATCGAAGAACTGAAACCCGACTTCCCCAAAATGTCGGCTGCCTGCATAGCGTTAGCTTGATACATCGGACTAAACGCCCAAAGCCCTGTTACTTGTGAGAGGATACGCCCGTCTCTCAACCAGATCAGACCTAATGATCTCCGGCGATCAGGCACGGATGGCACGGGCGGGGCGTCGAGAGAGAGTCCCCACAGCACAAAGGACAAGGAATGACGAATGCTCACGGACGGCGGACTGGTGAGCAGGATGATTCGCTACCGATCAACGGTTTCACGGCACTTCCCGTCTTTCTTCCTTGCAGCAGATGGGGGCTGAAAAAGAGCGGCAGCACTGTTGGTGAACCGTCTGGATTCACAGATCCTGACGCTGCGACGTATGACGCCATGCTGGGTTTTGAAACCTGATGATGCGGAAGCAGATCATTCCGTCCTCATATATCAGCCGTTGGTTGATCCTATGTGAGGCGTGCGGGTCCAGGACCGGAGCCATTGGCGCTGGGGCTTATGCATGATGGCGGAGGGGACGGGTCTCCCGACGTGACTGACTTTCACACACTCTGCTTGATCACTGGAAACCTCTGGCTCCATGACTATGAATCCGTCGCGTGCCCATGATTGATCCACAAATGCTGCTCAGCGCCTACTGCCAGGGGTATTTCCCCATGGGGATGGATGGTGGAGATATTCGATGGTTCCTGCCGGAGTCCCGCGGCATCCTGCCGGTGACGGATTTCCACATTCCGGCGCGTTTCCAGCGCTACCTGAGCAAGCACCCTTTCGAAGTCCGCTGGAATACGGCCTTCGCTGAAGTGATGCGGGGCTGCGCGGATCGACGCACGACATGGATCACGGATGACATCCTGGAGAGCTACCAGGCGCTGCACGAACTGGGCTATGCCCACAGCGCGGAGGTCTGGCGCGACGAGCATCTCGTGGGTGGTGTGTATGGGGTGGCGATCGGGGGGGCGTTTTTCGGCGAATCCATGTTCAGCCGGGAGACTCAGGCGTCCAAGGTGGCTCTCTGTGCACTTCAGCAACGGCTCAGGGATCGTGGCTACTTGATGCATGACACGCAGTGGACCACGCCTCACCTGGCAATGTTTGGAGGGCATGAAATTCCCTGTGACTCCTATCTCAGGTTGCTCGCCCGGGCGATCCGGGTGAAAACCTCCTTTATCAATGCCAAAACGGAGCCCGTCGCATTACCCGCTACAGCGCCCGGCGGCTTGATTTGAAAGAAACGAAGTTATTAGTGACAAAACTGTCGTGACTGCTAACCTCGCGCCACTTTTTTCCAAAAATGTCCCGCCTCACGCGTCCAGCACAGATCGAATTGCCCCGGTATTGGAGCCGGGCGCGTTGATGGAATGATTTCAAGCCTGAGTGCCCTGGTATGATGAAGAAGTTGTCCTGCACCGTCCTGCTGCTCGCCTCACTCACTGAAGTGAGCCGAGCCCAGGCACCTGATCCCGCGAAACCAGCCACGCCACCTGCTGCTCCGGCAGCTCCCGTGATTGACGCCTCCTCGCCAGACCTCCAGACTGCCGTCGAGAAGGCCTACACCGATGGCTTTAATTTGATGCAGGAGGGCAAGTTCAAGGAGGCTTTGGAGAAGTGCGACTTCATCAAGTCCAAGGTCTCCAAGCCCTTTCCTCACGTCACCTTCCTCGAAGCTGCCTGTCACTTCAACTTGAGCGACTTCGCCAAGGCCGCTGCCGCCTTCGAACTTTACGTCAAAGAATTCGCGACGGGTGAGAACATCAACGCCGTGAAGCTGGGGCTCGGACGGGTCTATCTGAAGCTCAACAAAGCTGACGATGGAATCAAGCTGATGAAGGAAGTCGCCGCTTCCGATCCGGCGCTCAAAGGTGAGGCAGGGCTGCTGCTCGCCGAGCACTTCCGCAAGGCCAACAACGTGGATGAAGCCCTGAGCATCCTCAACAGCGTGGTCTCCGATGGAGTCCGCAGTGCCGAGCAAATCCAGGCTGCCCTGATGGCCGCCGATCTCTACGTTGCCAAAGGCGACACGGAGAAAGCTGGTGAAATGCTCGCCCTGGTGAAAGGCGGTGGCGGCACCTCCGGTGAAAACGTCATCCAGCTCAACAACATCGGCCAGAAGCTGGGCGACAAGATGATTGAGGAGAAGCGCTACTCCGAAGCCCTCGCCGCCTATCAGTCCGTTCGTCGCAAAAGCGAGGTGGTTCGTCTCCAGAATGAGCGCATCGCCCGCATTCAGGACGCCATCAACAAGGGGCAGGGCAACAAGGAAGAACTCGAAGCCAAGCTCGCCGCCGACAAGGGGATGCTGGACGAGCTTCAGAAGCGCACGGACTACGATGCTTCGCTTTTCTACCGCCTTGGCCGCTGCTATTTCGAAATGCAGCGCCCCTGGGAGGCCATCCTCGCCTTTGAGTCCGTGGTCAATGAGTTCAAGGACTTCCCCCAGCGCGACAAGGCTCTCTACGGCACAATCATGGCCAATGCGTCGCTCAAGCGCATCGCGAAATCCCAGGAACTGTGCGAGAAGTTCATTAGCACCTTCCCCGACAGTTCTGAAGTAGGCAATATCTCTGAACTCTTCGGCATGTTGGCCTACCAGGCAGGCGACCTCCAGAAAGCTGCCGACAACTTCGAGAAAGCCAAGGGCTTCCCCAAGGTGGACAAGGAGCGCATGTTCTACCTCAAGGGCAATGTGCTCTTCGAGATGCAGAAGTTCCAGGAGGCCGTCACCGAGTTCGAATTGCTCAAGAAAGACTTCCCGCAGTCCGCTTTCCTCGACGAGTCCACCTACCGGATCGCCCTGGCGAGCTTCTACCAGAATGACTCGAAGGCTACCACCAAGGCCCTTCAGGAATACATCAAGAACCACGCCAAAGGGCAGTTCATCATCGACGCCAAGTATCGCCTCGCCTTCATCAAGTTCCAGGGCGGCGACATCGACGGAGCCATGCAGGATCTCATTGGTCTGGTCAATGAGTCCCCGAACGATCCGAACATCGCGCAGGTCTATGCCTTGCTCGCCGATGGCTTTAATCGCAAAGCCCAGTCCGATCCCCAGAAGGCCGAAGAATACTACGCCAAGGCGCTCGAAGGCTATGCCAATTCCTTCAAGAAGGCCAAGACCGAGGACGTGCTGAACTATGCGATGGAGAACGCCACCGATCTTTATCAGGCGCTTAATCGCTGGGGTGAGCTGGCCGACATGTGGACGACCTACCTTGAGACTCACAAGGAATCCGACAATGCCCTCAAGGCAATCTACTGGATCAGCCGCGCAAAGATTCGTGACAACAAGGTGGATGAGGCCAAGAAGCTCCTCGCCGACAACATCCGCCCCTACATCAGCAACCCGCTGAAAGACCAGGTCGAGGTGCTCATCCAGCAGCTCTGCCAGCAGATGGCCCCGAAGAAGCGCCGCGTGTCCAGCATGCCCAAGCCTGCTGCTGCCGAACCGCCAAAGGATGGCGCGACAGCCGAGGCCAAGCCCGCCGAACCTGCGCCTCCACCACCACCCGCAGGCCCGACTTTTGAAGACCTGGAGAAGGAACTCGAAAGCCTGCTCAAGCCGGATCAACTCACCCCCGCTGCGAACGTGCGCATCTTATTTGCCCGTGCTTGGCTGGCCCGTCTGATGAAGGAACCCGAGAAGTCGGATAAGGTGTTCAACATTCTCATTGATGTCTCCAAGCCCGAGGACCTCAGCCCGATGCTGCTCTCGGTAGTGGGAGACAATGCCCGCAAGAAGGGCGAACTCGACAAGGCAGCCGCCTGCTACGAGCGCCTGCGGACTATCTTCCCCAACAGCGAATTTGCGGACGGTGCTCCCGTGGGACTCGGCGAAATTCACTTCGAGAAGAAGGAATACGACAAGGCGATGGAGATGTTCATCGAAGCCACCAGCGACAAGTATCAGGGCAGCAGCCGCATCCTGGATGCCACGCTTGGCAAAGCCAAAACGATGCTCAAGCTGGGCAAGCTGGCCGACGCTGAAAAGGAATACGATCAAATCGCCCGCACCAAGGAATGGAAGTCGGCATGGCCTGAGGCTCTCTTCGGCCTTGGTCAGGTGCAGGAGGCCAAGAAAAACTGGGCTGCCGCCAATGCCTTCTACATCCGCGTGTTCGTCGCCCACCAGAAATACAAAGACTGGCTGTCCCGCGCCTACCTTCAATCCGCACGGTGCTTCCTCCTGCTGAACAAGCGTGATGAAGCCAAGAAGACGCTTCAGGAAATGCTGAAGCGCACCGACATCAAAGACCAGCCTGAATTCAAGGATGCCCAGGCGGAACTCAGCAAGCTGGGAGGCGCACAGTAGTTCGTCACATGAGGAAGATCGTTTCAGTCATCGTTGTAGCGGCCGGGATTTTCATCTCCGGTTCCGTCCTCGGCCAGGCCATCGTCTTGAAGGACGGCATCACCAAGCTCGGCCCTAACCAATTCAAGGTTGAGGGAGGGAAGGTCATGAAGATCGTCAAGGTGGGCGGCAATGTCGCTACCTCGGAGCTTCAGATGTCCAGCGTGCTCCGCCTTGAATGGCCAGAACCCGAGGAACTCACCCAGGGCACCTCATTGCTCGCCGCAGGCAAGACCCAAGAGGCTCTCGAACTCCTGCAAAAGGGCCGCGATTTCTTCCTACCATTCAAGGATGTCCCTGGCAGCCGTTACGTGGATCTCGCCTTCGCTTACGTCGAGGCACTGGGGGCCGCAGGCAAGTTCGAGGAGACCGTGAAGGCGATGCCTTCCCTCCGCTTGCTGAAGCTGAGTGATGAGCAGAAAATGAAGCTGAAGATTCTTCAGCTCAATATTGACCGTCAGACCGGTGCCGATGCCACGACCATCGTTGCCCAGGCGCAAAACATCCTGAGCGAAACAGATGATTCGGCCATCGGTGCCTCCCTCTGGATGATTCAGGGCGATGTCTATTTCAAACAGAAGCAGTGGGAGAAGGCACTGTTCGCCTACCTTCGAGTCCCCGTGTTCTACGGCACCCAGGTGCAACGTGTTCCCGAGGCGGAACTCAACAGCGCACGCACGCTTGCCAAGATGCGCCGCTTTGAAGACGCGGCCATGTATTACAAGCGCCTGATCGATAGCTATCCAGGATCTACCATCGCCGAAACCGCCAAGACCGAAGAAGCCTCCGTTCGCGGCCTGAAAAACGAGGATGAAAAAGGCACCAAGGCGGACGATAAAAAAGAGGCTGACAAGCCAGCCGCAGACGCCAAGTCTGCCGAAACTCCTGCTACCGAAGCCAAGAAATAACTTTCTTTACAATCCACCAACTCGACATCAAGCCCATGCAATCCAAGCACTCTATGCAACTCAAGTCTCTTACCAACGTCGCTCGTTCGTTCGCGTGTGCCGCCGTCCTGTTTGGCAGCCTCGCGATTTTTACTCCCGTTCATGCTGAGGAAGGCGCTCCAGCCCCTGGCCAGACCAAGGTGGTGGTTCATAAGAAGTCGCTGCTCGACATCTGGCATGAAGGCGGCTGGGTGATGTATCCCCTCGCCCTTTGCTCGACCGCACTCGTTTGGCTCACGGTCGATCTGTGGATGCGCACGGGTGTCACTAAGATGGCTCCTCCCGCCTATGTGCAGCAGCTCCAGGACCTGTTCCGCAGCG
Source organism: Verrucomicrobiota bacterium (assembly GCA_963204975.1). Lineage (GTDB taxonomy): Bacteria > Verrucomicrobiota > Verrucomicrobiia > Verrucomicrobiales > Verrucomicrobiaceae > JAEUHN01. The sequence goes on along the minus strand of CAUJJC010000232.1, from coordinate 3,792 downwards.
GTGATTACGTCGGTGCCTACCAGTTTGCCAAGAACAATCCCGCTCCGGCGACAGACGTTTCCCGCGTCGCGTTGAGTTATATTGGTGACGGACAGGACGCCACGGAGTTCGCTCTTTTCGATGGCATCAACAAGGTCAACTCCGCCATCCAAACTCGCATCAACTACCTGTCCGTTATCGGTGTTTGCACGCCCATGATCGGTCTGATCGGAACGGTGCTCGGGATGATCTCGGCTTTCGAAAACATGGGCACGTCCGGCATTGGTGATCCTTCGGGTCTCGCGAAGGCCATTGGTGAGGTGCTTATCGCCACCGCCTCAGGCTTGTTCATTGCTGTCCCAGCTTTCATGTTCTTCTACTTCCTTCGCAACCGCCTTCAATCGTCGGTCATGGAAGTGCAGAACATCCTGGGAGCCCTGTTCCGCAAGATGCCCTACAACCATCTCAAGGACTGCCATGTGGGCGAAGAAGAATTCTACGCGGCCACACCAAACTGGGTCGCTGGTGGTGCCGCCCCTGCGGAGCCTGCGCACGCTTAACGGATCATCATGCGCACCTGCGTATTGATTCATCATCAACCAATCACTTAGCTAGGAGGTCACACCATGGGCGGAGGAGGAGGCGGAGGCGAAAATGGCGAACCGGAGTTCCAGATTGCTCCGATGATCGACGTGTTGCTCACGTTGCTCATTTTCTTCATGAGCATCACATCGGCTCAGGTGCTGAAAATCGACAAGGATATTCAGCTCCCTGTGGCTCCTGATGCGAAGAAGAAGGACGAGAAGAATTCTATCAACGAGGCGGCGCTCAACATTCGTTGGGAGGCTGCCCAGCAAAAGGCAGTCGTGACCTTCGAAGACAGGAAGTATCCTCAGCTCGAAGAGCTATCGACGCTCTTGCAGGGCCGGAAAGAACGGAACCCTAAGTATCGAGTGATCATCCGCGGGGACAAACGTCTTCCTGCGCTTGAGGTGCAGAAGGTGATGACAGTGATCGGTCAGGCGGGCATTGATGACATATCGTTCTCAGCCCTGAACCAGCAGTAAATAATACCATGTCAGCATCCCACGGAAAAAAGAAACGCGAGATTCTGGAGCCCGAGTCAGTCAATCTCGGCTTCCAGATTGCTCCGATGATCGACGTCGTGTTCGTGATCATGTTGTTCTTCATGGCAATGGCAGGTGCTGTGAAGGTGGAACGTGAACTCAAGCAGCAGCTTCCAGGCATGAACGTCGTGAGCCCGGACAGCGCTCCCGAAATGCCTGACGAGATTACCGTCGGCGTCGAGGAATCCGGTCACGTCACGCTCAACGAAGAGGAACTCGATCCCCCGGACAGCAAGACAATGCCCAACTTCACGGCGACCATGATGCGCCTGAAGCAGGAAGCCGATGGCCGCAAGGCCAAGGTGCTCGTCACCATCCAGGCGGAAGAACAAGCGAAGTATGAGCGCGTCATTGATGTGCTGAACTGCCTTGCCCGTGCCCAGGTGAGCAACGTCACCTTTACCGTTGGTGGCGAAGAATAGTTCGATTCGCCCCCTTCTTTCCCATTGCCAGACGGGCGGCCCTTCACCGAGGTCGCCCGTTTTGTTTAAATGGCGGATTCAGGCTCGGTCTGAACGCTTTCAAGAAAACACTGGCTCCCCGCTTCTCTCCCTCTATTCTGCGCCATTCATGCCGAGTGAATTCGACATCCAATATGCCCTGGAGCAGACGCGCGTCCTGCACGAGCCGGATCGTCGCATCGACACGTTTGGGAGCACCCAGTTTGAATTTCAAATCGTCACCGAACTCATGGATTCGATCAACTCCTGCCGCGTTCGCGAGGGCAGGATCGAAGCCCACAAGCCCGTCATTCTCCGCCCCGATGGCCTGGGGGATATTGACTTCGATGGCTTCGCCCCCGAGGTGCGTGCCTTTGGCGACTGGCTGCGGGAGAACATCGACCAGATCGCCTTCCTCAAATACGGCTTCAAGTTTTGCATGGCTGAGGTAACCGAGCAGGTGGTGCATGAACCCATTGATGCCGTCTGCGGCAAGCTCCTGGAAAAGACCCGCATTGATGGCAACCCGATGCGCGCCATTATCCAAAGCGTCGATGACACCTGGCAGATCAGCGTGCTGAAATTCGCCGTGGACATGATCGCCAAGTCCCGAGGCATCAACCTCTTTGATTTTAAACGCCGGGGCCTGCTCTAGCGCCTCGTTTCCGCAATTCCCACTCAATGGCCCGCGCGCAGTTCAAGCTCCTGCTCTTCCTGATCACCCTCGGGATTCTGGTGGGCTGCATTGGCACTGGCTGGTGGATCTATCGCAATATCATCGCGCATGATGCCGCGATCTCGAAGGGCATCGCCGCTGATCGCAGCACCGGACGTCCACCGCCCGACCCAGGAGCACGCCGCTTCGAGGCAGCGATCGAGCTGGTCAAGACTGGCGACCTCGAAGCCTCGCGTGAGGCCCTCTACAAGCTGCTGCAGAGCTTCCCGCGCTCACCCACCTGTGCCGAGGCCAAGCGCATCATCGGCGAGATGAACATGGATGCGCTCTACCGCCTGGATCTCTCGGGAGGTAAGCGCGACTACATCGTGCAGCCCGGCGACTCACTCCTCGCCATCACCGGACGGACCAAGACGACGTTGGAAGCCTTGTCCCGGATCAACTCGCTCACCTCCATCAACCTCCAGCCGGGCGAGCACTTGTTTGTTATCCCGATGGATTTTGATCTCGCCGTCGATGTCTCGGACAAAAAGCTGACGCTCCTGCGCGGCGGACGTTTCTTCAAAGAATACAGCGCCATGGGCTTGAAGCTGCCTCCTGGCATGAAGGTGCCGGGCGAGTTGGAGATCAGCAGCAAGTCCGCCGTCTTCGACAACAAATCCGCCAACCCCGTGACTGCGGACTTCGTTCGTGCTGAAAAACGCATCATTGCCTCCCGTGGTGGCAACAGTGCAGGTTTGATGATTCGCACGCCTCCGGCAGCCAAACCCGTTGAGGAAGGCCAAAAGTCTGCCACCGATGAGTCACCCACGTCCAACCTCGGCCTGTTCCTGGCGCGCGAGGACATCGAAGAGATTTTTCCCATCCTGCGCAAGGGCGCGAAGTTCAGCCTTGTGCAATAACCTCCCCTTTGATCGAATCCCATGAAGCAAGTCCTCGAATTTGAAAAGCCTGTCCTCAAGCTCCGCGATGAGATCGATGAGTTGAAGCGCAAGCAAGCCTCCAAGCCCAGCCCGGCCATCGCCATCGAAATCTCCAAGCTCGAAACCCACCTCATCGAGTTACAGAAGGACATCAATTCCAATCTCAATCCCTGGCAGCGCGTGCAGATCGCCCGACACACCCAACGCCCCTTCATGCTCGACTACGTGAAGCTCATCTGCTCCGAGTTCGTCGAGTTGCATGGTGATCGCCACATCGGCGACGACAATGCTATGCCCGCCGGATTCGCTTTGTGGGGTGACAAGCGCGTGCTCGTTGTCGGCCACCAGAAAGGCCGTGACACGAAGGAGAACCTCCTGCGCAACTTCGGCTCCGCCCACCCCGAAGGCTACCGCAAGGCCATTCGGCTCATGCGTCTGGCCGACAAGTTCCAGATTCCCATCGTCACCCTCATTGATACCCCTGGTGCCTTCCCCGGCATCGGTGCCGAAGAGCGCAACATCGCCGAAGCCATCGCCTACAACCTGCGCGAAATGATGCTGCTGAAGACGCCCATCGTCGCCGTCGTCATCGGTGAAGGCGGCTCCGGCGGTGCCCTCGGCATCGGCATCGCTGATCGCGTGCTCCT